>CANOEC010000102.1 GCA_947564735.1 uncultured Lachnospiraceae bacterium | reverse complement strand
TTGGATAAGATGCTGGAGTTGGAAAAGGGATTTCTGCTGAATGAACTTCACCGGGAAATGGACGGGCATATCTTAGACCAGTTTACGCTGAAAGGGATATATGAAAATTAAATAGCTGGCACATTAAGGGCGAGAGCGTAAAAATGAAAAGGGAGCAGTACTGGCTCCCTTTTCATTTTGTACTTCTTATTTTTGGAGAATAGTAGTTCCATGCCATCTATTGCTGTTTTAAGGGAAGAAATATTTTGAAAGTGCATCCTCCTCCAGGCGTATCAAACAGTTTAATTTTTCCTTCCAGTTTATGGACTAAATCATTTGCGATGCTAAGTCCGAGTCCAAAATGCTCCCTTTGGGTACGGGATTTGTCACTTTGATAGAAACGATCAAAGATAAATGGTTTCTCTTTTTCGCTGATTCCGATTCCATGATCTATGATGGTAAATATCAATTCATTTTTTCTTACAGATGCGTTTAATGAAATTTCAGATTCGGGCGGTGAGTATGAAACCGCATTATCAAGAAAAATACTGATAATCTGGTCTAACCGGTCTGCATCGGAATAAAGCGGCGGACAGCATTCATCTGGTATATTAAGCTGTAATTGTATATCCTTTTTTCTACAGATACGTTCAAATTTTGTATATAGGTTTATCAATAACGTGTCAACATTGACCTCATCCATGTGGAAAGACCAGTTTCCGGCATCAATGGATGAGAGCAGGAGCAGATCACGGATAAGCCGGGACATTCGTGATACCTCTGCATCAATCACCCGTACATGATCCGTAACAGTATCTGGAATATTCGGTACAGATTCAATCATTTCAGCGGAGGAAAGGATCGCTGCCAATGGGGCTTTGCATTCATGGGAAACGGCAGCGATAAAGTCTTTCTGGCTCTGCATGGCTTTTTCGGTGGGTTTTACAGCCTTTCTGATCAGTATTTTGGAAAGGCAGATAATAGAAACGAGGACGCCGCACCATATACAGAAATAATATCCGGATTTCGGTTTTAACAATGTGGCAAAGCTGGATTTTTCTTTTATTGCGGTAACTGTATATATGCTGCCATAATCTGTGACAACCAGACAGTTTACACAATAATATTTTTTTCCGTTTAACGCTTCGATGGTATAAGCTCCGCTCTGCCTGCTGTAATAATAATCTTTCAAGCTGGATGGACTAAAGGTAAAATCGCCCTCCGTACCAAGCAATGTAGTTAAAAAGGTATCAATAATATCAGTGTTGTCTCCTAAATATTCACTTTGGTAAAGAGAACGCCCGGTATCAGAAGAAAGCTGAAAATACATATCACGCCTTTCTTCATAAAGGTTTAAACATGTTTGATAATCAGATTCATGCTCTAATTGTAGGACAAGGGTGGTTGTCATCCTGTTAAAGTAAGCCAGTTCCGAATTCCTCTTTGCCTTTATATTTTCATGGACCATCAGGCAGAATACGATAGAAAAGATGAACATGAGGGAGCCAACCATCAAAAAATAAAGATTTCTTTTAAGGCTTTGTACCATGCTTTACCTCCAATATAAATCCGGAGCCGTAGATAGAGGCCAGGACACATTCACTTCCGACAGTGCGGAGGCGTTTTCGTAAAAAATAGATGTAGTTATCCAGATTCTTTGATTCCACGTCTGCATCCGTTTCCCAAACCTTTTGTATAAGTTGCTCCCTCGTAAGCACGATCTCCGGCTTTTCAAGAAAGATACCCATTAAATGGAATTCTGTCGGTGTCAGTACCAAATGATTGTTTCTGCATTCAAGCTGTCTTTTTGAAATGTCAAGGGAAAGATCATGGTAAGTAAGACAGTTTTGCCTGGCCATAATAGCCGGCCTGCGGGTCAATGCCCTGATTCGTGCAGATAATTCGCTGATGTGAAAGGGTTTTGTAAGGTAATCATCAGCACCATTGTCTAACCCTTCAATTTTATCCTGTAATTCGGACATCCCGGTAATGATAATAACGGGAATCTGTATTTTCTTATTCCGCATTGCTTTTATGATGGCAAGGCCGTCTATAACGGGGAGCATACGGTCAATAACAGCCAGGTCATAACTGTTTCCCTGGTCTAAGGCAAGTAGAAAACCTTCCTCTCCGTCATTGCAGGCATCCACGATATATCCCTCTTTTGTAAGCTGCTGTTTTATATTGCCACACAGGTATTTGTCATCTTCTAATAATAGAATTTTCATAGCGGCCTCCAATCCGTCAGATTCCTATACTAAGTATAGCAAAACAATTCCTAAAAATCTTCTAAAAAATACTTAATATTGGGTGATGAAATAGGAGATTTTTAGGATGGCCGGATGTTATTCTTTGAATATGTTCAATGAAACATAGAACAGGCAAAAAGCCAAATAAAAAGAAAAGAGGTATGGAAGATGAGAAAAAAGATGTTGAAAGCTGCAGGAGTTCTTTGTTTGTCCGTGGTTTTGTGTATGGGCATGGCGGGATGTGCAGGAAAAGAAAATGAGCAGCCGGAGCCGTCAGATGTGCATATGACAAATGAGAGCGGCTATAACGAGGAAATTGCGGCGGATGGAAAAAACAGCAGCAATGAGGCAGAGGGCGGTCAGGAAGATATGAATAACACTGATGCGAAAAACAGCGGCGAGATTGCAGATAATCACGAAGAAGGTGTATTTTATGACGGGGCAAATCTAAGCGGGCGAGTTGTTGATTTT
>CANOEC010000101.1 GCA_947564735.1 uncultured Lachnospiraceae bacterium | reverse complement strand
AATATTATCCCTGAGTCCTTCTCTGACAATACTCTCGTCTTCCACCAAAAACACCTTCAGCATCCCGTTCTCCCTTCCGTCGTTAATAAATCCTCGCGTCCAAGACTTCCTGCGTCACATTCTCCATCGTGTAAACGTCTTCTTCCACATAATATCTCTTCTCAACTTCCTGTCCGTTCTCCAGCATACGGATGACCTCGGAAATATATTCCCCTTGGTCCGGATTACATTCAATGTCCACATTGATTGTCCCCTCCGCCACCATCTCAAGCGCCTCATACACCGCGTCAAAAGAAATTATCGTAATGTCGCCGCCCACTCCTACCGTCCTGCCGGATTCACGGATTGCCTCAATCGCCCCGAACGTCATATCGTCATTTTGTGATACTACCACGTCGATATCGTCATATTTCTCCAGAAAATACGCCATTACCTCTTTTCCTTTATAAATAGTAAAGTCTGCATACTCCTGTTCCAAAATATGCCAGTTGTCATGTTCCCCGGCTATCATGGAAAATCCAACCGTGCGCCCAATCTGTGCCGACGCGCCTTCCGTCCCTTTCAATACGACGATGTTAATGTCTTCATCCGCCATACGCCGCTCTTTCAGATGTTCCTCTAACCATCTTCCCGCCTTCTTACCCTCTTCCACTGAGTCTGTTCCCACAAGCGTAACGTAAAGGCTTTCGTCCTCAACGCTCACGCTTCTGTCCATCACAATGACCGGAATCCCAGCCTCCTTTGCCTCCTGCAGCACCGTCTCCCAGCCGCTTTCCACCACCGGCGCAAGTACAATGTAGTCTACCCTCTGAGAGATAAAGTTACGAATCGCTTTTATCTGGTTTTCCTGCTTCTGCCTTGCATTACTGAAAATCATAAAATACCCGTTCTGCTTCGTAAATGCCCTCTGCACTGATTCCGTATTGGCGGTTCTCCATCCCGATTCACTGCCAAGCTGCGATACGCCAATTACAATCCTGTCAGACGCCTCATTGATATCCGGCTCCTCTTCTATATGAGTAAAAAGACCTAACCCCCAGCCAAGCATGATCATAAGCAGAACAATCGCCGGAAGCAGCACCACCATTATCCTGTTTACATGAACATTCATCTTACCCTTTTCCACACCGCTCCTCCAAGTCCTGTCTTTGCCTTCTCATTCGCCCTTCTTTCCGGCTTTCACTGCAATAACAATTCCGTATCTTCTTCCTCTTCCATCGTTTCCGTCTGTTCATAGGACACCGCCGGAATCACAATCTCCACACACGTTCCTTTGCCCTGCGCAGAATCAATCGTCATACCGTACTCCGCCCCGAAATTCATGCGGATACGTTCATTGACGTTTGCCAGCCCGAATCCCTTGCCCGTATCTTTACACGGTTTCACAATCTCTTTTCGCAAATTATCAAGTTCCTCCGGATTCATTCCAACGCCATCGTCTTCCACTTTAAAATGTATCATTCCTTCCGACATCGCTCCGGTCACAATGATAGTTCCCTTCGCGCGCTTATATTTGATGCCATGATATAAAGAATTTTCCACCAGCGGCTGTAAAGTCAGCTTCAGAATTTTATACTGGTACAGTTCCGGTGCGATATGAATCTCATAATCCATAATATCCCGATAGCGCACCTGCTGAATCTCCAGATAGCTCCTGATGTGCATCTCTTCTTCCTGTATCGTAATGTATTCCCTTCCCTTGCTAAGTACAAGGCGGAAAAATTCAGACAAAGACATCACCATATTCACCGCCTTATCCGAATCATTTCCTTCAATCAGCCATACGATTGTGTCCAGTGTGTTATACAGAAAATGCGGATTTATCTGTTCCTGCAAAAGACGCAGATCGGCACGCCGCATCTTACGTTCGTCTTCCTTAATTTTGCTGACAAAACGCTCTATGCTCTCCGTCATAATGTTTACGCCGTCTGCCAGCACTTCCACTTCATCGTTCGTATCCACCTGCACACGGACAGAAAAATCCCCTTGGGAAATTTTCTCCGTCGCCTGAGACAGTTCCCTTATGGGACTGATAATCCCCATCACGATCATAAATGTCAATACAATCACAATAATCAGACTAAAACCCAGCAGAAGCGCACAAAATACCGTAAACGTATGGACCCTTTCATTTAACTGTTCCGTCAGATGCCCCATGCTCTGCGTCTGATAATAAATATAATACTGAATATTATCCTGAATCAGTTCCGTCATAATATAGATGTTATTGTCCAACATCTCTATATTGGCGTCATAACTGTTCTCAGCTCCAAGATTCTGTTTGATATCTCCTACACGGTCTTCCAGCGTATCCACATTTCGCATCAGAATCTGCAGCCATGTACGGCTCTCTCCGTCTGCGGTAATACTCATCAGCTTGTCAAAATCGTCCCTCAGCTCTGCAATCAATACATACGGGTCCTCCAGACTGTCATCATCCTTGATCGTCTCAAAGGTTGCCGCGCCGACCACCAGCTTATACAGACTCTCGTCCATCTCCTCTTTAAAATTCAGATTGTAGTCATTTGCGACCGCCATATTGCTCACAATGGTATCATATGCCCTGCTGTAATTATGCAGCGCATAAATAAGATAGATGACCATGATCAGAAACGGGATTGCCGCCACGGCAGACAACATAACCAGTTTATCTTTGATGGAATATTTTACATTTCTGCCCTGCATCTTACACTCCTTCCGGTTTGTTCCGCCCTTTCTTTGCAATGCCGCCTCCCCTTCATTTTATCAACTTTTTTAAAAAAAGCAAATTCCCTTCCCCGAATCACTAAGTCACCACCCCGATGCAGGCACATGGGTATCAGGCATGAAATTTTCTATATAAATATTATGTAATTTTATAACAGCTTTGAAAGGAAAAAATAATTCGCACAAATCATGCTGAAAACCAGCCCCTTT
>CANOEC010000100.1 GCA_947564735.1 uncultured Lachnospiraceae bacterium | reverse complement strand
CTTTCTTTCCTGTTACAACACTTGCACTTCCTGATTTTTTTCGCCAAACTTTTCTTTTATCTCGGTGCAGATTTCTTCCCTGCTTATGCCTCTTTGTTCCTGCGTCTTAATCATCTTATACGCTTGAAAAAGCGGTGAAGGTCCAATTTCCGAGCTGAAAAATCCGATCCCCTGATTCCATGCCAAAAGTTCAAACACATCATCCAGCGCTGCGGATTCAAGACCATAGATATATGCCTTTACCAGTTCCCGCACAGCCTGCCTCATTCTTCCTGCGCCAACTGCATTTGTCAGGGAAAGAAGCAGACGCATTTCATAGGGGAGAGTGCGCTTCTCACTCTGCCATGTTGCCTGCCAAAAATCCGCCGCGATACGCCCTAAGTCCTCATCAATCATAGGATAATTCAGCAATGCAAGCGGACGGTATGGTGCAGAGCCTTCCGGCTCTTTTTCCTCTGTCCGGTAAAACCAGACATGAAACTCATTTTCTGCCAGCTTCTCTGTATGATGTATATACCCCAGCATATCCATCTCCTTATATAGCGGGTAAGGTTCAAAAGTCTGTATGACCTCAATTCCCTCCCCGGCTTTTAGCGTCATGGCACGTCTTTGTAAGCCGGGAAAGAAATTTCCCTGCACATGGCGTACATCCACTTTGAAGAAGTCTTTCTTTTTATCCTTCCATTCCTCGTACTTTATCATGATATCCTCCTTTATTTATTTTCTTGCTTTGGTGATTACATTATAGTAAAATAAGCAGAGCAAGTATGTTTGAATTCAAACAAAGAGGTGAGATTTTGGAAAAATTTTTAAACGTATTAAAAAAATGCCCGCTGTTTGCAGGATTATCCGATGACGAGATTTTAACCTCGCTAAAGTGTATCGGAGCAAAAGTCAGAAAAAACGCCAAAAATCAATACATCCTTCAGGCAGGAGATTGTACGGACTGTATCAGCCTGCTTGCGTCTGGGACTGCTTTAGTCATTCAGGAAGATTTATGGGGAAACCGGAACGTTATGACAAATCTTATGCCGGGCGACTACTTTGCCGAACCCTTTGCCGCCATTCCTGATGCAGTTCTCAGCGTCAGTGTTGTTGCGACAGAAAATTGTGAAATTGTGGAAATAAATATGAACCGCCTGATTACCATGTGTTCCGCTGCCTGCAGCCATCATAACCGCCTGATTAAAAACCTGATTACAGCTTTTGCCCAAAAGACCCTGTTGTTTAACGAGAAGATAACGCACATGAGCAAGCGAAAAACACGTGATAAGCTGCTTTCCTATTTATCTGCTGAAGCAGCCAGACAAGGATCACTTTCTTTTGACATTCCCTTTGACCGCCAGCAGCTTGCCGACTTCCTCTGTGTAGAACGTGCAGCAATGTCTGTAGAATTATCAAAGCTGCAAAAAGAAGGGCTTCTGAAAACCTTTCATTCTCATTTTGAATTAAGTCCAAATGCCACAAATTAAAACAGGTCAATCTATACATAGCAGATTGACCTGTTTACAAAATACATATTTGTTATCAAATCAGCGGTTGCCTTCTGCAATCCCATAAACGGATTGCAGAAGCATTTTTCCTGATGATGTCTTAAAAACACAATCTATAACATTTCTGATATTGGCTTCCTGATATCCGGATTCGTCAGCATTAACCAAATAATCAGCTTCCAGCAAAATCTGGTAATCAATCCCGTCAACCTCCTGAAAAGTATGATGATGTGCGACCAAAAAGATGATACGGTTCACCATCTCGTTCGACAGCCCTGTACCCTTCAGGAATTCTTCAGCTAATACAGCGCCTTCTTTTTCCTGAAGTTTTCCATTTGTATTTCCGTATTTTTCCCGGCACAAAGGACACGCAATATCATGTATAATAGCCGCAATTTCTATTATTCTCTGTTCATCATCCGCTACTTTCTCACACTCTGCAATCGTTTTTGCATAGGCATACACTTTCATAAAATGATTGATATCATGAAGATTTCCTTTTGAATACTTTACCATTTTAACCATGATTTCTGAAACAGTCATATCATTTCCTCCTGTTATCTATACATCGTCTATAACCAATAGTCCACAAACTTACCAGTCACATCGTACAATTAAAAGCCAACCTTATGGCGAATCGTCATCCAAAACATCAATCCGTTCTATTTTAAAGACATTTAATGTGTCCACATCAGGGCAGGCAAAAACCGCTGTCCCCTTCTCCTGTCCGGGTATTTCGCCGCCGTATCTTAAAATATCAATATATGGAAATGCAACATGCATAGCCATAGGACAGAGTTTTCCACGCTCTGTATCAAAATCAAAACTATCACCTATTTTGTGACCCCTATGACATCCTTTCGTGCCTTTTTGATCAATCAATGTGATCTGGATTCCAGGTTTTTTCATATTTTAAGCACCTCCAACTCCTTCTCAATCGGTATTCCCTTATATATATCTGTATTGTTTCTATTGTTTTCAATCAGGCTGCTCACAGTGTCCATGGCTTTTTTTGTACTGTCATACAGGCTGTTTCCCTCCATCAGTTTTCCCAATAAAACGGAAGAAAAAATATCGCCCGTACCCGGAAACCTGACCGGAATGTTATAAAAAGGAATTGTAAATCTTTGTTTCGTTTTATGATCGAAGCCTGCAACCACATCTTTGCCATCCTGCTGAATGCTTGTGATGATTACCGATTTTGCGCCCATATTACCAAGCCTTTGAATCATTTCATCTACCTCCGAGATTGTTGCAGATTCATGATACTCCACTCCTGTAAGTCTGGCCGCTTCAGTATAATTTGGTACAATATAATCGGCTACTCCTACCAGTTTCTTCATATGTGCAACCGTTTGCTCTGTAACTCCATTGTACAGGGTTCCTTCATCTCCCATAATTGGATCAACAAATATCAGGGTTCCTTTCATGCTTTCCTTTCGACAAAATTCTTCTATGATTTTTACCTGCTCCTCTGAAACAATAAAGCCTGTCGCTATCACATCAAAGCAGAATCCCAATTCCTCCCATACTTTAATAGTGTTCTTCATATAATCTGTTGTTTCAAGAATATCGAATTTGCCATAATCCAACGTATTTGATACTAACGCAGTGGGAAGATTATATATTTGGTACCCCATATATGACATCAATGGAAGCATGACCGATAATGCCACCTTTCCATATCCTGCCAGATCATTTATCAACAATACTTGCTTGCCCATTTTCATCATGCCTTTCAGTTAATTCAATTCATCTATAATGAAATAATTATATACAGGGAGCAGGTTTTCGTCAAGATTTGTGTATACAAGCACCAATATATACATTAAATATCCGCCACACTCCGGAATTTTATGGATTTCTGTTACGTGACTGCTTTTATTGACTTTACCCATTTCACTCAATCCGAAATTCTTATCCCCTGTTCTGCAACTCCCGTAAATGTCTAAGCTGAGCTTCGCTTAATGTTCTCGGTTTCCCAATCCTGACAA
>CANOEC010000099.1 GCA_947564735.1 uncultured Lachnospiraceae bacterium | reverse complement strand
CTTCGGTCTCTGTCTTTCCTCTGGGACGGGTTCCGGCAAGGGGAAAGGTGTGCAGGATACCGTTTTCCAGTTTGACGAGGGTTTCCGGTGAAGCGCCGGCAACTTCCACGTCCGTTCCGGAGAAATAGAACATATAGGGTGATGGGTTAATGGTGCGCAGCACGCGGTATGTGTTTAACAGGCTGCCCTCAAAGGGGGCGCTCAACCGGTTGGAAAGTACAATCTGGAAGATATCCCCTTCTTTGATATGCTGCTTGGCTTTTTCCACCATATTACAGTATCGCTCCTTGTCGAAAAGTGGTGTCACTTCTCCCAGAAGCCGTCCGGCGGGTTCGTCTTTTTTACTGCCCTTTCTGAGCAGGCTGCAAAGCTGCTTCAGTTCCATAACCGCATTGTTGTATCCGCTTTCAATGTCTTCTAGGGGCATGTTGACAATCAGAATAATCTTCTGGCGGAAATTGTCGAAGGCAATTACCTTGTCGAAGAGCATGAGGTCAATATCCTTGAATGCTTCCGTATCCTGTACATTGGCATGAACTGACGGTTCGCTATAACTGAGATAGTCATAGGAAAAGTATCCGACCAATCCGCCCGTAAAAGAGGGAAGATAGTCAAAACGGGGACTTTTGTAGTCGGCAAGAATCTGACGCAGGAACTTCGCCGGATGGTCGTTTGTCTTAAGCTGGATGTTTCCGACTTTCATCTCACCGTTTATGCAGGTAATTTCAAGTCTAGGGTCGAATCCTAAAAAGGTGTAGCGTCCCCATTTTTCCTTGTCGGCAACTGATTCTAACATGTAGCAGTGGGAAGATATGTTTTTCAGAATCCTCATGGCTTCAATCGGCGTGCAGATGTCGGACAGGATTTCGCAGCTGACCGGCAGTACTTTGTAGTTTCCTTCAGATGCTATTTGTCTGACAGTATTTAAATCCGGTAAAAAATTCATGATAGTTACCTCCACTTTTTATGTATGAGTTCATGGATATCAGCAGACTCGGAATGTAAACATTCCTTATTCGCGTTGCTCGTCATAAGCCAGAAGAGACCTGCTTACATGCGAGCATGACGCATGTCACTTCTGATTTCTGACTCTGCTAATACGCACAAAAAAAGTCCTTGACAGAAGAGTTCTGTCAAGGACGAATAAACTTTGTTTTATCCGCGGTGCCACCTTGATTCACGGGAATCCCGTGCGCTTAGCAGAATACTGACATATTCCCGGCAACTGACGTATGCCTGCACGTTGCAGAATACTTTGCGTAAAAATAATGACGCATTTGACTGCACCCTCAGCGGTCCATTTGACAACTTGTTTCTTACCCGCTTCTCAGCCCCACGGGTTCTCTGTATAGGCATCATTGCCGTTATCTCCGCTTCAACGGTTTAACTTATGAAACTGGTGATATGTTAGCACGGTTTAAGAATAAATGTCAAGATGTTAGATGAATTTTTTATATTTTTTATGCCGCTTGCCACACGAACCCTTTGTAGTAAAAAGTTATTTACATATAATATGATGAGAAAAATATTGATATTGTTCGTAAAAGAGACTAAAATATAACTAGAAAAAAAGGAGTGTACAGAATGGATTATTTACCGATACAGGATTTTTCAGAGAAATGGAACATTAGCAAAAGACGTATACAGATACTGTGCAGAGAAGGAAGGATAGAAGGGGCAAAAATGCTTGGAAATATGTGGGTGATACCAAAAGAAGCTGAAAGACCTGCAGATGCAAGGGTAAAGAGTCCTGCTCCTGCCAAAGAAATAGAGATTTCTAATGTAAGAAAAGAGTTAAAAAAACTATTGAAAAAATTATGGAAAAGGGCGGATGAAGCTGGTATAGATGCATCATTCCGAAAGACTTATCTTCTGGCAGCTATCGCAAACGGTTTATGCCTTTACTATTTGAGAGAAAAGCAGCTAAGGGATGATGTTTATCAAATTATCTATAAAGATATTTCCGGGACGGATACATTATGTGGTATGGACGAGAAAATGATGGATTTGGTTTTGGAGTTCATTCATGATTATGAGGATGATTCGGAAATAGACAATATTTTATCATGGGCATATCAGTATGCAAATAGGATTACAAAGAATAATAGATATAGCCAGACGCAGTTTTTTACAGAAAAATATATGATTCATTATCTGGTTAAAAATATGTACAGACTTGCGGATGCAGACAAGATAGTGGATCCGTGTCTGGGTGGAGGCAATTTTCTTGTCGAATGCATGGAATATATTTGTAATGAAGCTGTTAGTGATAATCTACAGCACAAAGTGTTATTAAGCGCCCGTAAACTGTATGGGTATGATATTGACAGTGATATTACAAATATTGCTGTCGTGAATATCCGGTTACGTGCATTGTCAATATTAAGGCGAAAAGGAGAAAAATTTACATTTGATATATGGAATCAAATATGTCCTCATATATACAAAACAAAAGGGAATGATAAAGTCTGCGGTTCGCTTGCAGTCGATAATGGAATCGTTGTAGATATTATCAATGGAGAGGAGGTTGGACTCAATGATGCATTGGGAAATGCAGATGTGGTTTTAACCAACCCGCCATTTGCATCTGTAAAGGGCATGCGGCAGGAACAAAAGGATTTTTTAAAGATGTATTATCCTGAAGCAAATTGCGATACATGCGTAGCTTTCTTTGAAGCGATATATAAGATGCTAAAACCTGCAGGTAGATGCGGGATAGTATCGCAAAATGCATGGATGCATCTTAAAACATTTAGAAAAATAAGGGAAAAGATTACGGCAGAATATGCAATCTATAGAATAGTTAATCTTGGCTCAGGCGCTTTCTTAGATTTGAGCGGTGAAAAATCAAATGTGTCACTCCTTGTTCTTGGAAAAGGACACATTCAAAATAATAAAATTAGGGTAATGAATTTTCAGGGTTATTCTTTAAAAGAAAAAATGAAAGCAATTGAAGAAGAGGTAAATTACATAGAGATTTCTCAGAATGATATAGATGGATTAAATGGATATGATTTTACCGAAAAAGGAACATTAAAAACAATAAATTTGAGCAGGGAACTGTATAAAGACATTGCGGTTCCGATGCAAGGGACATCGACAGGAAATGCAAAAGAACTGGTAGGATATTTTTGGGAGCATTTTGGTGATGAAGAGTGGATTAGCGTCAGTAACGGCGGAGGCTATTGTCGGTGGCAGGGGCTGAATGACAGCGTGGTAAAATGGGGGAAATCAGGGGAGTATATAAGGGCGCAAAAGGGTTCTGCTTTAAGAAATGTGAAGTATTTTCCAGAGACACGGCTGGTCTTTAGTGATACCGGAACGGCAGGGCTAAATGTAAGAATGATGCTGGATAAGCAGATATTTATTGCTTCTGGACCGGGAATAAGAGTCGTCAAAGGAAATGAGTATGCGCATCTTGCTTTTTTGAATTCTAGGCTGGCAGCATATTATGTCAAAATTATGTCCCCGAAGCTTACGATAGCCGCCGGGTATATAGGACAGATACCTGTTAAAGAAGGAATATATGCGTCCGTGGTTCTTGAAAAAAACGCGAGGCTTTGTGTCGATTTAAAACAAAAGATGCTTTCGACCAGACCAAATAATCTGGAATATGATTCATCATTCTTAGAAAGTTTACCGAACGACTTGGATATAGCGGCATGGCATTTGTTTAATGAAGATCTAACAAATGAATTGTTGAAGCTGGAAATTGAAAGTAAGATAGAACGCTATATTTTTAGGGAATATAGATTTTCAAAAGAAGATGAAGCACAGTTAGATAAAAGTGTAGGGAAATGTGCATATATGCTTGATGGGATACAGGATATCGAACTTGTAAAACTTGATAAATATATGGATAAGCT
>CANOEC010000098.1 GCA_947564735.1 uncultured Lachnospiraceae bacterium | reverse complement strand
CCCGATTTCCCCGCCTGTGCCTTGCGTGACAAAATGCTCTGGATATAGTCGGCAAGGGTGGGCGGCTCGTTGTTCGCCTGTTCCTCTTTTAGCCAGTTCTGCAATTTGGAGATACGCGCCTTTAACTGCCGCAACTTCTGGTTTGTCACTTCGATTTCGCGGTTAAGGTCGCCGCGCTCGGTGCGGATGCCGCGCTTCTCCATAGCGGAAGCGGCAACGCCTAAATGGACGGTGGGGATTTGGTCTATCCCCTGTCGCTCATAGGAGCGGTGGTCTATGCGTTCTGTGTGTCCGTTCTGCTCTAAATGCTGATTGCAGATTTGCGCCCATGCCGCCCGCCATTCCTCGGCTTTGGTCTGGTCGTTCCAGTCGGTAGCGGGTACGGATTTGCATTTGTACTGCCGCTTTTTTCGGTCATAGATTTTGTTGCCCTGCTGGTCAAGAATGTACCCCCTTTTTCTGCTTCGCGCCCACTCGCCGTTTTCCTCAAAGGGGGGCGCATGGTCAGCATGACATGGGCGTGGGGATTGCCGCCGCCTGTGTCGTGTACGCAAATGTCGGCGCACATTCCCTCCGCCACAAACTGTGCTTTTACATACTCGCGGACAAGAGAAATGCCCTGCTCCCTTGTCAATTCACGGGGCAGGGCAATTTCAATTTCTCTTGCAAGCTGGGCGTTTTTCGCTTTCTCGATTTTCTCCACGGCGTTCCACAAAACCGCCCTGTCAGAGAAAGCGGCGGAGCGTGGTCGGGCAGTAAAATCTCGGTATATCTGATTCCTCTTTCCCCTCCAATGGAAAAAGGCAGCACAAAGGCTGCCCTTCTCCATCCTGTCAAAGTTTTGGAGGAAATTTGACAGAATGTCTATATATTCATGCGATTGCAATATATAGCTTATGAATTTATTGATATGCTTTCTGTATGTTTTTAAGAAAGCCAATCAAATATGTCGCACTATCGGGATTGTGCCGGTATACCTCGTCATAAGTCCTGTCATATTCTTTCCTATTCTTCTCTAGAAGATGATAAAAGCATTCATCCCGAAACTCTCCATTATAGCCATAGTAATGGGATTCACGCTGGGGATATTCTTCTGCAATCAGACGACTGCCATCGGGAAAATCATATTTATAATAATTTACATCAATATTTTCATCCCGATACCATAGTCCCCACGCCTGATAATTTTCCAGCCATTTTATACGCTGGTCATCATTCCTCAGTAGTGGAAGTTCCGGCTGGGTATTTTCAGGCTGTTTCCCCTCCTCGTCCGGTTCCGCCAGTGCAGAATCCTGCAAAGTTACAAGATTTTCTTTGAAAACCTGCTCTCCTTCAAAATCTGTCTCACACGGATTTGCCGTCACCGGTTCCGGTAAATATTCCGGGAAATCTTTTTCAATGCTTGTCTGTCCGGGCAGTTCATTTTCTTTCTCATCTGCATCTTCTGCAATGCTAAAGCACGCCCCCGGCATCAGCTGTTCCAATTCACTTACACGCTTTGCAAAACATGACCATGTTATTTCATCGGAACCATTGATGGAAATCCCCTTTGGACTGCATTGATAAGAAACCTTGTACTGTTCCATATTCCCGGCGTTTCCACTTGCAACGCCCCTTGCATGTTCTTTCCCATATTTTCTAAACATGTACTCTTTTAATTCGCTCCTGTCTTCCCCGGATATATCATATAAAAAATGCCGGCAAAATAATCTTATTTCTCCGTCGTCGGGTTTATTAACAGTTTTTTCATTTTTCACACCACGTATTTCAGCGACAGTCATATCGGGTGTAACATGATTTTCAATTTCTTCCGGTTCCATCGGAAGCATTTCTATCATCTGCGATTTATCAAATCCGGCATATTTCTCGTCAAGTTCCGGAGAATTGTGATCCTTGGAGAATTTCTCGCATATCTTGATAAATCTCGATGTTGTTGATTGCGAATATCCTAACCGGGCAGACGCACATTCATAAATATTTGCATATCCATCTTCTTTATACAATTCATTGTCCCGTATATGCTTCAGATACCATCCGATTTTTACAAAGGACTTCTGTACTTTCAACGATTCATCTTGGATAATTTCAAGTGAATCTTTATACCCCATACGTTCCGGAGTAAGCAGCCCCGTTTTTCCTAAATCCATAACATTAAAATTTACCGCCATGCCTGTCACCTCCCCGAAGTAACAGTTGACAGAAATTCATCTGTAAACTTCCCGTATGCTCTGGAAACTTTACCTGTTGTATCATATTCATAGATACTTTTTCCGCAGGACGGCGCCTCTTCTGCTTTTACGCTGCGGGGTATGTAATTATCATATATCCTGATATCCCCTCCACATGCAGTCTTAAGTATTTTCTGCACGTCACGGAAAGAGGTTGTCCGGTCATTCACACAGGTATATAATATTCCCGATATTTTCAAGGAATCATTCAATCCGTTCGATTTAATCGAACCGATTGTCTGCAGCAGCTGCTCCAATCCCTTTACGCTGTAAAACTGGGCGTGCAGGGGGATGATGATTTCATCTGCCGCCACAAGTGCATTGATTGCTATGAGATTAAGCGACGGCATACAGTCAATCAGTATGTAATCATATTCCCCTCTGACCATATCCAGATATGTCTTCAGCATTTTTTCCCTGCCAAAAAACAGGGAGATCAATTCTGTTTCCAGAACCGACAGCTCGATGTTTGCCGGCATTAAGCTTATCCCTTCGGGATGACTTAAGATACCATAATCTTTCGTGATTGAATAATCTTTATTTATCATCTTTCTTAAAACAGTTGATATTGTAATTTCCAGATTGTCTGCCACAAAACCAAGCCCCTGCGTTGCATTACCCTGCGGGTCTAAGTCCACCAGCAATACTCTGTTTCCCTTATTTACCAGCCCGATTCCCAAATTAATAGCGGTAGTGGTTTTTCCCACTCCGCCTTTTTGATTTGCAATCGCAATGATTTTACCCATATTAATTTCCTCCAAAAATTAATCTTCTTTCATCTCTTCTATCATTTTTTCAATTCTTTCTTTTGCCTCTTCATCTATACGCTCTCGCTTTTCCGTAATCGTAAATGGCGGGTCGGCGCGTATTTTATTGATGATTACCGCCGCAGCTCCTGAAATGCACATAAGTACACCCGCTATCTTCAATACTAACAACATATTTTCACCTCCTTGAAGCCTCCATTTAGAACTTCCCTTATTTGTGATATACTATTCATGTCCAGCCAAAAGGGGACAAAAAAAGAACCACATCTATTTTTGAGATATGATTCTTAAATGGATCCATATTTAGCTTTTTTGATGATATATCATTCCCTGTTTTCAACTAAATTTGATATGCAAGTATGTGACCGATATCGGCACCGAGGAATTGGCACACCTAGAAATCGTTGCTACCATCGTACACCAGCTCACGAAGGATTTGTCCATGGAGGAAATTGAGAAGTCAGGTTTTGCCAATTACTATGTGGATCATACAATCGGTGTCTGGCCACAGTCCGCAGGCGGCTTCCCGTTTAGTGCGGCGCAGTTCCAGTCAACCGGAGATATCATTACCGATTTGACGGAAGACATGGCAGCAGAACAGAAAGCGCGTACCACATATGATAATATCTTAAGACTCGTTCACGATCAGGAAGTCTGTGAACCTATCAAATTCCTTCGTGCAAGAGAAGTTGTGCACTTCCAGCGTTTCGGTGAAGCACTGCGTATCGTGCAGGATCACCTCGACAGCAAGAACTTCTATGCATTCAATCCGGGGTTTGACTGCTGTAAAGGAAATACGAAATAAATACTGATCTCATACGTTAAAAAGAGTGATTCCGCGACAGGCAATGTGACGCGGAATCACTCTTTAATTATTATTGCTAAATCCGAATCTCATAGTCCGCGAAC
>CANOEC010000097.1 GCA_947564735.1 uncultured Lachnospiraceae bacterium | reverse complement strand
AAGGGGCTGGTTTTCAGCATGATTTGTGCGAATTATTTTTTCCTTTCAAAGCTGGTTTTATCGTTTGCGAATAAAAGGACTTGCAGTTTTATATAAGAAGAATATAATCAAAGTGGGTTTACATGAAATTACGACAGGACGGCAGGTGACAAGATGAATACAAGAAAAATGAAAACGTTAATAAAAACAGCCGGGATTCCGTGCATCCTCTATTTGACAGCAATCATGCCGCGCATGGTTCATCGTCCCGATACAGGATTTTTTTCAAAAAAATATTTTGCCCACAGAGGGCTGCATGACAATGCAGGGGATGCGCCGGAAAATTCCATGGCAGCGTTTCGTAAGGCGGTAGAGGCAGGTTACGGAATGGAGTTGGATGTGCATGTGACAAAGGATGGTATTCCGGTGATTTTTCATGATTTTAAGCTGGAGCGTATCTGTGGCGTCAAGGGAGTGGTTGAAGACTATACATATGATGAATTGCAGCAGTTTACGTTATGTAATTCCAAAGAGAAGATTCCCAAGCTGAAAGAGCTGCTGGACATGGTACACGGACGCGTGCCGCTTATTATCGAAATCAAGTCGGAAAAGGCGGATGTTTCGGAGTGTGCAATTATTGATAGGATGCTGCGCGGTTATGAGGGAGCATACTGCATCGAGTCATTTAATCCGCTGGTGTTATTGTGGTTCCGCATCAATCATAATCAGGTTGTCAGAGGGCAGCTTGCGTCCAATTTTCGCCTTGACGGTGAAAATCGCAGTGCCTTATATTTTTTTCTGACACATTTGTTGTTTAATTTCCTGACAAAACCGGATTTTATCGCTTACAATCATCATTTTAAGGAGGAACCGGGCAGAAGGATATGTCGGCGGATTTACAAGAATCCTGCGGCGGCATGGACGGTGAAAAGCAGGCAGGAGCTGGCGGAGACCCAAAAAGAGTTTGATGTCTTCATTTTTGAAGGATTTGAACCGTAAACTAAATATAGTGTAATTATGTTTGGAAGCGTAAACGTTTATATTTTTATACAATAACAACAAAAAATTGGTGGTAAATTTCCAGTTTTATGGTAAAATAATAAAAGAGCACTATTAGGTGTAATGCTTATATGAAAAGAGAGGGTAAAGACTATGGCGAAATGGGTGTACTTATTTGAGGAAGGCAATGCCGATATGCGTAATCTTCTCGGCGGAAAAGGAGCCAACCTTGCCGAGATGACCAATCTGGGACTGCCGATTCCACAAGGTTTTACGGTAACCACAGAAGCTTGTACCGACTATTATGACAGCGGCAGGCAGATCACCGATGAGATTAAGGAACAGATTTTCACCGCACTGGCTAATTTGGAGGAGAAACAGGGAAAGAAATTCGGTGATACCGAGAACCCGCTTCTTGTATCGGTGCGTTCCGGTGCGCGCGCTTCCATGCCGGGTATGATGGACACAATTTTAAATCTGGGATTGAATGACGTTGCCGTGGAAGGGTTTGCGAAGAAGACAGGCAATCCAAGATTTGCTTATGATTCTTACAGAAGATTTATTCAAATGTTTTCGGATGTTGTTATGGAGATTCCGAAGTCTTATTTCGAGAGAATTCTGGACGAGATTAAAGAGGCGAAGGGCATCAAGTTTGATACAGAGCTGACAGCGGACGATTTGAAAGAAATCATCGTCAAATTCAAGAATATTTATAAAGAGAATAAAGGTGAAGATTTCCCGCAGGAGCCGAAGGTACAGTTGATGGAAGCAGTCAAAGCGGTATTTCGTTCTTGGGATAACGAGAGGGCTATCGTATACAGAAGAATGAACGATATCCCCGGTGATTGGGGTACAGCGGTTAACGTACAGGCAATGGTATTTGGTAACATGGGCGATACATCCGGTACGGGCGTTGCATTTACCAGAAATCCTTCTACCGGAGCGAAAGGTATCTATGGTGAGTATCTGATTAATGCACAGGGTGAAGACGTTGTGGCAGGTATCCGTACACCGCAGCCGATTACGAAGCTGGAAGAGGATCTTCCGGAATGCTTCAGGCAGTTCATGGAGATTGCCAATAAGTTAGAGAACCATTATCGTGATATGCAGGATATGGAGTTTACCATTGAGAACGGTAAGCTGTTCTTCTTACAGACACGTAACGGTAAGAGAACTGCGCCGGCTGCTATCCAGATTGCATGTGATTTGGTAGACGAGGGAATGATTACACCGGAGGAAGCGGTTCTTCGTATTGAAGCGAAGTCCTTAGACCAGCTTCTGCATCCGACCTTTGATCTGGATGCCCTTAAGGCAGGTCAGGTTATCGGACAGGCGCTTCCGGCATCACCGGGCGCAGCGGCAGGTAAGGTATATTTCACGGCGGAAGAAGCGAAGGCTGCCCATGAGAAAGGTGAGAGAGTTGTTCTGGTACGCTTGGAGACATCTCCCGAAGATATCGAAGGTATGCATGCGGCAGAGGGTATCCTGACTGTCCGCGGCGGCATGACGTCCCACGCAGCGGTAGTAGCGCGTGGTATGGGTACGGCATGTGTGTCCGGATGCGGTGACATTGCCATCAATGAGCAGGACAAAGTATTTGCACTCGGCGGAGAAGAGTTCCATGAGGGAGATTATATTTCTCTGGATGGTTCTACCGGTAAAATTTATAAAGGAGATATCAAGACAGTAGAGGCATCTGTCAGCGGTAACTTTGGACGTATTATGGCGTGGGCGGACAAGTATCGTAAATTACAGGTGCGCACCAATGCAGATACACCGGCGGATGCGGCAAATGCAGTAAAATATGGTGCAGAAGGCATCGGACTGTGCCGTACGGAGCATATGTTCTTCGATCCTGACAGAATCCCGAAGATTCGTCAGATGATTCTGGCAAGAACAGTTGAGCAGAGAGAGAAAGCACTGAATGCTCTGATTCCGTTCCAGAAGGGCGATTTCAAGGCATTGTATGAAGTGATGGAGGGCAGACCGGTGACGATTCGTTTCCTTGATCCGCCGCTTCATGAGTTTGTTCCGACGGATCAGGATGATATAGACGATCTGGCAGTGGAAATGATGATGACTGCGGAAGAAGTTCAGGAAATCTGTGATTCTCTGCACGAGTTTAACCCGATGATGGGACACCGTGGATGTCGTCTTGCAGTGACTTATCCCGAAATTGCCAAGATGCAGACGAGAGCCGTGATGGAAGCTGCTATTGAAGTGAAGAATGAGAAGGGATATGATATCGTTCCCGAAATCATGATTCCACTTGTAGGAGAGAAGAAGGAACTGAAGTTTGTCAAAGACGTAGTTGTAGAAGTGGCAGAGCAGGTGAAGAAAGAGAAAAATTCCGATATCAAGTATCATGTCGGAACCATGATTGAGATTCCAAGAGCTGCGCTTCTGGCAAATGAAATTGCGGAAGAGGCTGAGTTCTTCTCCTTCGGAACAAATGATTTGACACAGATGACGTTTGGATTCTCCCGTGATGATGCAGGTAAGTTCTTGGGAGATTACTATAAGAATAAGATATATGAGTCGGATCCGTTTGCAAGACTTGACCAGAGTGGCGTAGGTCAGCTTGTGCAGATGGCAGCAGAGAAGGGACGTGCGACCAGACCGGATATCAAACTCGGTATTTGTGGCGAGCACGGCGGCGACCCGTCTTCCATTGAGTTCTGTCATAAGGTTGGACTCACGTATGTATCATGTTCACCGTTCAGAGTACCGATTGCGAGATTGGCGGCAGCACAGGCGGCTATAAACAATGTAGGAAAATAGAATATAAGCCAGTCTATTTTGGAACTTTTGTGGTAACCCGTGAGGATGTGCAGAAGTATATGGCACATCACCCACAGTACACAAAAGCCAATAGATTCAAAGACATAGTGCTTAAAGTCTATATATAAGTCGAAAGGGAAGTGAGAAATTACTTCCCTTTTGCGTATCTATTGAGGACTAAA
>CANOEC010000096.1 GCA_947564735.1 uncultured Lachnospiraceae bacterium | reverse complement strand
GCAGGTTGCATTTTTGATAGGCTTGCCTGTCAAAAGTGCTTTTGCGTTACTTTCGTGAAAGTAACAAAGCCTTGCGCCTTTCGGCGCAGTAAAATCAGTATATAGAATGTGGAGGATGTGCCTATTGGAAAGAACGATTAGCGGCATGGTGGGAAAAGGTTCTGTCAATCACAATACAAGAGCCTTTACAGCTAAAAATGTGGATAAGGAACGAAGCCGGGATAACGTGGAGTTCTGCCACTCGGATATAAAAGAAGTTTATCACACTCTTTTTGATGAAGCACTGGAACGCTACAACGCAAAGCAGAAACGGAGTGACCGAAAGATTGATGATTACTATGAGAAGATACGCCGGGGAAAGCAAGAGAAATTATTTTATGAAGTTATCTTCCAAATCGGCAATAAAGATGATATGAATGTGCAGAGCAGTGATGGGCAGTTGGCAAAAGATATTTTATGTGAGTTTATGAAGCAGTTTCAGAAAAGAAATCCTAATCTCCATGTATTTTCAAGCCATTTGCACATGGACGAGCAGACACCACACATTCACATTGATTTTGTTCCTTTTATCCGTAACAGCAAGCGTGGACTTGACACCAGGGTTTCCCTCAAAGGTGCATTGTCGGAACAGGGATTCAAGGGCGGCACAAGGGGAATGACGGAATGGAATCAGTGGATAGAATCGGAGAAGCAGGAACTTTCAAAAGTCATGGGGCGGTATGGCGTACAATGGAAACAGTTAGGCACACATAACAAACATTTGTCGGTACTTGATTTTGAAAAGCAGGAACGGGTAAAAGAGGTTGCGGAGCTGGAACAGACCATTTCCGGCAGTAAGGAAGAATTATCTTCTATTCTTCATCAGCAGACAGCGGCAGAACAGGAAACGGAACAGATACGGAAAGAGGGCGAAGCAATCCGGCAGGAAGTGTCTGAACTTTCCGCAACAAATCATCTGCTAAAAGAACAGACAGAAACGCTAACGGAGGATAAGGAAAAACTGTTATCCGAGAATGAAAAATTAGAGAAACAGCAGAAAAAGTTACAGCAGGAAATCAATAAAATGGTGCAGTCTAAGGAAGTCATGGAGCGCAATATACACACCTATGATGAAGATGTGAAATGGCAGTTGGCAGAACCGGGGGCGTTGATGAGCGCAAAGGCATACAGAGATAAAAAGGCTTTACCGCTTGTGGAGAAGTTGAAAGAGGTTGTAAAAAATCTGACAATCAAGTGTGTACAGCTTACGGAGCTACCTCATACCCCATTTGATAGACACACCAAACGAATGGTATAATCTATCCAGGAGAGTCAGGAGGAAAGATTATGGCACAGACGTACAGTATCGAATTTAAAGAAGAGGCATGTAAGCGAGTCCAGTCAGGAGTACCTGCCGCACAGGTTGCAAGAGAGCTGGGCATTAATGTAAATACTCTTTATACATGGATGTCACGGTTTAAGGAGCATCCGGCAGAACCCTTTGTTGGCAGCGGCAATCTTCATCAGGAGGATGCCGAGCTGCGTGCATTAAAAAAGCGGATCCGTGATCTGGAGGAAGAAAACGAATTCCTAAAAAAAGCAAGCGCCTTCTTTGCAAAGAACCTGAAGTGATCCGCTACCTTTACATGGAACAGAACCGTTCCAACTGCCGGATCGCAAAGATGGCACAGTGGCTTCAGGTATCAAAAAGCGGTTATTATGCATGGAGGAAACGTTCCAAAAGCCTCCGTGATCTGGAAAATGAAATTCTCCTGAAAGAGATCCTGAGTATCCATGAAGCGTCCCACGGCATTTACGGCAGTAAAAAAATCACCCATGAAATAAACCAGGAATCGGAAAGAAAAGTCAACCACAAGCGTGTAGAGCGTATCATGCGCGAAAACGGCATCCAGTCGAAAACCCGCAGGAAATACAAAGCAACAACAAATTCAGGACACTCCCTGCCCGTGGCAGAAAATATCCTGAACAGGGACTTTAAAGCCGACAGACCTGGACAGAAAATGGTAAGCGATATCACTTATATCCCGACAGATGAAGGGTGGCTGTATCTTGCCGGAGTCATGGATCTGTGCGGAGATAAGATCATTGGCGTATCCATGGACAGCCGGATGACAAAAAACCTTGTGATCGCGGCTTTGGAGGATGCCATCCGGCATACAAAAGTTACGGAAGGCTGTATTCTGCACTCTGACAGGGGAAGCCAGTACTGCTCGCTGGATTATTAGGCACTGGCAAAGGCACATGGATTTATCAGCAGCATGAGCCGCAAAGGGAACTGCTGGGACAATGCGCCGATGGAAAGTTTCTGGGGGAAGATAAAACAGGAATGGTTAAATGAGCAGCATTTTCATACGAGGTCAGAAGCGGTGTCGGCAGTATTTGAATACATCTGGATATTTTATAACCGAAAGCGCATCCATGAGGCAAACGGATACTTGACGCCGGAAGAATACTACCGTCAGCATGAGACAGATTTGAAAGCAGCATAGCGGCTTTTGAATAAATCGTCACACAGGTATGGCAGACAGGAAAAAGCTCCCTCTGCCAGTCTTGGTAGATAAGAAAACGAGAAAAAACAAGTAAAACTAAGAACCGGATAGAATCCTTTCGTTTTAGGTGTCTATGCTAGCGGGGACGGGTCAGAGCAGAGTAAGAAGCTGACCGCAAAAGTGGACGGACAAAAGACACAGATTAGCCGCTTGACAGATAAAGTCATGGAGCAGAGCGACACCATAGACCGATTGCAGGAAAAAGCGGCAGATTTGGGGCGTTTGGAGCGTCATTTAGGCAGGGAACAGGTGCGGTCGATAGTGGAACGGTCAAAGGCATTAGAACAGGCAGAAAGGGCAATGAAACGCCCGAAACGTGCCTTTGAAATGAGCAGATAGGAAAGGGGATTGACAGGATATGACGGATATGGAAAAGAAAGTCATGGTGCGGCTGTGCGCTAAGATTCTAACGGAAACAGAATTATATGATACGGATATGGAAGTGCGTAATCTGATTGACTGGATATGTGTGTCGGAGCAGATTAAAACGAATAACAATACAATTCGCAATCTGACCGGGGAATATAAAAAGATAGAGCCTGATTGCCGGGAGGGAGTAAGGGCGCAGTTGGAGCGCATGAAAGAACTCTGCAAAGAGCGAAATGCTCTGTATGAGAAGCAGAATGACTTGAAAGGGCAGAAATGGAAGATTGAAAAATCGTTGGAACAATAAGAAATGTGGGGTGTGGCGGTTGTCATGCCCTGTATTTTAGGGTGGAAGATACAAAGAGAAAGTGCTATAATCGAAAGCATGATTTAAGATATAGGGGATGAAATGGTATGGAAATAAATGTTGCGGATAATTTTACGTTGTTATTTGATAAAAATAACAATGTGGCGTACAAAGCATTACAGATGTTACAAAAAGTATGTGAGGAATCGGACAAGGTATATTGTTATATGGATAAGTTGGCGGATATGATTGGCAGCGATAATTCCTATATTCGGACAAGAGGGCTTACGCTGATTGCTTATAATGCCAAATGGGACAAAGATAATAAAATTGATGAAATCATAGATGAGTATTTGAAGCATATAGAAGATGTTAAGCCGATAACAGCAAGACAGTGTATAAAATTACTGCCTATAATAGCAAAAAATAAGCCGGAATTAAAAGAAGATATTGTTTCCGCACTACAAAAAGCGGATGTATCTATTTATCCAGACAGTATGCAACTATTGGTCTATAAGGATATTCAAAATTCTTTGGCAGAGATAGGGAAGCTATGAGTTTATTGAAATTTTAAGGAGTATCAAGTAATGGATAACTGGTTTACAATAGATAGAATTGATGCAAATACATATATTATCAGTGAATACCGCCATTGGGAGGAAACACACTGTTATCTGCTGAATGGAAATACCCGAAGCCTGCTTATTGATACGGGGCTTGGCATTTCCAATATTTATGAGGAAGTGCTGAAGCTTGCCGATAAGCCTATTACGGCGGTAGCAACACATATTCACTGGGATCATATTGGAGGGCATAAGTATTTTACGGATTTTTATGCCCATGTTAATGAATTGGATTGGCTGAATGGTAAATTTCCTTTATCAATCGAAACGATAAGAGAGATGGT
>CANOEC010000095.1 GCA_947564735.1 uncultured Lachnospiraceae bacterium | reverse complement strand
CAAGTTTGACGGCGGGGAGAAATGCGGCACGCCCCACCTTGACGAGGAAACCATCCAGGCACTCTTCCTGAAAGCGGCCAATGCCGTCTTTGCAGAAAAGGACGGCGTGCGGGAGGATTACGACTCCATAAAAGACACGCTTTTTGGAACGGCGGAGTTGGAGGCGGAGCGCCTGCGGTTGCAGGATGAGATGAATGTGGTGGCGGAGCTGATCGGGCAGTGCGTGACCGAGAACGCCCGCGTCGCCCTTGACCAGACGGAGTACCAGAAGAAATACGACGGGCTGGCGGGGCGGTTCAACAGGGCGAAGGAGCGGCTTTCGGAAGTCAGCCAGGCCATCACGGAGCGGCAGGCGAAGCGGGAGAAGATCGGGAGGTTTGTTTCCGCCCTGGAAAAGCTGGACGGCCCGCTCACGGCATTCCGCGAGGACGACTGGTACAGCCTTGTGGAGTATGTCACGGTGTACAGCAGGGAGGACATCCGCTTTACTTTCAAGAACGGGGTGGAGATAAAAGCGTAAAAAGGAGCCTGCGGCTGACGGGATGCCGCGGGCTTTCTTTCTCCCCTGTTTTCTACGGCATTTTTCTACAATTTGATTTTTCGTTGGGGCAAAATCAAAAAGTATAGGAAAAATCAAAAGGTATGGGGAAAAATCAAAAGGTGTACAAAAAATCAAAAGGTATCGGGGAAAAATCAAAAAGTGTAAGGAAAAATCGAATTGTATCAAAGACAGCGTTTACATAGATGAGGGCATCACTGGAACACAGGCAAAAAAACGTCCTGCATTCTTGCGTATGATTGAAGATGCCAGAAATGGTAAATTTGACTTGATTGTAACAAGGGAGGTTTGCCGTTTCGCTCGGAATGTCGTGGACACTCTTGTAGTGACAAGAGAATTAAAAGGTATCGGCGTTGAGGTGTTTTTTATTGATGATAATATCTGGACGATGGATGGTGACGGAGAGCTGCGTCTTTCCCTTATGGCAACATTGGCACAGGAGGAAAGCCGTAAGACTTCCGAACGTGTGAAAGCAGGTCAGAAAATCAGCCGAGATAATGGTGTCCTTTATGGGAATGGAAATATTTTAGGCTATGACCGTGTAGGTGACACCTATATCATCAATGAAGAGCAGGCAGAAACAGTTAGGATTATATTTGACTTGTATCTGCAAGGCTATGGTTCAATGAGGATTGCAAAAATTCTGACAGAGCAAAAAAGGAAAACGGCATCAGGAATCGTAAAATGGAACGTATCTAATATTATGCGGGCGATTAAAAATGCCACCTATACGGGAACGAAATGCTATAACAAATCGAGAAGCAACAATTTTCTGGAGCAAAAGAGGATTAACAATCTGGATATGTCCACTTATGAATATGTAGAGGGCGATTTCCCTGCTATTGTTTCGCAGGAGATATGGGACAAAGCCCAGAAGATAAGGGAAAGCAGGGTGAAGCCGTCCTTAGTGTCAACAACAAAGACAACACACAGCAAACGTGATTCCAAAGACATATGGGTAAACAAGCTGCGTTGTTCCTGCGGTTCGTCTTTCAGAAAAGATAAATGGCATACAAAGCTGGACGGTAAAATTTCTTACGGTTATCAATGTTACAACCAGATAAACAATGGAAATAAGAAAAAGCGGGAAGCTCTCGGCTTAGATACGGAAGGATATTGCGACATTAAGATGATAACCGATTGGAAACTTGATTTTATGGCAAAAGAATTGTTAGAGCATCTCTGGCAGGACAGAAAAGCATCGGTTATTATTGCGATAGACCTTATTAAGCGTTATTACAAAGACGAAAGGCTTAGTGAAAATCAACATGATGCGGTGTCCATCAAAGCGAAAATCGACAAGGCACAAACTCGCTTGACAAATCTTATTGCTATGAGGGCGGACGGTGAGTTGTCAAAAGAAGAATATCAGACCATGCGGAAACCCATTGATGACGAAATTCAGCAGTTGCAGGAAAAATTAAATCAAGCACCAAAGGACGAACAGCCGAAAAGCGGACTTGAATTAGACGGAATAATCAGTACGTTGAATACGCTGATAGATTTTAGCGGAACGAAAGTCAGTGAGGAAGTTATCAATCAATTTATATATCGGGTAACGCCAACATCGGACACTACTTTTGACTGGTATGTGAATCTGAACGGAACGGCTGATGTTAGGGCAACCTTTACAGCCGAGGGACGGAAAAACAGAGCCGTAGTCAAATTAGAGGAAATCGAACAGATTTCCTCGTTACATAGGAAAGAGAATGAGGACAATGGAATGTTCCTCAAAAACCCCCTTGTTTTTACCTTTCTGCACAGGCGGCGATAAACAATGTAGGAAAGTAGATTACAAATATATGTACTTTACGGAATATCTGATAACCAGAGCTGATGTGAATGATTTTATGGCACATCGTCCGGAGTACACAAAGGCGAACCGCTTTGAGGATTTCGTTTGTAAAATCTATCTTTAACGATTAGGGGAAAATTCATTTGAGAGTTTTCCCCTTTTTTCGTGGTTTTTTCAAAGGATTCTATCCCAAACAAAGGATAGAGTCCTTTTTATATACACAAACAAAATAATCAAAGGAGGTTCACACATGAACAACACAGCGTTAAGAGCAGGGGCGCAGAGCGCCAACAACACACACATGGTTTTTGCAAACGAGGAACATGAGAAGTTTTATTATGAGAAACTGGAACAGGCGAGGTATCAGGACTGCTACCACAAGGCGTTGATTTACATTCTCGGCATATCTGAGGACACAAGGAATCATTTCAGCCAGATTTATGATATTAAGTCCGGGTACATCAAAACAGAGTGTCTGCATCAGGGCTGGCAGACAAGCGGCAGTGTCCGGGTGGTAAGGCTTGCCTTTAACCTTTACACGGACGGAACGCCAAGCATTGATGATTATAAGCGCAAGGACGAGCAGATAGGCGAGTGCAGGGGATATTCCGTAAGCGATATTTTCTGCTGCGGCTATGCAATGTACTTCTGGCAGGGCATCAAGCTCCGTTACCCGGAATACTGCCAGAAACAGCGGTCTGTTGAGGAAATCCTTGCAGAAATGGAGAAGAAACGTGCTGAAAATTCGACTGATGGGAACGAAGAATGATATTAAGTGGTTCGAGAAGATTCTGAAAAGACAGCCCAAAGTGGCTGTGACGGAAGTTTCGGAACTGTACCGGAACAAAGGTACAAACAGGTATTACCGGGCTTATGTGGAAGTGCAGAAAGCCAACATCAAAGAAAAATCTGACTAATACGGAGGAATAAAACCATGTGTAAAGTTATAGCAATCGCAAACCAGAAAGGTGGAGTGGGCAAGACCACCACAACGAGCAATTTAGGAATCGGGCTGGCAAAACAGGGAAAAAGAGTTTTACTTATTGATGCGGACGCACAGGGGAGCCTGACCGCAAGCCTTGGCTTTACGGAGCCTGACAAGCTGGAAGTCACCCTTGCAAGCGTAATGGAAAAGGTCATCAACGATGAAGAAATGGAACCGGGCTACGGTATCTTAAAGCACGAAGAAGGGATTGACCTGATGCCGGGGAACATTGAGCTGTCCGGCCTGGAGGTTTCCCTTGTAAACGTGATGAGCAGGGAGATCATGATGCGCTCTTATATGGATATGGTAAAGGAGCAATACGATTATATCCTGATTGATTGTATGCCCTCACTTGGCATGATCACCATAAATGCCTTTGCCTGTGCGGACAGCATACTGATACCCGTGCAGGCCGCATATCTGCCCGTGAAAGGTCTGGAACAGCTTATCAAGACCATAGGCAAGGTAAAGCGGCAGATCAATCCCAGGCTGGAGATTGAGGGCATCCT
Source organism: uncultured Lachnospiraceae bacterium (assembly GCA_947564735.1). Taxonomy (GTDB): domain Bacteria; phylum Bacillota; class Clostridia; order Lachnospirales; family Lachnospiraceae; genus UBA3282. Next base: position 820 of record CANOEC010000095.1, on the reverse strand, counting down.
GCTGACAATGGTAGACAACCGTACCAATTATGCGAGGGATATTACAGCGCTGCTTATTGAAACGTATGGGAGCAGGGTACGGATATTTGAGAACAGCATACCGATGTCGGTAAGGGCGGCGGAAACTTCTGCGGAAGGTGTCAGCATCTACCAGCATGACCCGAAAGGCAGGGTTGCGGGCGCATACCAGTCTTTGACGGAGGAGGTGCTTGGCAATGGGCAGTAAGGCAGGGAGCGCATCGAAAGTCAGGCTGAACAGTTTTGACGATTTATTTGGTGGTGCGGAAAATACGGCAGGGGAGCAGATCATCAATGCGAAGCTGTCTGACTTATATACATTCAAAGGACACCCTTTCCGTGTCCTTGATGATGAAAAGATGGAGGAAACCACGGAGAGCATCGGTAAATATGGTGTTCTTGTACCTGGAATTGTAAGGCCACGGGCAGGGGGCGGCTATGAGATGATAGCCGGACACCGGAGGAAACGGGGTTCTGAAAGGGCAGGGCTTGATACAATGCCAGTCATTGTCAGGGATTATACAGACGATGAAGCCACGATCATCATGGTGGATTCCAATATCCAGCGTGAGGACATTCTGCCGAGCGAGAAAGCCAGGGCTTATGCCATGAAGTATGAGGCAATGAAACATCAGGGAAGCAGGGGCGGCAGTACCCTTGACGAAGTGGGGGAAGCTGCCGGGGAGAGCGGAAAGACGGTGCAGAGGTATGTGTGGCTTGCAAGGCTTTCTGATGAGCTGCTTGACATGGTGGATAAGAAAAAGATAGGGATAGCGCAGGGCGTGGATATTTCTTTCCTGAC
>CANOEC010000094.1 GCA_947564735.1 uncultured Lachnospiraceae bacterium | reverse complement strand
CGGCTGTCAAAAGGATACAAGGAGGGCATATGAAGACCTATTATCTGGCAATTGATATCGGGGCTTCCAGCGGAAGGCATATCTTGGCGTTTGTCGAGAATGGAAAAATAAAACTGGAAGAAATCCATCGGTTTGAAAACCGGCAGATTCATAAGAACGGACATGACTGCTGGGATTTGGAAAATCTCTGGAATGGAATTATGGAAGGATTGAAAAACTGTGGCAGGATTGGCAGGATACCGAAGACAATCGGTATTGACACATGGGGCGTGGACTATGTGCTGCTAGATGAGAACGATCGGCTTTTGGGAGATGCAGTGGCATATCGGGATAAGCGGACAGAAGGAATGGACCGGATTGTGGAAAGTCTGATAACGGAACAGGAGTTGTATCAGCGGACGGGAATCCAGAAACAGATGTTTAATACAATCTACCAGCTTATGGCATTGAAAGAAGAAGCGCCAAATCAGCTTCTGGCGGCGAAAACCCTGCTGATGCTCCCCGATTATTTTCATTTTCTGTTAACCGGAATCAAGAAGCAGGAGTATACCAATGCCACCACAACGAATCTTGTCAATGCATTGGAGAAGGAATGGGACTATCCATTGATCGAGAGGCTGGGATTGCCAAAAGAACTGTTTACTGCTCTTTCCATGCCGGGAACCGAGGTGGGCGGACTGTTCCCCGAAATTCAGGAGCAGGTTGGATTTGATGCGAAGGTAATCCTTCCGGCAACGCATGATACGGCATCGGCTTTTCTGGCGGTTCCGGCGCAGAATGACCGGTCGGTGTATCTCTCAAGCGGAACATGGAGCCTTCTGGGCGTGGAGAACAAAGCGCCGCTGACGACGGAAAAATCCCGGCAGGAAAATTTTACAAACGAGGGCGGCGCATGGTACCGTTATCGGTATCTTAAGAATATCATGGGGCTTTGGATGATTCAGTCCATACGAAGGGAGCTGAACGGAACCGAGTATGTGGCGGGACATGAGAGCAGACATAAGTCGGACAGACAATGGGGATTTGGCGATTTGGCACAGGAAGCCGGGAAAGCGGAAGGCTTTGCCTCTGTGGTGGATGTGAACCATCAGAGTTTTCTGGCACCGGAGAGCATGATTGATGCGGTATGCGATTATTGTAAGAATACCGGGCAGCAGGCGCCGGAGAGCATCGGGGAACTGATGCAGTGCGTCTATAGGAGTCTGGCGTTTTGCTATCGGGAAGCGATTACGAAGCTTGGCAGTCTGACGGATTGCAGCTATACTGATATCCACATTGTGGGCGGCGGCTGTCAGGACAGCTATTTGAATCATATGATTGCAAAAATGACAGGGCTTCCGGTCTGGGCAGGACCGGTCGAGGGGACGGCGATTGGCAATCTGATAATTCAACTGATTGCAGACGGTGGGTTTGCAAACTTACAGTGTGCGAGAGATGCAATCAGGCGAAGCTTTGACATCAAGAAAGTGGAGTAACTATAAAAAACTGAGCTTCGCTCAATTATAAGGAGGAATGATATCATGCTGGTAAACACAAAGGCAAAAATCGGAGTTTTTTCTATCGCGTTAGGTGCATATCTGCCGCAGTTTCCGTCGCTCGTGCCGGAATTTGAGGCGCAGTACGAGGCTTTTAAAAAGACGATTCCGGATACGGTGGAAATCGTGGACGGCGGAATGGTGACAACCAAGGAACAGTCGCAGGAGGCGGGCAATCTGTTCCGTGCGGCGGATGTTGACCTTGTATTTTTACAGCTACTCACCTATGCAACGTCTTACAATATGCTGCCTGCCGTCAAGGATTTGGACGTTCCGGTTATTTTAGTCAATGTGCAGAAATTGAAGGCGCTGGATTATGATCATACGGATATCGCGTCGTGGCTTGGCGAGGGCTATGCGTGCGGCGCAGTCGGCGAGATGGTGGCGGATTTGGAACGGTTTGGCAAGCGGCACGCGGTCATCACAGGCGTAGTGGAAGGCGGCGATCCCTCTGTTCAGGCGCAGATTGACGACTGGTGCCGTGCAGCGCAGGTGCGCAGAAGATTCCGCGATACCAATATCGCACAGATTGGCAGACCTTATCCGGGGATGATGGATTTGTACATCGATGAATCCAATCTTTACCGGAGAATGCATCTGTATACAAAGCAGTTTGACTGGGAGAAAATGTGGTCGATTGCTGACGAAATCAATGATGAGACTGCAATCCGCACAAAGGCGCAGGATATTCTCGATACCTTTGACATAGAGGGCGGCGGAAGCATTGAGGAAGTATGGGAAATGGCAAAGTATGTCGTGGCGTTTGAGCAGTGGGTCAAGGAGGAACAGCTTGGTCTGATTGCCTCCCATTATGACGGCTATGCACAAGGTAAGGCAGGCACCCTTGACAGTATGCTGATTCCGGCATTTTCCATGTTGATTAAGCAGGGAACGGCATGTGCGGTGGAAGGCGACATGAAGGTTGCCATGGCGATGAGTATTTTAAAGACCATTTCGGGAACGGGTCAGCTTGCAGAGATGTATTCCATTGATTTTAATGATGATATCGCAATCATCGGGCACAGCGGCTCCGGTGACGCTGATATCTCCGAACGGAAGCCGACGATGAAGATTGTCAAAGTGTTCCACGGAAAAACAGGCGGCGGCTATCTGACACAGTTTTATCCGCATAAGGGTCCGGTGACCTACCTTGCAATCACACAGGACGGTAACGGGAACTTTAAGTTCATTGCGGCAGAAGGCGTCAATGAGGAAGGAAAAATCTTATCATTCGGAGATACCAATATGCGGACACGCTTTACCTGTGGGGCGAGGGAGTTTGTGACCCGCTGGAGCGAATGCGGTCCGACCCACCATTTTGCGGCGGCGACAGGAAGGCATATCGACACTATCTTAAAGGTGGCAAAGATTTTTGACGTGCCGGTGGAAGTTGTCACAAGATAAAGAAAGGGAAAATGCTGCTTCGCGAAGAAGTTCCGGAGCAGATGAAGAGCGGTTCCTATAGGATTATATGCACAAAATGCGGTGTAGAAATGGAGGAGAATCATGAAAGTTTTAGAGGCAGAGTTTGTAAAAGGTTTCATCAGAATGGCGACGGACGGATGGGAACAGGGCTGGCATGAAAGGAACGGCGGTAATTTAAGTTACCGTATGAAAACAGAAGAAACAGAATCGGTAAAAGAGGAATTTACGCCGAAAGAGTGGCAGCCGATTGGAACCGTAGTACCGGAGCTTGCGGGGGAATATTTTCTCGTCTCCGGTTCCGGAAAATTTATGCGGAATGTTTCCATTAATCCGGAGGATTCCTTCTGTATCATCGAGCTGGACGAAAGAGGTGAGAATTATCGGATATGCTGGGGACTTGTAAATGGCGGAAAACCTACGAGTGAGCTGCCCTCCCATTTGATGAACCATGAAGTAAAGAAAAAGGCGACCGACGGGCGTTACCGTGTGATTTATCACGCCCATACGACCAACACGATTGCGCTTACGTTTGTGCTCCCGCTGACAGACGAAGTCTTTACAAGGGAACTCTGGGAGATGGCGACGGAGTGCCCGGTAGTATTCCCAGACGGCATCGGCGTTGTTCCGTGGATGGTTCCGGGCGGACGCAAGATTGCGGTGGCGACAAGTGAGCTGATGAAAAAGTATGATGTGGCGGTATGGGCGCACCACGGCATGTTCTGCGCAGGCGAGGATTTTGACCTGACCTTCGGGCTGATGCACACGGTGGAGAAGTCGGCGGAGATTCTGGTGAAGGTGCTTTCCATGACGTCAGCTAAACGGCAGACAATTATGCCGGATGATTTCAGAAATCTGGCAGTGGACTTTAAAGTAACGCTTCCGGAGAAGTTTTTGTATGAGAAAAAGTAGCGTGAGGAATCATGATAATGAGTGATAAACTGTGGAAGTTTATCACTCATGAATCGCTTTCTCGATGATTCCAAAGCCGAGCGGATAGGGACCGGTATGGACGCCGATGGTAGCTCCGATTTGATAGGTTGGTATGTTATCAATGGAATAGCCATTTTTCTGAAGCAGGAACAATGCCTGCTCCCGAAAAGCAAGTCCTTCTTCACGGTCATATCCGTAGCCTACAGCAAGGCTGTAGCAGTCGATTCCCAGCTTGCTTTCACGTAGATATTCTAAAAGTAAATCCTGCACTTTCTTTAAAGTGCGTTTCCTTCCCCTGTCGAGACCGGAGGGAAATATCTCTCCCTGCTTTAAGGTGATGATGGGGCGGATATCAAGAACGCTTCCCGCAAGGGCAGCCACTTTACCGATTCGACCGCCATGCTTTAAATATTCCATATTTCCTACCGTGAAAAAGATTCTTCCGGTACTCTTGATTTCTTCCAGCCGTGTGACCGTGTCATGATAGCTGACACCATTATCCCGCAAATTTACCGCTTCCAATACATACTGCCCCTGCAGAACCGTATTGATCGTAGCGTCAATGACGGTAATCTCCGCGCGAGGATATTTTTCCAGAAGGAGCGCCCGTGCATTAAGTGCAGACTGCATGGAACCGCTGAATTTTGTCGTGATGCAAATGCAGATGATAGGCGTTCCGGCTTCCACAAAAGGCAGAAAAGCTTCCTGATAATCCTGAATGGAGGGCATGGAAGATTTTGGATATACACCTTTTCTATCTACCATCTCCTGATAAAAGTCACGGATGCCAATCTCAATATTTTCTTTCAAATAATGTTCATCATCAAAAGATACATAAAAGGGAACTACCGTGATGTTTTTTTCCAGTGTCAGTTCCTTGGGCAAATCGCAGGAGCCGTCGCTGATAATATGAAATGATTCTCTCATGTTGAAAAACCTTCTTTATTTAAATTTACTGGTATACTGGCTATCTCATGGGATAGGCGCTTTTATGTTATTAGGAAATTCCTGCGTTTATTCACGAGTTCGCGAAGCGAATCTCGCAAACGAGCTGTGCTCGTTTTTTTATTGATATTAGAATACTACGTTTAGGAGGTAAATGCAATCATTTTACATATAAATATTACAATATAAAGGAATATAAACTGCTTTTGGTAGTTTTGAATACTATATATTAAGTTTTGGGTAAATTGATTGCTTTATGGGTGCACCTTACTATATAATCAAAGTGTAGCAGCGTTTTGCAGGCGTATGTGCGGCAAAATGAAAGATAACTGAAACGGCAAAACCAAGGATAAGGAGGCTTTTTCCTATGAAACAAGATTTGATTGTAATTCTGGATTTGGGCAGTACCAGTAATACTGTGATTGCCCGGAAAATCCGTGCGCTCGGAGTGTACAGTGAAATACATCCCCACGATATTACCGTGGATGAACTGAAAGCAT
>CANOEC010000093.1 GCA_947564735.1 uncultured Lachnospiraceae bacterium | reverse complement strand
TTTAATTTAAACAATATCTAATACTTTTACAAAAATATTTTTACTCTATATAAATTTCTTTAGATTTAATTGACGAAATACTAATTTTTTACTATAATTTATGTGGGAATGTAGAATAATTAAGCTATTTCTATTTTACAAAAACATAAAACAGTGTATTGGAGGGTTCTATTTTGTTACATATTACTTCGCTGAGTGAAGGATTAGATATTTTTAAAGCGTTAGGCTCAGACGTCAGGATTGAAATTCTCAACATCCTGTTAGACAACAATAATATGAGTATGAACGAGCTTGCTTCGCATCTTAATATTACCAACGGCGCACTGACCAGTCATATCAAGAAACTGGAAAGCTGCGGGCTTATTACAACGTCCAGTGAATCTGCCGGACATGGAAATCAAAAAATTTGTTCCGTGCATCTTGATAAAATATTGATTGATTTGGAAAAACAGGAGGCATTCCAAAACGTATACAGCACGGATATCAAAGTCGGACATTATTCAAATTACCGCATCTATCCTACCTGCGGTCTTGCATCAGATAAGGCATTAATCGGCGAAGCAGACGATCCGAGATATTTCGACCATCCGGATCGATATAATGCTGATATCCTTTGGTTTACCAAGGGATTTGTGGAATATAACATTCCTAATTTTATTCCGAGATTCCAAAAAATCACCCAGCTTACCATCTCTGTCGAGTTATGCTCCGAAGCGCCGGGTGTCAACAATGTATGGCCATCCGACATCTCCTTTTATCTGAATGACGTATGTGTAGGGCGCTGGCTTTCTCCCGGCGACTTCGGTGATTCAAGAGGGCTCTTCACTCCCGACTGGTGGTTTCCTAACTGGAATCAGTACGGACTGCTGAAGCTATTAGTTATCAACAAAAAGGGAACCTATATCGACGGTCTGAAAATATCCGATGTGACGATTGACAGCTTCCTGCTCGACTATCGCAGCAGCATACGTTTCCGCATGGCTGTAGACGATGATGCAGAGCATATCGGCGGACTTACTATCTTTGGCAAGACGTTTGGAAATTACGGTCAGGATATCAAAGTCAGCCTGCATTATGCTCCCTTAGATGACCTTCCACAGCAGGGTTGATTGGATAACGTATGTTTTTCTTTTGTTGAAACTTTTTTATGCTACTATACAAGGCAAAGGCTTTGCAGGAATTCCCGCAAAGCCTTTTTTGTCCTATCTTTCTTTTATGCTCAAAATACTTCTCTTTTCATGTTCTCTTTTTCTCGTCTGAAATACTTAGTACTTCACTCCCCAGACGCTCTCATTCGCACCGACCGCACTGAATGTCATAACCTGTGTGCCCGCCTCATCATTCATCTGGCAGAATACGCCGCTGTAGCTGACATCCCCGTACGTAATATGCATATAGCAGGTACCGTCTTTTGCTTCCCAGCTTCCTTCTACACCGTCACCATATACTTTACCGCTCTCGTCCAGATACAGAATGAAGGGCTGTGCGATATCCGCGCTGATTGCCGTTCCCTGATTAATCACATAATATCTGCCTGCCACATCGGACATCTCATAACCACTCTCACTGACAGTTTCTCCGTCCGTTGCATACGGAAGCATACACGGCCATCCTTCTTCATTCACAATAAACTGATGTACGCGCGGTTCATGCTCCTCCGTCTTATTGTCAAACCGCGTGTGGTTTACGATATATTTCTTACCGTCGTCGTCTACAAACGCGGAATTATGTCCGGTTGCCATATACGCCATCTCAAGACTCGGCAAGAAATAGTTGCCGGATAGCTTCAGTCCATAGGGATAATGTTCCGGATTAGTCGTATCCAGCGGGAACTCTCCATTCATATCCACATAATCGCCGTCAATCGTCTCAGAACGGAATACTCTGATCTGGTAACCGCCCTCACGCACTAAACCGCCATAAGATACAAAGAGATAATAGTATCCGCTCTGCTCGTCATACAGAATATACGGCGCCTCGATAGAGCTGTGGTTGCCTCCCAGCAGTCTTTTACCAAAATATGCGTCTACCCGTTTCTCCTCATCCGCCTCAGGATGAATCACCTCACCCGTCTGCTTGTCAAGTTCCAGCAGATACATGCCGCCTGACCATGAACCGTATACCATCCACAGTCTTCCGTCTTCGTCATAGAGCACGGTAGGGTCAATGGCGTTCGGATATTTATTAAAGTTATATTCATTGCTCTTCTTAATGTATCTGTCCTTCGCCTCTTCCGCATCCACATATTCTGCAACATCCGTATTCTCAAATGTCTCTAACGTAAAACCGGAATAAATCAAAGCGCCCTTCCACTCATAAGGTCCCTCAATCTTATCGCTGGTCGCATAGCAGAGATTCGATGCATTCCAAGTAGATGTTGTACAGAAATACAGATAATACAAGCCGTCCTCTTCATTATAAATGACATCGGGCGCCCATACATGCCAGCCCCTGTCATCCGTAGGAATCACACTGTTTTTGCTTCCGGCATAGGCAAATGCATCTTTGTTTGCCATCAGTTCATAATAAACCGGATCCTTTACCTTATAGCCATCACCAATAGAGGTCCAATGTCTCAAATCATCGGATACCGCTGTAGACATATGCGAACCAAATATGTAATACTTCCCGTCAACTTTCACAATAGACGGGTCGTGTACGCTGACGCCCGCCTCAATCTTAGCCGTGGCTATTCCGTCGTAATTCACCGTAAAATCCAAATCTGCGGGCACCCCCTCTGCACTTTCTGCCTCGTCCGTTGTCTGTGTCTCCGTCTGTGTTTCCGTTTGTGCTGCTGCGCCGTTATCCGGCTCATTGTTCTGCGCCGTATTTCCACAAGCCACCGCTCCGGCAGCTAACGTTGTACAAAGCGCACATGCGAGTAATAGTTTCCTCTTTCTCATGCCACCTTCTCCTTCTATCATTCACGATTATCCGGTATGCCAAAGAATCGCTTCTCCAACTACCAGACTCTATGTTTACTATAACAGACACGGTACATTTCTTCAATCATTTTCTTTATATTTTTATAAAATATTTTAATATTATCTATATAGATTTAGATATCAACAAAACTTTTTTCAGATTGAAAGAACACATTGCACAGAACTCCTTTTATCACCCGTCACCTACTCATTAATCGCGATATCAATCCGGCTCAGCTTTTCCATAAGGATTTCCTCTTCCGTAGGCATATCTTCGGACAGCTCAATCTTCGCGCGCACCTGTCGCATCTGCTCGTCAACGGCGGCAATCCGTTCCGCACAATCCGTCAGCTGCTCAACAATCTCACGCTGGTTTGGAACGTCCTGCTTATATTTCAGCTGGTGCTCCAAGCTCGCCCAGAAATCCATGGCAATCGTGCGAATCTGTACCTCCACCGCCATATCTTTGGTCTGATCCGAAAAAAAGACCGGCACACTCACAATCATATGATAACTGCGATATCCGTTCGGCTTCGGATTCTTAATGTAATCCTTCTCCTTGATCACCGTGATATCGTCCTGCTTGGCAAGTGCACTCGCCAAGACATAAATATCGTCCACGTAAGAACAGACTACACGAATCCCCGCTACATCAAACAAATTATTCTCTACATTCTCTAAGGTGAAATCCAAGCCCTTGCGCGCCAGTTTATTCATAATGCTGCTACTGCTCTTTAAACGCGAATTGATTGAAGTAATCGGATTCCGCCGATACCGAACATTAAACTCTGAGTTGAGTACATCAAACTTCGTCCTTACCTCCTTGATGGCGCAGCTATAACGCATACGCATCTCTTTGTAATCTATCACCGTACCTGCGACTCTCTTTCGCTGGTCATAAATCGCCCTATCAACCTGCGGGAACACCATCATCTCCGTATCGTTTGATTCTGCGCTCATTTCATCCAATGGAAAAAAAGGATTACCGCTCATTTATTTTTCTCCTCCGTTCATAACGTATGTTCTTTTAATTTTTACCCACTGTTACTATACTCTATATGATAGCCAGAAACAATAAAGGTTGTCTTAATTTTCTGTAAAAAAAACGAGCGTAGCTCGTTTGCGAGATTTGCTCCGCAAACTCGTGTATAAACACAGGAATTTCTTATAGAATAATAAACGAGCGTGGCTCGTTTGCGAGATTTGCTCCGCATTCTCCCTATATGATAAAAAGGCTATGACCGCAATCATCCAAAATGATTTTGCCATAGCCTTCCTTGATTTCGATTTTACAATCATGTCATACTTCTGTCAGACCTATTTCCCAAGCATACTGTACTGTCCTTTTTTGTCATAGGAATCCAGCAGATAGTGATTCTGCGCCTGCATAGACAGCACTTCTTCCCTGTCTGCCCTGCGGGTACCTTTCATCTCTTTTTCGGGCTGTCTGCGGTAACTGCCCTGCCGTGCCGATACACCTGCCTGCTGACGCTTGGTCTGCTGTCTTAGGAAAATCTCCCGTAGCTTTGCCGTACTCCGCCGAATACGGCTGTGTACCTTCAAAAGCGATGCTCTGGCGCTGTTTACTACACTGTACATTTCCTCCGGCACCTCCGGCTGCATCACCGACGTCACCACCTCCGGTGCACCCCTCTGTCTGCCCGGCGTCTTACGGGCAGCCGATAACACTTCATTACCTGCGGCATCCTTCGTGCCGTACGGTAACATACCGTCTGTCCCAAGCCCGCCTTGACGCCAGTTTGTACGCCCGGCGTCACTGAATCCAACCCCAATGCCCTCCGGCTGTTTCTGCACAGAAGATGCCGCAGCCGCACCGTCTTCCAGCTTGCTGCTGAATGCTCCTGTGAGGACAGTTCTGTTTCTGGGATGGTGGAAATGTGAAGTACGCCATGTCAGCACATGATAATCCGCCACCTTCTGCTCCTGCTGTATCCAGTTGAGTCGATTCATAACTTATCATCTCACCTTTACTGTCCAAATGGCACCCTCACAGCCATCTTCGCTACCGCCTCCGCCTCTAGCGGAAGAAATTAAAATAATTCCCGCTGCTGCCATAGTTATTGAACAGATTGCTGTAAGTATTGCTTGCCTCCGCCTTCATATTGCGCTCTGCGGAAGCTTCCACAGAATCCGCCCAGATTGCCGCGCGTGCCGGAAAACTGCTGTTTTTGCCCCATACCTTTTCAAGCGTCTCAACGTCCGTCCCCGCCAGCTTTTTATCATCAACTACAAGCGTTCCGTCATAATTTCTCGTAACTCCGCAGGAAGCCAAATCGGAACGATATGTACTGGAAGCATTGTTAAGCTGTGTGATGTAATTGGCATCCGCCCGACTTCCGGAATCATTTAGATTCTGCATCATACTGTTATACTGACTGACAAATCCTTTAATATTCGCCACCACTTCCGACGTGTCGCCACTCTCCTTTG
>CANOEC010000092.1 GCA_947564735.1 uncultured Lachnospiraceae bacterium | reverse complement strand
TATGATGAGAACCTGCATGGACCGGGAAAGGAACTGGAAGATGTCTTTGAGGCGGGGGTAAAGTGTTCGGCTAAGACGATGTACCCCGACTGGCTGAGTCTGACGGGCAAAGGATATATCGCGAGTATGTATAAGCAGTATGGCAAGGTGATTTCTCCTATGGGCTGTCGAGCTTTTTTGTCACCTTGGTATGAAAGAGGCGGAATGCATCCTGCGGATGAGGAAGACAGTCCGGTTTTTGTGGGAAGATTCAATATTGGTGTGGTATCCTTGCATCTTCCGATGATTCTGGCAAAATCCCGTCAGGAGGGCAAAGATTTTTATGACGTGCTTGATTATTATTTGAATCTGATCAGGCAGCTTCATATCAGAACCTATGCATATTTAGGAGAAATGCGTGCTTCCACCAATCCGCTTGCTTATTGTGAGGGTGGTTTTCTGGGAGGACACCTGCAGCTTCATGATAAAATCAAACCGATTCTGAAGACGGCAACGGCGAGCTTCGGAATTACAGCGTTTAACGAGCTTCAGGAACTCTATAATGGCAAATCACTTGTGGAAGACGGTGCTTTCGCCTTAGAGGTATTGGAACATATTAATAATAAAATTAATGAATACAAAGAAGAAGACGGAAACCTTTATGCCATTTACGGAACGCCGGCTGAGAATCTGTGCGGGCTGCAGGTGAAACAGTTCCGGGCGAAATATGGGATTGTTGAAGGTGTTTCCGATAGAGAATATGTATCCAACAGTTTCCATTGTCATGTGACGGAAGATATTACGCCTATTGAAAAACAGGATTTGGAATACCGTTTCTGGGAACTTGCCAACGGCGGAAAAATACAATATGTAAAGTATCCCATTGATTATAATACGGAGGCAATTAAGACACTGATCCGTCGCGCCATGGAGATGGGATTCTATGAGGGTGTCAATCTGTCCTTAGCCTATTGTGACGATTGCGGACATCAGGAACTGGAGATGGATGTCTGTCCGGTGTGCGGCAGCCGTAATCTGACCAAAATCGACCGCATGAATGGATATCTGGCGTATTCCCGGGTGCATGGGGACACCAGATTAAGTGATGCGAAGATGGCTGAGATTGCAGAAAGGAAAAGTATGTAATGAGATATCACAATATAACGAAAGACGACATGCTCAACGGAGATGGACTGAGAGTCGTCCTGTGGGTTGCCGGATGTACGCATTGCTGTAAGGAATGCCATAATCCCGTCACATGGGATCCGGACGGTGGGATTCTGTTTGACGATGCCGCGAAACGGGAGATTTTTCATCAGCTGGAGAAGCCGTATATTCATGGAATTACCTTCTCAGGCGGAGACCCGCTGCATTCGTCTAATCGTTTGGATGTCAGGGAACTGATGGAAGAGATTAAGCAGAAGTATCCGGACAAAACAATCTGGCTTTATACGGGGGATGTCTGGGAAGATATTTTACATTATCCGATTATGAAATATGTGGATGTGCTTGTAGATGGTGAGTTTAAGATTGATTTAAAAGATACGAAATTACTCTGGAAGGGAAGCAGCAACCAGCGGGTCATTGACGTGCAGGCAAGTTTACAGCAGACGGATCCTGTAAATCCCGTACTCCATTGCGAAAATTATGCATAAAACAAAGCCGGTGTAAGGGATAAGCGGTTGGTATACAAAACAATGGAATATAGTGCTTCACTTAATAGACTGACCGGAAAAGAGGTTAAAAAATTTGGAAACAATTAAGATTAAATATTTTACGGATAAAATAGAGAAGTTGACTTATATAGACGGTAAGTCGGACTGGATTGATTTGCGCGCAGCAGAAGAAATTGAACTGAAAGCGGGAGAGTTTCGTCTGATTCCGCTCGGCGTGGCAATGGAACTGCCGGAAGGATATGAGGCACATGTGGTGCCCAGAAGTTCTACTTTTAAGAATTTCGGGATTATTCAGACCAATCATCAAGGCGTGATAGATTGTTCTTACTGTGGAGATAACGACCAATGGTTTATGCCGGTCTATGCGGTGCGTGATACGCAGATTCACATCAATGACAGGATATGTCAGTTTCGGATTATGAAAAATCAGCCGAAGATTGTTTTTGACGAAGTGGAGCATCTGGATAATCAGGACAGAGGCGGTCACGGAAGCACCGGAAAGCAGTAATGATGCTTTTAAGGGAAAAATTTTTTAAGTTTATTCCGCATGAATTTAATTTTGTATAAACATATTCCTTCCAAGACATACTATGGGAAATGATGGTATTGTCTTGGAAGGAGCTTTTTTATAATGAATAAAAATGAACAGGATAAAAACAGTAAAATGACTACGTCATTACAGCAGACGATGTCTTACATGAATGAGCATATGAATCCGGATGTAAGCTTCGATATCGTCTATCGTGTCATAGAAGTCGGTGGCAGACAGGCGTGCATCTATTTCATAGACGGATTCTGCAAGGATGAATTGATGATGAAAATCCTGCAGTACTTTATCGACTTAAAGCCTGCCGATATGCCGGAAAATGTTCATGAGATGGCAAAGAAAGCGACGCCGTATGTGGAGGTGGACTTAAAGGATTCATGGGATGAAATCCTATACAGTATCCTTTCCGGCGTGTTTGCGCTCTTTATCGATGGATATGACAGATGTATTCTGATAGATTCCAGAACTTATCCGGCAAGGGGTGTGGAGGAGCCGGACAAAGATAAAACCCTGCGCGGTTCTAAGGATGGATTTGTGGAGACGATTGTGTTCAATACGGCGCTTATCAGAAGACGTATCCGGAGTACAGAGCTTAGGATGGAAATGATGAATGCCGGACAAAGCTCCCGTACCGATATCGTACTTTGCTATATGGACAACCGGGTGGACCATGTGTTCCTTGAAAAAGTAAAAAAACGCATTGGAAAAATTCAGGTGGATGCGCTGACTATGAATCAGGAAAGTCTGGCGGAATGTCTTTACCAGCGAAAGTGGTATAATCCGTTTCCGAAATTTAAGTTTACGGAAAGACCGGATGTGGCGGCAGCACAGGTTCTGGAGGGAGATATTGTGATTCTGGTGGATAATTCGCCGTCTGCAATGATTGTTCCCACCTCAATCTTTGATATTGTAGAGGAGGCAGATGATTATTATTTTCCGCCGATTACGGGAACATATCTGCGGTTATCCAGATTTATCATTTCGATATTGACCTATATTATGACGCCGACATTTCTGCTCCTAATGCAGAATCCGGACTGGATACCGGAATCATTCCGGTTTATTATGTTAAAAGAAGAATCGAATATACCGTTAATAGCACAGTTTCTCATATTGGAACTGGCAATTGACGGCTTGAAACTGGCGGCTGTCAATACACCGAATATGCTGAGTACTCCTTTAAGCGTGATGGCGGCGCTGGTTCTTGGAGAGTTTTCGGTAAACAGTGGGTGGTTTAACGCGGAAGTCATGCTCTACATGGCATTTGTTGCAATTGCCAATTATACACAGCAGAATTATGAATTAGGCTATGCGCTTAAGTTTATGAGAATTATCAATCTGATTTTGACGGCGATTTTCGGATTATATGGGTATATTGCGGCGGTTTTGATTTTTGTATTGTCAATCGTATGCAACAAGACGTTGTCGGATAAAAGTTATATCTATCCGTTACTTCCTTTTAATCCGCGACAGCTTGCAAAGAGATTATTGCGTTTAAGGCTTCCGGAAGCTAAAAAATAATAAAATTAAATTAATTTTTTACTTGTTATTTAGTCTTTGCGATAGTAGAATATAAGTACGATTTAAAATTGTTTTGATAAAAATAATGAAAGAAAGAAGCTAAAAATCAGATTTAATTAATCCGTATATTAGTTTAATAACTAGATTAAGCTAATATATGGATTAAGCAGGAGGGAATGATATGGGGTATGAGGTACATGCTGAGAAAGGATGGGTCAACAGGGGGAATCTTTATCGACTCAAAGAACTCATGAAAAGAGCGGAGCGGGGAGACCGTCTGACGCTGGCGTTTTTGGGCGGTTCGATTACACAGGGGTCTGTGTCCACACAGTATACGAATTGTTATGCGTATCTGATATACGAATGGTTTGTCCGCAGATTTCCAAAAACGGCGTTTACTTATGTCAATGCGGGAGTCGGGGGAACCACGTCACAGTTTGGAGCGGCACGGGTGGAAGAAGATGTTCTGCTTTATAAGCCGGATTTTGTTATTATTGAGTTTTCGGTTAACGATGATAATAATCAATTTTTTCAGGAAACCTATGAAAGTCTGGTGAGAAAGGTATATGGCAACACCTATCAGCCGGCGGTTTTGCTGGTACATAATATATGTTACGACACTGGCGTGAGCGCGGAGGAAAAACATTGTATCATAGGAGCGCATTATCAGATACCGAGCGTCAGCATGAAGACGACTGTCTATCCAGAGGTGGTGTCCGGTGCGATTCCAAATCGTGAGATTACGCCGGATGACCTGCACCCAAATTCGATGGGACATGAGCTTGTTGCAGAGGTGATTGCGGACTGTCTGGATAAGATATATATGGAGAGATGGGACGAGGAGGAAGAGAATCCGCTGCCGGAGCCGTTGACTGCAAATGCATATGAACATGCAAGACGTTATCAAAATCATAACTGCGATGTGCTATGCAACGGTTTTACGGCGGACACTACGCTTCAAAAATATGTGAACGATATGTTTTGCAACGGCTGGACGGCATCTGAAAGGGGCGCTTCCATCACCTTTGAAGTGGCAGGAACGGAGATAGCGGTGCAGTATCGTAAGTCTGTCAACAAACCGGCGCCTGTCGCGGTGGCAGTGGTTGACAGTGATGAGGAACATGCCGTTGTGTTGGACGCTAATTTTGAAGAGACGTGGGGAGACTGTCTGCATATTGATACGGTGGCACATCATATTCAAAACGGTGTACACAGCGTAGAGATTCGACTAACTGAGACGCATGAACAGGATGCCGTACCGTTTTATCTTGTATCAGTCATCGGTTCTTATTAGTTTTGGCGGAAGAGAGGAATACATAGATGTTTAGAGATGATTTTGTATGGGGTGTTGCAAGCAGTGCATACCAGATAGAGGGAAGAGATGCGCAGGATGGCGCGGGTAAGATGATTTGGGATACGTTTCAGGAAGAGGGACGTATCATGGATGGAACGGACGCTTCGACAGCTTGCGACCATATGCATTGTTATGCAGAGGATTACAGGCTGATGCGGCTTCTCGGAATCAAGGCATATCGGTTCTCCATCAGTTGGAGCAGAATCATGCCGGAGGGAACTGGCAGGGTGAATGAAAAAGCAATCAGCATGTACAGGAATATGATTGGCAAGATGAAGGAGAACGGCATCACACCATATCTTACGATGTATCACTGGGAGCTTCCGCAGGCGCTGCAGGACAAAGGCGGCTGGCTGAATGAGGAAATCATCCAGTGGTTTGGGGAGTATGCAGTGGTGGTTGCGGAGAATTTTTCAGACATCTGCGAGAACTTTATTACT
>CANOEC010000091.1 GCA_947564735.1 uncultured Lachnospiraceae bacterium | reverse complement strand
GGTACACAAATGTTCAGGCAATCAAAAACAGGATGAGCCGCTATGATAAGGATGGTGACTATATCAGTCCTGTTACGGGAATGGCCGGACTTGTTGTAACGGAGAAAAACCGTGCAGAAAAGAATAGGATCATTGATATACCGGAGAGCAGCAGGGACGAGATGTTTGAACTGACTAAGAAAGAGTTCCTGCAGGAAAATGGGGTAGGCAATGGTGATACCACAAAACGTACAGATGTGTATTTGAATCTCTATCGGAAAATGAATAAGAACGACAGGTTAGCGGCAGGGAATACGTTAAGGCAGTATGAGCGGGCATATACACAGGCATTTGTGGATGCGGTAAAAGCTGTTGATCCTAAATGGGAGCCGGGTAAGCAAATCCCGTCTGGAGCATTGGACGGCATCACAAGGGAATCTGTGGAAGCAAACTTGAAGAAATTGGGTAGTTCACTGGATATAAAAATATAATCTTTACACCCCATTCCGCAGAGGTGCATAAAAATTTGCCCCTGCGGAATGCCCGGACTTATGGGCGGCTCTGGCTGACAGCGGGCCACAATTAAAAAATTGGAGGTATCCACAGTATTATGAAAAAAATTTTTATCTGTTGGTTAGCGGTTTCTGCGGTGGTCATGCTGGTGATACCGTGGGCGGCGGCTACATTTGTAAAAGGTGATGCAGGAATGGCAATCTGCTTCCTTCTGTTTTTTGCTATCAATCCAATATACTCTGTGGCTATAGGGATCTTTGCGGGAAAGGATATGAAGCATCTGTGGAGCCTGCCAGTTATTTCGGCGGCGCTGTTCCTGTGCGGCACATGGATTTTCTTTGATATGGGCGAAACGGCGTTTATCCTGTATGCGGCGGTCTATCTTGTTTTGGGGATAGCTGCTATGCTGATTTCCATGTGCATCAGGAAGAAGGTGCGGGGGTAATTTCCCCCCTTGTAGGGCGTGGAGAGTGGGGGACGGAAAGGAGTTTTAATGCGTATATGTATTCGGTGTAATGGCACGATGGTTGAGGGCTGTGGCATAAAGGTAAAGGGCGGAGCTTATGGGATCGTTTTGACTGATGATGAGAACAAGTGGTGGGGCGGACGTATTGGTACACCCAAAGTCGCAGTTTGCCCTAATTGTGGCGAGGTTTCTATTTATCTTGAAGATGTGGATAAATTGAGGAATGGCAAAAAGTAAAATCACAGCCCTACATCCCCAATATCCCACAGAGGATAAGCAGGCATCCCCGTTTTCCGGCAGATAGGGAAATCGGGGAGCAGGGGCTATGAAAATATTAGATAAAATAAGTAAGAAAAAATATTAAAGGTATTTTCACATGAATCATTTAAAACGATTATTATTACTCATGATTGCGTTAGTAGTTGGAGCGGGGATGGGGTATAAGCTATTAGTGGGCTTCGAGCCTGCCAAGATGATTATTTTTGCTATTGCTATTTTAATACTGGGTGAGGTTTTTTACCAAATAGATAAGCGTATATCGGATAAGGATAAATAGCAATTCTATGTGGAAATCAAAGGATGCCACAGCCCTACATCCCCAATACCTCACAGAGGATAAGCAGGCATTCCTGGTTTCCGGCAGGTTGGAAAATTCGGGGAGCAGGGGCGGCTTTGGTGGATGGCGGGGGAGCAAATAAATTAAGAAGTCATTGAGGTGCCATATAATGAAAGAATATATAAAGAGCCGAGTACATGAATTGTACTGGAACGATGACATAAATTGTGCGAGGACAGCAATCATCTGTTTGAGTGAATTATTTGAAACTACTGTTGAACAGCAGACAATCTGGTCAGCAGTCGGATTGCATGGTGCCGGTGGGTACAGAGCGCAGTGTGGCTTAGTTGAAGGAACGCTTATGTTTATAGGAATTTATCTTCATGAGTTGGGAAAAACAGAAGATGAAATTGTATCTGCCTGTTACAATTTTGCTTCTGCCTTTGATAAAGCGTTTGGCTCATTGAGGTGTTTTGAACTACGTCCCACAGGTTTTTCAGAGAGTGACCCGCCGCATATGTGTGAAAGTTTGACTTGTGGAGGGATTGAATTTGCATATCAATATATTTTAGGAATCACAAAGCAGTAAATGGATAAACCACAGAGGATAAGCAGGTTTCCCAGTTCCCGGCAGATTGGCAAATAGGGGAGCAGGGGCGGCTTTGGTGGATGGCGGGGGAAGAAAATAATAGATATTGTGATTTGTAGAAGGAGTTTCAATGAAAGTGTTGGTAAGTGCATGCCTCTTAGGAGAAAATTGCAAATATAATGGAACGAATAATTATAATGACATTATTGTTGAATTCATTAGAGGGCATGAAGTAATGGCAGTTTGTCCTGAAGTTTTAGGTGGTCTCAGTGTTCCCAGAAAACCTGCTGAAATTGTAGACGGAATGATTATGACAGAGGAAGGAATAAGTGTTAATAAAGAATTTCATGAAGGTGCAGCTCTGGCATTAAAGCGGGCTTTAAATGGGAAAATAGATATGGCTATCTTGCAGTCAAGGAGTCCCAGTTGCGGAGTTAATCAAATATACGATGGAACTTTTTGCGGAAAACTTATTGAGGGGCAAGGGATATTTGCTGAAATGTTGAGAAAGGCGGGCATAAAGGTAGTTGATGCAGAAGATATAAAAAAAGAAAATTTGGAACATTAATTGCATGAAAGCTCGATTGCATATCTCCTATAATCCGCAGAGCGAGGGTAGATGTTCTCGGTTTCTGGTAGATATGGGAAGGCGGCCTGTCGCAGAAAGGATATTTTAGCATGGAGATAACAGGAATTATATGGTTGAAAAGACTTGATAAAAAGCAGTGATTTGGAAATAGATAGGAGCATGTTATGATAGAGGTTCTTTTCGGTGAAGGTGAAGCAGAAGCTATGAAGACTGCTAAAAGTATGGCAGCTAAACATACAGTTAGTTTCAGAACGATTAATAGTTCTGACGGGCCGACGTCCGTGTGGATTGCAGGGAAAAAGAAGCCCCCGAAAAAGCAATTTTCAGGTTGGATTCCGGGAACGGCAAAAGAGGTGGTGTGCCTTGGATTTATGCTGGATATTGGAGATATTCGAGAAACGGCAGACAGCCAGTGCCGTATGGAGGGGATATATTCACTGTATTCACAGGCACGGGGAATTGCCATTGAAACAGGTTCAGAGTTTAAGAGGATGTTTGATACCAGTGCAAATGAAATGGCCCGCCTGAAGGAATATCTGGAGAAAGGGGAAGGCATACGGATATGGTACAGCGATGCTCCATATTCCCGGTGTGGTTTTTACAGCCTGTGTGCAATCTTGCAACAATACGAAAATGAGATTCATACAATAAAACTGCCCGAATACAGCGTCCAAACAAATTCTATTGTCATGCACAAGGATTGGGGAGAGGTTGCTGCAGAAGAATTTGCCGCTTTCCTGCCTTGTGAGAAGAAACTGTCAAAGGAGGAAATACGGATGTATGCCGTTTGGTGGAGTAAGCTTGTGGAAGATAACAGTCCTTTACGGGCAATGGTAAACGGCAGGCTGGTTGGAGTTCAGGAGGATTTTTATGACTTTGCGATATGGAAAAGGCTTACGAAGGAACCAGTGAAAGAAGCAAGGCTGATCGGGAATATCCTGGGAAATTACCAGATAAGCGTCAGTGACTGGTGGTATGCTGCGAGGATCGAACAGTTTATTCAGCAGGGAAGGATTAAAGTGGCTGAGGATTCGGAGGATGCTTATGCCAGGATGATATTATGTCTTGGGTGAGTGGCTAAAAGTTTAGTGTCAGCGTTTTAATTTGTTACCAATAAAGCAGATAGAAGAAGTGAAACTTGATGGACAGAGAATATATGGGATAAGAAATCATAAGTGAGGCGTCTATTGGAGGATACCAATAGGCGCCTTTATACCTTATAAGGATGAATAGAATAGAGATTTAGATGTCAAGATTATCTGCGGAGGTCTGCAGGTTTTGTTTCCGCAGCAAATTGAGCATATAACGAACCATAGGGAGCAGGTCAGCAGCTTCCTGTTCCGTACAGTCTTTTTGTATGGCAAGGAGCTTCTGAAGGTTTGGTGTTTCATTTTTGTAGTCTGGATCGAAGATTTTACTGGCAGGTATCTTCAGGTATGTAATTAGAGGATACAGCTTTTCAAATTTAGGGTTGCCACGTCCTGCTTCAATGTTAAGTATGGTGCGTGAGTCGATATTCAGGATTTCAGCCAGTTTTTCCTGTGAAAGTCCAAGTTCTGTGCGGGCTTCACGCACTGCGGAAGCCAGATTTCGTTTAGCGTCATTCATTGTGATTCACCTCGATAGTAGTTTACAATACACATCGTCAAGCGTGAATTGCATCAGGATACAGTTTAAAAGTGGAGTGAGATACATGAAAGAGAAGTATAAGAAAATACATATTATAAACTATGAAACAGGTCAGAAGATAGAAATTGCCACACACATAAGGGTGTATCACAGTGAAGGTAAAAACCTCATTGAGATACACCCTTTTTTAATGTCGAATTTAGAGGGAATTTTGTGTTTTTTCTGCTTTCCTGTCAACAGTTGTTTGTTTGGGAGTGCGGTCAAGATATTGGTTGAGGTTGCTCAGTTTCCGGTTAAGGTCGGCAATCTCTTTTTCGGCAGATTTATAGGTGGTCTGTAAAGTCTGCTTTTTGGCATACAGCGCATTGTAATCGCTGCGGATTTTTTCAACATCAATATCCTTCGGATTGATGCCAAAGCGTTTCAGCATATTTTCCGCACCGTCATGGAGAATCAGTTCTGTTTCATGGCGGCGCAGGTATGCATCTTTATCTTTAGATTTTTGGTAGCGCACATGATAGATGCGGTTGGCCTTGTACTGCTCCGCATACTTCAAAACCTGTCCGAAATCCTTTAGCTGATGCTCGGTTTCCACAAGACTGTCACGGGCTGTTTTTGCCAGTGTGGACTTGGCGGCAATCTGCTTTTCAAGCTCTGCAATAGAGCCTGCCTGGCTGTAGCTTGCGGCGGCAATTTTAAGGTTTTGAATGTCAGCCCAGTGTTTTAAGCCAGGACTTTCGGCAAACTTATCCTCAGTGGTGTCAATGATATTTTTTCTTGAATAATCTTTGACAATGGGCTTCTTTCTGGCAGGGAATGGTATACGTTTTTTATCCTTATTAAGAGCGTTCTCCTCGATGCGCTTCTTGAGCTGTTCTTTGGTGTAATCCGCACCTAAAGATTTTGCGCTGCCACGGACAAAACGTTCTCTGTCCAGAGGACGGAATGAGATAAATTTATGAGCTTTTTCTCCGAAGCCTTCACCTTTGACTTCATAGCCCTTTGCCCGGATCAGTTCAATACAGTCCTCATAAGTTGCAGCATTTTTTATGGCCTCGTCGATGTCGGACTTTAGCTGTTCTTTCCATGAAGAACCGCTTTTGCCAGCCTGCCACTCCTTGTAAGTTTTGCCACGTTTTTCTCCTGGAGTGATGACGGAAAGTTCATGCTCCCGGCAGAGGTCATCGCTCATTCTACGAATGTTGTAGTAGGTCTTTTTGCAGTCGTGATATTTTTCATGATTAACGTTATCGGCGGCGCAAAAAATGATGTGGTTGTGGACGTGTCCTTTGTCAATATGGGTGGTGACAACATAAGAGTATTTTCCCTCTAAAAGTTTGTCGGCAAGCTCTATGCCTATCTGGTGGGCTTCCTTATAAGAAACCTCACCGGGGAGAAAAGACTGTATC
>CANOEC010000090.1 GCA_947564735.1 uncultured Lachnospiraceae bacterium | reverse complement strand
AAGGGGCTGGTTTTCAGCATGATTTGTGCGAATTATTTTTTCCTTTCAAAGCTGGCCGCTGCCTGTCAGATCTCCGCCTGTCAGATAATATCCCATCATCATGAGCAGATAATTTCTGCCGATATAGACGGAAATCAGATGTGCCTCGACCACCGTATACACAGCAAACGTGGCAAATAGCAATAGTCCGCAGGCATCCTTCTTCCGGTACAGCCTCCACAAAAGCATAAGACATGCGGCAAGATACAGACTGCCCGGCACGATTCCGTAACGATAGAACAGCTTCACCCAGCCCATATCGAAGTAATAATTCATGTTGCGGGGCTTTGAAAATGCAGACCATGTTTCAATCGAGCCGTCATTGTTCTCCGAATCGGTCAAAGAAACGATTCTTCCATTGATCAAATCGTCAATTTTCATCATGAAAAGCGTGTGCTTATCGCCCCCCGGATCCAGATAGTAATAGGCATTCCACTGCGCTTCCCGCACTTTCTGCGCACTTGCCGCCGCGTCCACGGAAAAGCCGATACATAATACAAAGATAAGCAGCCCGCACAGATAAATAAACGCCTTTTCGCGCAAAAACCTGCAATAGGTCAGCACACATGCACCAATAAGAAAAATCGTAGTGATAAGCATCCCTGTTCTGGAATCCGTCAAAACATAGACACCCACATTGAGCATCATCAAAAACAGATAGACATACCATTTCATTTTCTCGAAATAAACGTAAGTTGCTAACGCCGTCAGCATCAGGAACATGCAAAACAGCGCATTCGGGTGTCCCATACCAAGCGTATAGCGCGTCTCGGTTCCAAGTATCTCACCGGTGTAGCGCGCCATCGCCGCACCGTCCCGTCCATAGACCTGCGTCAGACTGACCTCCCCGTAGATTCCCGCTACGGACAACACAACAATCGCCGTACATCCGGCAAGTGTCACATAAAATGTATATTTTAGCATCTGCTTTAATGGAATCTCTTTACATGCCGCAACGAAAGTCACAATGCGTATCAGCTCATTTTCGCCATTTAGCCGATAGAACGCAAAGGCTGCCAGCTCAAGCAGGAGAATCACGCACCATTCCTTCCTGCTATAGTCTGACAGAAGCAGTTTCATCGCAAACAGCAGGAACGTCATCTGAAAAAGACGTCCCTCTATCGGATTGACATAATTGCTCTTATCAATAATTACCATAAGGAGTTCCATTGTCAGTCCTGCGTAAAACAAGTATTTTCCTGCAAAGCGTGCCTGCCGTACTTTGTTCTGCAGTCCTGCCCAAGCGAAACGCAGCCATTCCATCTCGTGATTCCCCTTCCTAGCGCCCCAGTATGTGCGCCGCTGCGCCATGCACTTTGCGCAGAAATGATTTGCAGGACAGTTTCATTTTCTTCCACGCAATCCCCGCCCCGCCAATTTCGGGCGCAATCAAAAACGCATATTCTTCCTGATGTTCGCGCAGATATGCCGGATAACTGCCGTCAATGGGCACGCGGACAAACTTCGCATTGCGGTCAAAAATGTCTTCCCCGCAAAGCAGCCTGTCCACCGCCTCATTCAGATACCTCGATTTGTTATATTCCTGATGCGCCGCCGCCTGCACCTTGATACCGATGCGCTTCGCCACATCCCGCTCACCGTCTCCGCCCATGTAGCCGAAATGCCATCCGCCGTCCGGCACGCGCACGCTGCGAGGGTCATTCGGAGAGACTTCGCGCAGGAACACGATTCCCTCCTTGGGAAGATTCTGAAAGCTGCATATTTTGGTCCCCAGCCATTGCTTTCTCTCCACCCCTTGAAATTCTCCGGTGATGGACAGCAGATTGCCCGACACCTCCTCCATATTGAGGAAGCAGTAAAACATCCTCTGCGCCAGATGATAAATCTTTCCCGCGTCAAAATCGTGCACGATCTTCTCTAACACTTTCGGATTCGGTATCTCATCCACATCGCTGAAAATTACGATGTCATCGGGCCCAGCGTCCGACAGTGCGCGAATCAGCTGATTTTTCTGAAACTTATCCCGCTCATGCGTCGTCACGCCGCTCATGGGCGAATTATCCACCGCCACATAACGTATCTTATCCTCGAACTCACGAAACATGTCCCTGTTTTTTGCAAAAGTCATCTCCTTTGGTTCGCCCGAAAAAGTCACTGTGGACTCTTCGAGCACGAATTTGTCCACATAGGGCGACAAAATCTGCATTCTCAGCTTCAAAATATCCAGTTCATTAAAAAAGGGGATGCAATCAAATATCATGTGTTATCCTTCCTTATCCATAAGAAAATTTGCTCCGCAAATTATCTTGGAAAGAATGCAGAGCATTCTTCCGCGTTAGTCGAAATTTCCTGTTATATAAGAAAATTTGCTCCGCAAATTATCTTGGGAAGAGCCTTCGGTTCTTCCACATTTATCGAAATTTCCTATACAAGAACAAGAACGGTCTGATCACGTCCTTCGTCTTCTGCCATCTGACCTTCCACGGATTGACGAACTTCGGGTACTGCTCATTCCTGCCTCTCCATTTATGAAAAACAAAAGGCTTCTCCACATCCGCAATCTCCGGAATCATATGCTCATGTCCGAAATACTTGGCGACCTCAATGGGCGCAAATTTCATGCCGGCATCTTCTATCACATTCTTATATTTGCAACATAAAAATGTGTCTTCGTTATAGTTGTCGTCCTCCATTTTTTCCCATTTTAAGCCTGCCTGCTTCGGGAACTCCAAGAGCCTTTTGCTCCGGATGGAGACGCTGTTGCCCACACGGCAAATCTGTCCTTTGGAATCGCGGTAAGCATAATCGTTCTGCGGCAGCGGCCACGGCGAACCAATATAATCATAGGCAAGAAATTCATCCCGCCAGCTCTCCGGATGAACCACGAAACCGTCCGCATGGACAAGGAGCATGTAATCCGTATGGATATGTCCGCCCAGCTCGTAAACCATCTTATAATTAAACTTATCAATATTATCCAGCTTGGAGGTATGGGAATAACGTATGGATTTCGGCAGGGTAAGGGGCTTCCTGTGGGTGATTAAGACCACATCGCCAAACTCTATCTGCCGCATACTATACTCCATTGCTTTGATTGTCTCATAAATATCCACGCTGGTCATTGCCGCCAGCGTAACATTCGGTAATTTTAACTTTTCAGACATCTCTTCCTCCGCGCACCTGCCGCCGTCCTCAGCACAGATGCAGCCTAATCGTCTTAGCTTACTGATTTACAACCTTCACATAATTCTTATGATAATACTGCGTAACCGCCAGATTCAGCCAGTTGCCCGGATCCTGTGACAAATCGCCGCAATCAAACAGCGCAGGGGTTGCAGAATAGGGGGCAAGCTCCACGTCAAGAACCGTCTCGTCCGTATAAATCCTATGCCGTTCCATCGCTTCCTCATAAAACGTCTGTGCCTCACCGTTTGCTATGGAACGAAGCGCCGATATGCTCGTATACGTATTCTTATCCGCAGTACAGATAAGCATTGTAAAAACAAACAGCACGCAAACCGCCGTCAGCCTGCCGCCCGCCTTTTCCAAAAAACAGCCGAAGGCTTCTCCTGCAGACATCCGCTCCATGCTTTTCGCCACACTGCCGCTTCCATCCTCCAATCTTTCCCTATGAGAAAAATATCCCAGCCAGTACGCCGTCACCATAATCAGACACAAATACCAGACCATCTGAATGATATCGTCCACCCGGGACAGCCCCACCATGCCGAGCGCATACAGCGTAGGCGTAAACATGGCGGACAGCACACAGAACGCGCCAAGCGTCACCCATACGGGATGCGCAAATGTCCTGTCTGATTTCTTTACAAGCTTCCACAATACCGGAAGCAGCAACAGCCAGATGACAATCACAAACGCCGGCGTCCATCGAATCATATAGACTACCGCATGATAAAACGAGAGCAGAACCGACAGCACCGCCGAGTATCCTGTATCCGTGTCCAATTCACTGCGTAGTGCATTGCCCGGCGCCAAGATATTGACTAGAAAGCCGACGCTCCCTGTCACAAACGGAAGACACACCATAACAAGTTTTTTCCTGTTCACCACCACTGTATACAGCACCAGAAGCGCCATGACAATCTCCGCCTGCAGACCTGTCACCAGATTGCCGCCGCCCACAATCACGCTTAGGAGAACGGCTATCGCACAAAAGCCCCACGCCGCCGCCTTTTTTTCTGACCACAGACTCATGGAAACCGCCGTCAGCGCAAAAAACCAGACAGACTGCATCAGGACATAATGGGTCGCGCCGTTATACCAGTAGATTCCCTCAAAAGGCGCCTCCAGCACCTGATAAAACATGAAAAGCAGCACAAACATCACAAAACAGCTGCCGGCATGTTCTACCCCCAGCCATCTGTGCAAAATATGCCTGCCCAGCACAAAAACAGACGACGCCAGCATGACAATCATCACAACCGGCACCAGATACCCAATCTCATAGTTAAAGTTCATGGGACAGAGCGCCATCAGAAAGCAGGAAATGTATGTCCCCTGCCACTCACGGTAAAACGTCAGATTCTGCTGCCACGCCTCACGCACAGACGCCCCCAGCGACCCTGTCGCCATCCATACATCATGTACGCGCCTGCCGTAATCATAGTCATCGACGCACATCACATTGTATCTGCCAAGCCACAGAAGTGGAAGCAGCGACACCACAAACAGGATACCTGCATAGACGGCAAGCCTCTTTAGCGGAATTGCATCAACGCGCAGGGAAATCCTGCGACAAAGCTGCCTCAATGACTCCGTACACCTGACGTATATGTTGTTTTCTTTCTTCTCTGTGCCACCCATTTTATGATTTATCCTTTTTCCTTACCGATTCGTACCTGCACCCCTAAACAGCTTCCTGCATCTTCTTGCTGCCCCTCTTGCAATCTTACACACATATGCCTTCTGATAAATATAGCGCGCGTGCAACTCCATCATTTTCAGTCTGGTTCCCTCGGGACGTACATTGGCATTCCTATACCTCTTGGACGTTTTCTTATACGTCGCCAATTCCTTCCTGCATTCCTGCGCGGTAAAGACTCTGCCTTTGCGGTCCATGTAGTGCCAGCCGGCATAGATATTCTGTTCCGAAGCCCAGTAACCGTCCGACACATTATGCCTCGCCCAGTATTTCGGCGCCAGAATATACTGTACCGTGTCACTGGTAAACGCCGGAAAGTAGGTGAACGAGGAATTGGATAACAGTAGATATTTTGCATTTTTCAAGACGCTGTAATCTTTGGCAAGATCGAAATTATATGCCGGAATACCGGGCAGAAGCTTCCCCGCCTCTTTCACATCATTGGTAATAATCATAAACTCCATGTCCGGATTGATTTTCTTCATCTGCTTCATGCCCATGAGCCAGTA
This sequence comes from uncultured Lachnospiraceae bacterium, assembly GCA_947564735.1. Classification (GTDB taxonomy): domain Bacteria; phylum Bacillota; class Clostridia; order Lachnospirales; family Lachnospiraceae; genus UBA3282. The sequence continues at coordinate 534 of CANOEC010000090.1, read as the reverse complement.
TTTTTTCCGCAGATACAGCTCCGGCGAACCCATATAATCACTGCACCTTAGATGCATGATACACAGATTGTCCCTGCTGTACTCTTTACAGTCATACTCCGGCTTGACGGCAAGCCACTTCTTAATCTCTTCTTTATGAGAAATAAAATACGCCTCAGCCTGCAGGTTGCCGTAAATCAGCGTGTTATCCTCAATCTCAAAGAGCCGCTCGTCGGCATCCGTCACATAGACGCCATGGGTCAGGTCATGCTTGGAATTGCCGGCAAACAGACGGGTTTCTTTCTCATAAAACGTCCTCTCATAGTCCTCTTTCTTAGAGGGTACGCCCATATCCAGATCCATGAAATACAATCCGCAGCTGCTGTGCATATTGTTGGCAAAATGCTCCGGGTCAAGCACGCTGAAGCGGTAGCCCTTATCCTCGGCGATACATCTGGTCGTAACATAGAAAAATAGCTGGTTTCCGAGTCCGAAACCTTCCTGTGTCTCAATTCCTAACATGATAATGTCGTCTCCGTAATCTTCTCGTCTTCC
>CANOEC010000089.1 GCA_947564735.1 uncultured Lachnospiraceae bacterium | reverse complement strand
TTTTTCTGTTTCATTTCTGCCTCCTGTACCACATATTCCATACGCATCCACTGCCTTTTACACAATCACTCCGGTTCCTTCTTCTCCGATGACAGCATCTTAGCGTACTTTCAGTCTAGCAGACAGATTTTTAGAAAGCTTAGGAAAAACATAAAGAAATCATAAAGTTTTCATTTTAAAACCAATCCCCCAGACCGTCTGTATATAAGTCTCGCTGCCGTTTGCTTTCGCAAGCTTCTGTCGCAGATTGCTGATATGTACATTCACGGCATTCTCTTCCCCTACAAACTCTTCATTCCATACCGATTCATAAATATTACTCTTCGTAAATACCTTATTCGGATTTGAAACAAGCAGTTCAAGAATCAAAAACTCGTGTCTGGTAAGCGGTACTTCCTGTCCGGACACAGTCACACGATATTCGTCCGATTCTATCACGATGTCTTTAAAGGAAAGTTTCCCTCTCGATTGCCCCTGCGGCATGTCGCTTCGTCGAAACGCCACCTCCAGCCTCGCCAGAAGCTCTTCCGTGTCAAAGGGTTTCACAAGATAGTCGTCTGCACCTGCTCTGAGCAGTCCGACTCTCGTGCGCACATCATCTATGGCGGACGCCACAAGTACGGGACAGTCTGCAGCCATTTCCTTGATTTTTGCCAGAAGCTCCTCTCCCGTCATCCCCGGCAGCATCAAATCCAGAATCACCGCTCTTGGCTTTTGCTTTTCCAGATAGAGGAGCGCTTCCGTTCCCGAATAGGCTGACTGCGTGACATACCCATTACTTTGCAAAAGCTCCGTCAGCATATGATTGATTTCATTGTCATCTTCCACAATCAGAATATAATCTGGCATCTTTATCCCCTCATCCCATTCTTCCACATTTGTCGAAATTTCCTATTATATGAAAAACAGTCAGACCGTTATCAGCCTGACTGTTTGATTCATTTCATCATTCCATTTATCTTCTTTCAGCCTCTTCTTACAAAGCCGCACATTGCCTGTTTTTATGCTTTTTGTCTGCGCTTATTACATCATGCCCATTCCTGCGCCGCCAGCCGGCATCGGCGGTTCGGGCTCCTTAATGTTTGCCACCACAGATTCTGTTGTGAGTAGTGTAGATGCCACGCTCGTCGCATTCTGCAATGCGCTCCTTGTTACTTTCGCCGGATCAAGAATGCCAGCGTCTACCATGTTGACGTACTCTTCTTTCAGAGCATCGAAACCGATACCTACCTCGGACTCTCTCACCTTATTGATGATAACGGAACCTTCCAGCCCTGCATTAGCAGCAATATGATACAACGGAGCTTCCAGCGCCTTCAAAACAATCTGCGCACCCGTCTTCTCGTCGCCATCCAGTGTGTCAGCAAGCTTTGTCACTTCCTTGGAAGCGTGAATATATGCAGAACCGCCACCGGAAATAATTCCTTCCTCTACAGCCGCTCTGGTAGCCGCAAGGGCATCCTCCAAACGAAGCTTCGCTTCTTTCATCTCTGTCTCTGTCGCAGCGCCTACACGGATAACAGCAACGCCGCCTGCCAGCTTGGCAAGACGCTCCTGCAATTTCTCTTTATCAAAATCAGAAGTAGTCTCTTCAATCTGCTTCTTAATCTGTCCGATTCTTGCCTGAATGGCTTCCTTATCGCCTTCGCCATCCACAATTACAGTGTTCTCCTTCTGTACTTTTACGGATTTCGCACGACCAAGCTGATCCATGGTTGCATCCTTTAATTCCAGACCGAGTTCGGAGCTGATAACCTGACCGCCTGTCAGAATCGCGATATCCTCAAGCATCGCTTTTCTTCTGTCGCCATAGCCGGGAGCCTTAACTGCCACTACGTTGAAGGTGCCACGCAGTTTATTTACGATAAGGGTCGTAAGCGCCTCACCCTCTACGTCCTCGGCAATGATAAGCAGCTTCGCGCCGGACTGTACAATCTGCTCCAGAATTGGAAGAATCTCCTGAATATTGGAAATTTTCTTATCTGTAATCAGGATATACGGATTGTCAAGAACCGCCTCCATCTTATCCATATCTGTTGCCATATATGCAGAAATGTAGCCTCTGTCAAACTGCATACCTTCTACCAGATCCAGCTCTGTCAGCATGGTCTTGCTCTCTTCAATGGTGATAACGCCGTCGCCGGACACCTTCTCCATCGCATCCGCTACTAACTGACCCACTTCCTCGTCACCGGAAGAAACTGCTGCAACTCTGGCAATATGCTCTTTACCATTCACTTTGGAGCTCATCTTTGCAATGGCTTCCACTGCGCAATCCGTCGCTTTCTTCATACCTTTTCTTAAGATAATCGGGTTTGCGCCTGCCGCCAAGTTCTTCATGCCTGCATTGACCATCGCCTGTGCCAGTACGGTTGCCGTTGTAGTACCGTCGCCCGCCACGTCATTTGTCTTCGTTGCCACTTCCTTGACAAGCTGTGCACCCATGTTCTCGAAAGCATCCGCCAGCTCAATCTCTTTTGCAATGGTTACACCGTCGTTTGTAATGAGGGGAGCACCGTAAGACTTATCTAATACAACGTTTCTTCCTTTCGGTCCCAATGTTACTCTGACCGTGTTTGTCAACTGATTTACACCTGATTCCAAAGCCGCTCTGGCTTCTGCACCATACTTAATTTCCTTTGCCATGATAATGTCCTCCTAATTGGGTTAATTTCATACACTAACTAATCTCTGCTATCTCTTTGTGTCAGTCCTACTGGATAATTGCCAGAATATCGCTCTGTTTTACGATAATGTATTCTTCTTCATCCAGCTTCACATCTGTTCCGGCATATTTGGAGTAGATAACCTGATCGCCCGTCTTAACCTCCATTTTCACTTCCTTACCGTCTATCACTCCGCCCGGTCCTACTGCAACTACTTCTGCCTGCTGCGGTTTCTCTTTGCTCTGCCCCGGCAATACTATACCGGATTTGGTTGTCTCTTCTGCAACTAACTGTTTCAATACGACTCTGTCGCCAAGTGGTGTTAATTTCATGTTCGCTGCCTCCTTAAGCTATCTTTACTTTCATATTATTAGCACTCTTTTATATCGAGTGCTAATTGCTAAACCATATATTATCTTTATATGCATGTGTTTGCAAACTGATTTACAGTCATCAAAATAATATTCTCTTATATTTTCTCTTTTTTTCTTTATTTTTCTCTTATTATCTTGTTTTTATCCATAAAAAGGGATTTCATTTTTATTTTATAATTGGATTATTTTTAGGAAAGAAATTAAAAAGGACAGCACTTTCCAAATGCTGTCCTCAGATTGCCTCAGATTCCATGTTCAAGACGTTCACGATACCCCGGCGCGTTCTTTACTTCAAATTTATTGTTAAACATTTCATACTCTGCATCCGGTAAAATATCCTGCAGCTGTTCCTCCACATTTGTCTTGTGGACAACGCCGCATGCTACAGAAGGCGCCAGTATTGTATCCTCATAATTTAAGCATGCCGCCTGTACATTTTTACAGTATTCCTCCGCTTCTCCCTCTTCCGCCATGGGAATCAGCGTAATAAATACGTCTCCATCCACGCGCCCGATGACATAATCAGGCTTGGCTTCTCTTTTTAGCAGCTCCGCGACAGTCTTAATCAGTCTGTCACTTTCCTCGTCTCCAAAATGGTCATTCACAAATTTCCAGTCATTGATATTCACATTGACAACCGCTACCGGTACGACCTCCGAACGGTCGATAATCTGCATCCGTTCCTCAAAATAATGCTTGTGGTAAACACCTGTCAGAACGTCCTCCTTCTCCCCCTTTGCCGTCTGTACATGCTGTACGCCGACCTTCTCCTCCAATTCATCCATATAAATTGAAGATTCCATATGAAGATAGGCTTCCTCGCCCCACTGCGACAACATGTTGGCAAATCCATCCAGCATCTTTTCCACGGATTCACGCTTATCCTCCCGCACATGCTCGGTCTCAGCATACAGATGCGCAATCGTCCTGCCGTAGACTCTTACCTTACGCCCCGGCTCTCCCACCACATCCGGCGTAAATCTTGCAAAGCCACCTACCGACACAACCTTCTCTCCGTGCCTTTCCGTAATCAGAATCGCCACATCAGCCACCGCACAGAGTGCCTTGCAGTATTCCGTCAACGTATCAAGAGAAAACAAATTATCCAATGCATAATTTCTGATATTTTCCTTGATTCTTTTCTCAAATGGAATCGCCTTATAATCCATGATTGTAACCTCTCTTCCTAATGCATAATTGCTCTTATTTTAAATCTGCGAAGTAAATCTGATTTTATTGCTGTTTCATCAGCAGTTCAAAGAACTCTGCCGCCGGCATAGGCTTCGCATAATAGTATCCCTGCACCTGATCACAACCGATACTATGAAGCAGTTCTACCTGTTCACGCGTTTCTACCCCTTCCGCCAAGAGTCCAAGCCCTAATTTGTTCGCCATCGCAACCACCTGCTCCAATATCAGCCGCCCCTTGCCCGATACCATCATGTTTTCCATGAATTTCTTATCGAGCTTAATTACGTCAAAGGGTGTTTCCAGAAGAATGCTTAAAGATGAATACCCGCTTCCAAAATCATCCATCAATAATGTATACCCTTCCTCCTTCAGTTGAAGCGCCTTCATACTCACCTGATGGTCATCCACCGTCTCCGTAATCTCAAGCTCCAGCAATTTCTGTGAAATATCATAGCGGTCCAGAATATCGGCAAGCACATGAATACATTCATCATCCTGCAGATGCACCCTCGACACATTGACCGAAACCGGACAGTTATTAACGCCCATCTCTTTGCATTTCTTGATAAAGCGGCACGCCTCTTCCCATATATAATAGTCCACTTTTCTGATAAAACCGTTTTCCTCTATCACCGGAATGAACTGATCCGGATAAATCATGCCACGCTTTGGATGCTTCCATCTGACCAAAGCTTCCGCGCCGATAATCTCATTCTTTGAAATGCTGTATTTGGGTTGAAGATACATCTCAAACTGCCGCTCCGTGATTGCCGCCTGCATGTTTTCTTCAATGAACTTTCTATTATACAAGGATTCTTTAAACTGTTCCTTATAGAATAAGATATTGCCCAGTAAATTATTTTTGGAAGCTTTTCTCGCCATCGTAGCGCGGTCTTCCATCTGGCGCAGTTCCATGTTCCTGTCCTCGACCGTGTATACACCGTAAGACAACTGTAACTTTACATTTTTATAATTGATGATTCTGGAATTAAGTCTCTGTATAAACTCCACCAGTTCTTCTTCCCTGTCATACTCCGTCACGATCATGAAAACATCGCTGCTCAGATTTACATAGAACTGTTCCGCTTCACAAGTCGCATCGAGTTGTTTGAAGATAAAATCCAATACCTCATCTCCAAACTTCTCGCCATATAAATCATTAAGAATCTTGAACTTCCGGATGTCAAACTGTATAAATCCGATATTTTTCTCAGAAGAAAACAATAAATTATTGACATTTCTCCTGAATGTCTGTAGCTTACCGATGCCTTTGAGCATCACCTGCATCTCATCATTCTGCGGAATATCCTCCAGATTGATGCTGCTCTCTACCATATTCTTAAAATGATCTGTCAGCATCTCTTCCAATATTTCGATACTATGATTGATCGCCCTCGGACATTTCTGCAAAATCAACCCTTCTTTACGGATAACCGCCATCTCCTCCGGCTTGGAGATGTCCTGCCCGAGAATGTCCCGACAATTTGTCTGACCACCCATTCTTTCAGTAAACAGACGAATAAATTCTTCTGTTTTCCTGTTGCCATATAACTCACGTTCTCTATCCTGCGCATCATAAAACCCAAGCGCCATTCCTAGTACGAGCAGCGCCGCCGTAATGCACCCACAAGTGCCGCCCTGCCGCATACCGCCGCCAAAACAAGTACTAATCTTAAAGGCTGTTTTTAAATCTAATCCGAACTCTTCCGCAAATGCACCAAACAATGCCTGCGAACAATGATACTGCTGATGTAAAAGCTGTTCCGCCTTCTCCTTATGTGTCATACCTTACCTCATTTCTGCATCCGGTAATGCTGATTCTTTATCCCCTTTCCTCTGACTATAGATATAACGGACATATTCTACAATCCACACTCATATTCTAACAAATTAAAGAGCCGTTGTGAAGAGAACAAAATGCCTTCGGCATTATGTTCGGAAGAACCTCTGGTTCTTCCACTCTTTGGCGTAATTTCCTATGGCATGAAAAAACAAGA
>CANOEC010000088.1 GCA_947564735.1 uncultured Lachnospiraceae bacterium | reverse complement strand
CTGGCTCTTTTGAACCTCACTGTCATTATACACTGTATCTTGTGATTTTACAAGATAATCTGTTGAAATATTTTCGTTGTAAGAACTTTGACTGTCTTTGTTTTGGTATCTCTCGGCATATTGCTTTGCAATCAGGCTCACAAACACGTCCGTTGCGTCCAGTTCTCCGTCAAATACAGCAGTCACATTGATATTTGTTTTATTTTTTGCCATAAGCATTACCTCCATAAAGAAAGCCGGACAAAAGGATACGGCAACGAAGTCCGGCAACGGACACCATAAAACCTGTAATCTAATGTCTGGCTTGTTATTTTTACTTTTTCTGTTTTCTTTCAATTTTTTGTTGCTTTCGTTGCCAGCAGATATAAATACTGACAACAAAGCCTTTAAATATCAGTATTTTCGGGCAGGAGAGAAGGGATTTTCCCGACAACGAACCTGACAACGAAGTGACAACCTGCCCGGCAACCAACGCTTAAAATCATTCCAGCCATTCCTCTGGTATCCCCATCTGCTGGGCTTCTTCCTCTGTCAGTTCCGAAAAAACGGTTTCGTTGCTGGATAGTTCGTTGCCGGAATCCGCCATGCGTTCCCAGCCTTTCTGCCTGCCATACCCATCAAATGCCCTCGGATTGGAAAAATATTTCCAGCCTGTGACTGCCGTGTTCATAATCTCGTTAATGTCGTGAATCTGCCAGCGTTTCGGCTCGTCATATTCATGGTGCAGGGCTTCCCTGTAAAGCTGTTTGGAGCATACCTGATTTCCACGGTAATTTTCCAGAAAACCGATAATCATTCCCGCTTCGGTATCCTCCGGCATAAAATCTTTCTGTACTTCCACAAGTTTCTTCTGCACAGGCTTACTGAATTTCATGGAATACCGCCCACTTCGGTAAATCTCCATCGCTTCTGCCCATACCTGCAAAAGATATACTCTTGAAGCGTCCTCGTCCTCCAAAATATGTACCTCGGCATTTTCCGTGCAAACCATCACAGGCAAAAACCGCCTGTTTCCGGCACGGTCAAGGGGTAAAAAGTCCAGCCTGTTTGACGTGCCGCCGAACACACACTGCCGCAGCCTGTCCTTTGGCTGTGATTCATAAGGTGTGCGGTATGTTTCCTTCTGCCTGCTAATGAAAGAGCGGATTTCTTCAATGCTCTTTGCGCTGCTGGTGGCAAGCATCTCCGACATCTCGATAATCCAGTGTCCCTGTAATTTCGTAAACACCTTGTCATCGTCCAGCTTCTTTAAATCATCACTAAACCATTCATCTTTTATCGCCAGTAATCGGAAGAAAGTAGATTTTCCAGCCCCCTGACCGCCTACCAGACAGAGCATTTCCTCGTACTTTGAACCGGGCATGAATACACGCCTGACTGCGCCCAGCAGGAAGTGCTTCAACATTTCCTCCACATAATCGTCCGCATCAGCACCCAAAAAGTGACGCAGGCAGGAGCGGATACGTGGTTTACCGTCCCATATAAGCCCTTTTAAACAATCCTGAATCGGGTGGTAACAGTTCTCATTTGCCACAATCGCTAAAGCATTCTGTATCTTTTTTTCACTTGTGATTCCATAGTTTTCCTCAAAATAAAGGAACAGGTATTTTATGTCTGTATCAGTGAGTACGCTGGTATTCCTGCGCCATCCAACGTCCCGGACAATATCAATCCGCTCTGTAAGGAGATTGAAACGGACTGCCCCTTTCAGGAGCGGATCGCACTGGAATACAGTCTTGCAGTTGCCTATCGTGTTTGCCGTCTGCCCTTTCTGCGTGGTGTCAAGGCTTTCCCGCACTTCACCGACCGTCATCGTCGGAGTGAGCATATCCGCTGCGTTCATCACGGCTTGTCTTGTGGCAGGCGGCAAGTCCTGAAATCCGTTCTCCAATCCGCATCACTTCCTTCCCATAATCTTTTATAAGAGCGGCTTTTTCCTCCACTGTTCCTGACAGTAGAATGTCAAGCAGATACTCCATATTTGTCTGTTTCTGTAAAGCCTCCACAAACAAGGGGTGCCATTCCTCCTCCGGTGTTTCCGGCGCATATTCTGTTCTCCACTTTTCCAGTAAGAGATTGTAGTCTGATAAAATCCGAAAACACTGTGACTCTGCCTGCTTAAACCGCAGTTCCTCCGATATTTTCTTCTTTACAGGGCGTGGAGAAGCCCGCCCCTTATTGTCGTAGTCAATCCCAAAATCAGCCGCCAGTTTTACAGCCGCCCCAAGACTGTTCAGTCCATACAGCTTTGCAGCAAAATCAATCACATCACCGTCCTCCTGACAGCCGAAACAGTGGAAGCGCCTATCTACTTTCATGCTGGGGTGCTTATCATCATGAAAAGGACAGCAAGCCATGCCGTTTCTGTTTACCCTGATGCCGTACATCTCCGCCGCCTGCCTTGCTGTCACGTTCTCTTTTACCGCTTCAAATACATTCATTCCATTTCCTTTCTAAAAATCGGGCAGCGAAGCTTTCTTCCCTGTCCGTGTGTCGGGTGTCCGCCAGCCTGATGGCATATTTCATCTGGACACCCGTGTGCATAAAAAAAGCATCTGCCATCTCCGTAAAGAAAAGCAAATGCTTTAAATTTCCATATCCTTTTTTGCTGCCGGGCTTATGCCGTTCCTGCGTTCCCTGCGCTCCCAGTTCATGCGGTCAGCTTCTGTTTTTCCTCTTGCAAGCCTGTCCTTAATGGATTCCCTCGCTTTCTCCCTGACCTGTTCAAGATTTTTCTGTCTGTGTTCCGGCTCCTGCAAAGATTCTGTGACTTTCTGCACGATGGTTTTCGCAGATTTCATGAATTTTTCTTTTAACGTCCCCAGACGCTTTACCGCATAATCCCGCAGCTTTTTATCGGCGGTGCGCTCCGGCGCAGACAGCCATTTTACATAATCATCAAGGATTTTAATATCCTCTTTCTGTGTTTCCCGCCGGACAGTATCGGTAACGACTTCACAGGCTTTTCTATAAGCGGTATCCGCCACTTCTTCCACAAAAGATTCCACATCTGACAGCTTCATGGTGACAGTGGCAAGTTCCGCCTGTTTCTGGGAAATTTCCCGTTTCTTTTCCCATATCGTTTCCTCCTGCTTTTTCAGCGTTTTTTCTTTCTCTGAAACAGCCTGTTCTGCCTGTTCAAATTTCTTTTCCTGCTCCGCTATGGCTTCCGTGGTCTGCGTTAAGATTTCCCTCTGTGCGGAAAGTGTTTCCTTCTGTTTTTCAATGATAAAATCCTGCTTTTCCAGATAGCCCCTGCCGCCATAACTCGGCTCTTTCTGCAAATGGAGGTTATGCTTTTCACAGATACGGAAAAGCATCTTCCGGCATTCCGCATCAAAGGTCTGCTTGCGGTTGTTGTTCCTGCCTTTTTTCCTGTCGGGATTGGGCAGTGGTACGCCCAATTCTTCCAGTGCTTTTTCCTGCTGTGGGCATAATTCCCCATATCTGTTTTCACAGTCAAAAACGTGCCGTTCATGGATATGCGGAGTGCCTTCATCAAGATGCAGTGCCCAGTTTAGTATGTGGACGTGCGAACCGTATTTTTCTTCCATCTCTGCAAAAAATTCCGCTGCGATTTTGGCTAAAACATCTCCCGAAACAGATTCCTCAACCGTACCGATTTGGTAGATGCTTTCCTCCGGGCAGGTCTTGTTGTTTGTAAGCAAATCCTCCACCGTCCTGTTGCGTTCGGTGTGCCTTGTTTTTTCGTTCCTCTCATTCTGTGCCTGTATGTGGTCAGCGTAATGTTCAAAATAATAAAGCTGTTCAATCCTTTCAAAAGAGTAGTCGTTTTCCTTGTCCTGCTCCCTTGTCAGGGCAGAAGAATAACCTGTGTAGCAGTCCCAGTAAATATTCTGTTTTGCCCGCTCCGTGTCGATATGCTCGCTGTTCGCCATATCAAATCTGCGGTCATTATGCTTGGGATTGTAAACGCCGTTTTTTCCTGCCCTGCCGTTATGCCTTGTCAGTTTCATTCAGTCATTTTTCCCTCCTTTTTTCTGCCAGTGTAGCTATGGAGAAAGGCAGCTTTGCTGCCAATCCTGCCGATTTGAGCGTCAGGCAATACCCAGTACGGAGTGTCGCAGGCAACACTCCTCTGGGCAATGGCTGCCGCCCTTGACCTGCACAAAGGGCTTGCCGCCCTCTGTACTCCCGCCGCAGGAAAATTCCTGCGCTTTTGCAGATTCCCTGTCGGAAATCTTTGCAAAAGAAAAGCCAGTTTCCGATATGCTTTCACTGAAAGTTTTTCGATAACCGACTGTCTTGTCTGCCCTGCATTATATTTAATTTTACAACGAAAAAGCAGCGGCGTTTTTACGTTGCCACTGCTCAAAATATTTGTGTTGGAATATTTTATGTTGTCCCGACAAACTGTAATTTATATCCCTATCTTTATTCGGGAATACATTTTCATATCAATCACATTGCCACTCTTTACAGCATTGCTCCTCAATGTACCCTCATATTGAAATCCTGCTTTTTCAAGTACACGACACGAAGCCTTATTATAAGAAAAAGGTTCAGCATAAATACGAATAATATCGCTATTTTGAAAAACATAATCACAAATCTGTTTTACTGCCTCTGTCATAATACCTTTGCCCCAATATTCCTCTGCAATATAATAGCCTAATTCCGCAGTCTGTCGATGTATATTTTCTTGCCGAAAAATTCCAATACTACCTATGGCTTTGTTATCAACAATAATAGCAAATGCAAAAGTGTCATTTTCATTTGCAGAAAGCATAGCAGAAATATAATCCATACCATCTTTTTCCGTATAGGGATATGGTAATCCGTCACGAAGATTATCTTGTATATGTTTGTTTGAAAGTGCTGATGCCAAATCAGCGGCGTCTGTCAATTTCCATTTCCTTATTTCGCAATTCATCTTAACTATCTCCTCAAATTCCGATTAGTTTATAGAGTTCGATGTCCCACAATAACAGCATAGTTATCCGTATCATATGAGATTCCGGTTTCTTTAAACCCATTCTTGTGCCAGAAATGCTCTGCCTGTGGGTTTCCTTTTACCCAGCCGAGCCGAACGCCTGAAAGTCCAAGAGTTTTTAAATATTCGCATAAATCATCAATTATTTTACTTCCAACTCCATAGTTCTGAACAGATATATCTGTCATAAAGAACCCGATAAATGCCGTCTTTTCATCAGGATATGCCATGATGAAATCCATCACTGCAATTAACTTGTCTGAATCAAAATATCCCAGATAATATTTATCGTTGAAACTCTTATTTGCAGGCAAAGCATTCATATCATCTATAATACTTTGTTCCGTCACAATCGGTGGACAATATTGATAATATAAGCTGTTCTTGCTACATAGTGCATAGACCTTAGATAAATCATTTTTATCCACTCGCCGCACAATATATTGATTGGAAAAACTTTGAATGTCGATTTTCATAACTTCCTCTCCACTTACTCATAACTTCCGATTTATCTTCGAGTTCATTATAAACCTTTTCACCACCTTTTGGAATACCTGATTATATTTTCGGTATGAGAATGTATATGCGGTTTATCTCTGCAAATCCTCTCTGTTTTACCCTCATAATCAACCCAGCACTTTCTAGTTCATTCAAAGAACGCTTAACTGTCATCTCACACCGGGAAAGTGCAACGGCGAGTTCTTTAACAGGAAAATATACAAACAGGATTCCGTTCTCGTCCTCCATCTCTTTTGTGAGCATGGCATCAAGCATCTGACAGTACATCACCTTTGCCGTGCTGCTGATTGGAAGTCCAGCCAGTGCTTTAGGAAATGGCATACAGGGCGGCAGCGGCGTATCGGCTGTCATAAATTCATATTCCATTTGTCTGGTTTCTCCTTTCATTTTGTGTATCATTTTGGGGCTGTTTCTGGCAGGACATCAGGGCATAACCCTTTTTTCCATGCCGTCTTTAAGCCCTTGACAATGCAGGCAGGGCAGAGTAATCCCATTGCCTGCATACTGTGTGATTCCTATTTTTAGTACAGTCCAGCCGGTTCTACCTGATGCCGTTCCTGCCCCCGGTTCCTCCGGCGGCGTTTTGCTCCCTCTGGTGCGCTCGCTGCGGTAGGGATTTTCATTCCCTTCACAGTTCATGGCGGCACATCGTCTGGGGAGCATATCCCATCAGCCCGGTCATGCGATTGGAGTAATCCATCGATGAACTGATACTATCATAGAACATTTTTGTTCCCATTCCCGTATATCCATAAATCAGGAATGAACTGAAAAAATCAAAAAATTCCACGTTTGCGGAATGGTGTGGTATAATCAGTATGGCGGCGAGGAACAAGCCGCTGGAAAGGGGACAAGACCATGAAACAGGGTATAACCATACAGGAACGGCTCAAAGACTTACGAGTAGAACGGCATTTAAAGCTGGAGGAACTTGCGGAGTTGACAAAAATTTCAAAATCCGCCCTCGGCAGTTATGAAAATGATGTTAAAAAGGAAATCAGCCACCAATCCATTCTGACACTTGCGAAATTTTACGGTGTTTCCACGGATTACCTTTTATGCGTGACGGAAAACAGGAATCCTTCAAATACCGGGCTTACGGAACTGCATTTAAGTGATGACATGGTGGAACTGCTAAAAAGCGGGCGCATCAACAACCGCCTGCTCTGCGAGATTGCCACGCATGAAAATTTCACCGCCCTTATGACAGATACAGAAATCTATGTGGACGGCATCGCCACCATGCGCTTTCAGGACATCAATGCCACCCTTGAAGCGGTACGGACGGAAATTCAACAGAAATATCAACCAGAGGAAGAAGATACAACTTTGAAAGCGTTACAGGCTTCACAGATACAGGAAGAAGATTATTTCTGCCATGTCACGCATAAGGAGTGGGACACAATCCTCCATGACATCCGGCTGGATCACGAAGCCGATACGGAGAGTGCGCCGGACGATTCCAACACCCTGAAAATGATTGCAGATGTTGAAAAAGCCATGCGCTTTCCGGGGAACCCTTTGGACAAATTCTGCTATGTCATGTGTTCACAGCTTCAAATCAGCTATGAGAAGCTGACCGAAAAAGAACGCACGGACTTGAAAAACATCATGAAAAAATCCGGCATCTATAAGGATTCGCCTTTAGGAAGCCGGAAACGGTGAAAGAAATGCCGCTGTCTGGATTGTGTCCATGCAGCGGCATTTTGGATACTTATGCAGTTTTCAGGTGGTAGATTGAATTGATAGCACCATCAGAACAGCAAATTTCTCTATAATAATTTTTAATTCTTTCATGACCACAGACAGGAATTTATATTATTCCTTATTCCCCTTATTTTCTTTGTTTTTATTTTTATATTTCATGTAATGTACAGATGACAAACATAAAAAACAAGCTCCTAAACATAATTGAGCAACAG
>CANOEC010000087.1 GCA_947564735.1 uncultured Lachnospiraceae bacterium | reverse complement strand
TCAGAATGGACGGAGTGGAGAAAGGTCTGGGTGAGCTAAGCTTCAGAATGGACGGAGTGGAGAAAGGTCTGGGTGAGCTAAGCGTCAGAATGGACGGAGTAGAGAAAGGTCTAGGTAAGCTAAGCATCAGAATGGACGGAGTAGAGAAAGGTCTAGGTAAGCTAAGCATCAGAGTTGACGGAGTGGAGAAAGGTCTGGGTGAGCTAAGCGTCAGAATCGATGGAGTAGAAGCAGAACAGAGAAGTCTGCATGACAGAATTAATATGCTGGAAGACAATATTAACATGGAGATTCAGGCGGTGAGAACAGAAATGGAGGTAGTCAACAAGTTTTTGAAGCGGGACATCGGTTTTCTGAATGAAAAGATAGACCGTATCTTGATTTTGAAGGATGTGGACGGAATAGAGAAGATGAAGATTCGCCTTGATGTGCTTGAGCAGGGATATCAGACGTTAAGGGTGAAGATAGGCTAAGGGGATTTTTGTAGACATCGCAGGAGCCGATTCTAATCTGGCAACGGCAATCAGAACGCGGGTGTGTGTTAATTGCAATGGGGACTTTGTTAATGGTATTGTAGAAAGTAATCGGGAAATGCGGGATGAATAAGGATAGAAGAAAACCAAAGAAATATACATTTTATCTTGGTATTACGATATTATTACTGGTTATCACAATAATTATGGGTGTTTTTGCATTTACGATATATTTGGGACGTTATACGCAGAAATCAAATCCGAATCGTTACGGCAGGTATTATATTATGATTGCAGAAAATAATAGCGCTTCTTTCTGGAAGTCTGTCTATATGGGTGCCTATGAAGAGGGACTTTTACAGGATAGTTATGTGGATTTTCTGAATGATACGTTTGGTGGTAGTTATTCCAAGGAAGATATGATGCGCATTGCTATTGCATCGGAGGTGGATGGAATTATCGTTGCGGCGGATGAAAGCGATGAGATGACGGAACTTATCAATGAGGCGGCAGAAGCAGAGATTCCGGTGGTTACCTTATATGGAGATAACACGCAGAGTAATCGGTGTACATTCGTGGGAATCGGCAGTTATGATTTGGGCAGGGAGTATGGCAGGCAGGTTCTTGAGATTATGAGGAAGAAACAGCTTCCCAGAGCGCAGGTTCAAGTGACACCTCTCTATGATGAGGATGGAGTGAGATTGATGTGGACTGAGAAGATGATACAACGACCGGTTAAGGTGACAGTTCTTATGAGCGCTCACACACAGGACTCGGGACAAAATATACTCTGTTCGGGAATTCAGGAAACAATTGAAAACGAGAAACAGGAAAATGTGGAGATTGAGTTGTCACTTGTGACGATAGATGATACCAATACCTTTTCCGTTGAGGAATCTATAAGGGATATTTTTATGGAGGAAGATTTACCGGATATTATTGTGTGTCTCAATGAATTGAATACCACCTGCGCGTATCAGGCGGTGGTAGATTATAACAAGGTGGGGCAGGTCAACATTCTCGGCTATTATGATTCTGATACGATTTTGAAAGCGATTGACAGAAATGTCATCTATGCAACGGCAAAGGTTGATGCTGCACAGATGGGGAAATACTGTGTCGAAGCTTTGACGGAATATCATTCATTTGGTAATACAAGTCAGTATTTTATGGCGGATATTGAACTGATTAATAAAGACAATATTGCCGAATATCTGGACGGAGGTGCGAAGAGTGAATAAGAAATTAAAAGCACTTTCCGATATGTCGCTGCAAGGTAAAATCAGCAGCATTTATATTATGGCGAATCTTTTTGTCTGTTTGGTCAATGTGCTTTTAATTCTTGGAATTAACCGCATGTCCGGCGAGATGGAGATGGTTTACAGAGATAATCTGAATCTAAATGAGTTGTCCGAGTCATTAGACACAGTACAAAACAGTATGACGGATTATCTGAATGCCAAGACAAGCGATTCTCTGGAAGAATATTACAGGAGTTCACAAAATTATATGCAGTTGGTGGAAGGATTAGAGGATGAAATAAGCGGGGGTTCTTATGAACGTATGAAAAGAAATATCAAGCATATGTCAGGACAATATTTGGAAATAGCCGACCAGACGATTGATGCAAAAAGGGGACGCAATGTTGAAAAATACCGGACACGGTATGAAAATGCAACGCAGCTATACGATTATATTAATACATATATTTATAGTCTGAATAATCAGCAGTTTAAAAACAATTCGGAGAATTATACTAAGTTATCACAGGCATTCCGGCTTTTTGAAACAGTGGGAATTGCCGTGATCATTGCGGTTATCGTTGCCAATGTGTGTATTATCACGAAACTAGTAGGCGCGATTATCAGTCCGCTTAAAGCACTGGCGAAGTCTGCGGATGAGGTGGCAAACGGCAATTTTGAGGTGGAGCTTCTGGAAGTGCAGACGCGGGATGAAATTGGCGTTGTGGGAAGAGCATTTAACCAGATGGTTGTCAGTATCAGAGAATATATAGAACGTATCCGTCACAGCATGGAAGTAGAGCGTGCTATGCAGGAGAAAGAGCTGCTGATGGAGTCGCATTTGAAGGATGCACAATTGAAGTACCTTCAGGCGCAGATTAATCCTCACTTTTTGTTCAATACCTTAAATGCTGGCGCCCAGCTTGCTATGTTGGAGGGAGCGGACAGGACTTACCGTTATGTACAGAATATGGCTGAATTTTTCCGTTATAATGTGAAAAAGGGAGATGCGACTGTCACAATCGGAGAAGAGATTGAGTTAGTGGATAATTATATTTATATTTTGAATGTCCGATTTTCCGGAGACATCCACTATGAGAAGAATGTGGACAAATCCTTTTTACAAGTAGAGATGCCAAGTATGATTTTGCAGCCGATCGTAGAAAATTGTGTCAATCATGGCATCCGTGAAATGGCGGGAAAGGGCAGGATATGGTTGAATGTATACAGAATTGATGATACAGTGTGCATAAGCGTTCGTGATAACGGCATTGGTATGGATAAAGAGACGATTGATAAGGTGCTTGCCGGTACATATAGAGAAGAGGAACATGCGGAAGGTTCCAATGGTATCGGTATGGATAATGTGATAGCACGGTTAAAGCTTTTTACGGAATATGAAGATGTCATGTCCATTATCAGTGAAGGAAAAAATCTGGGAACAGAGTTTATCATTTATCTTCAGATGAGAGAACGGGAGGACGACGATGTATAAAATCATGCTGGCGGACGATGAGGGAATCGTTATTGATTCGTTAGAATATATCATCAAGAAGGAGTTTGGCGACAAGTGTATTGTGGAGTATGCCAAGACGGGAAGAAATGTAATTGAACTTGCAGAGAAATTCAGACCGGATATCGCTATTATGGATATACAGATGCCGGGGATTAACGGGATTGAGGCGATGAAAGAAATCCGTAAAAGCAACGGCAGCGTTCTTTTTATTGTTATGTCGGCTTATGACAAATTTGATTATGCCAAAGAAGCGATTAAGCTGGGCGTCATGGAATATATCACTAAGCCTATGGAACGGATGAAAATCATCTCTATTCTGCGAAAAGGGATGGAGATGGTTGACAGGGAACGGGAAAAGAGAAGCAATGACCTTATGGTCAAGGAAAAATTGGAGACAGTGGTTCCGATCATCGAGAATGGTTTGATTTATGATATTCTATTACAGGAGAATTTTGCGGAAGATATTGACAATTATAAGACAATGCTTGGTCTTACCGCAAGTCACGCTTATATGATTTCTATCGTGTGCGGAGACGGACAGGTTGGCAGTCATATGACCAACGCCGTTGGCAGCAGCGTGAAGATGCAGCAGCACTATCAAGAAGTACGGGAGTGCTTAAAAGAGCACTTTGACTGTATTGTAGGAACTGTCATGGCAAATAAGCTGGCTGTTTTGGTACCATATGAGAAAGAGCAGATGGATTATAATGAGAGGATAGAATTGATAGATAAGACGAGAGAGCTTGTAAGATATATGCGCAGGAAGACGAATATCAATTTCCGTATTGGCATCGGCAGGGTAGGAGAACTGCGGGAGATGGCAGAATCTTACAACGAGGCGCTGAATGCGCTGATAATCACGACGGGGAGTGTAGCGCATGCGGATGACCTTCCGATTGGCTGTGATTATGCGGGAGATTATCCGATTCGTCTGGAAAAACGGTTGTTTGAAGAGGTGGAGAAAGGAGAAGTCAATCATGCCAGCGCGACGGCAGGGAGCTTTTTTGATTGGATGCGAGACAGTAATCCGGATAACATGATGGAGATACGGCTCAAGGTATTGGAATTTGTCCTGTGGGCGGAACATATTGCCTATGAAAAAGGAGGCATGACATATCGGTTCGGTTCCAGACAGGATTATCTTCCGACACTTATGAAAATTGATGAGCTAGGTGCGCTGAAGAAATG
The DNA here is from genome assembly GCA_947564735.1 of uncultured Lachnospiraceae bacterium. Classification (GTDB taxonomy): domain Bacteria; phylum Bacillota; class Clostridia; order Lachnospirales; family Lachnospiraceae; genus UBA3282. The sequence goes on along the minus strand of CANOEC010000087.1, from coordinate 3,093 downwards.
GTTTCAAGAGAAAATTACGGATGCAAGCCGGAATAGTCTTGGTAAACGGGAAGAAAAATCAAACCGTATTATTCAGATGTCGAAGGAATATATACGCAATAATTTTAATAAAGATATTTCTTTGGACGAAGTGTCGAGAGTGGCAGATATTAGTCCCTACTATTTCAGTAAGATTTTCAAGGAAGGGACAGGTCAGAACTTTATTGAATATCTGACGGGTATCCGTATGGAGAAGGCGAAAGAATTGCTCAGTACGACGGAGTATTCCATGAAGGAGATATGTTCTATGTGCGGATATTCCGACCCTAACTATTTCAGCCGGACTTTTAAGAAAAATGTGGGTGTAACGCCGACAGAGTATAAGAATGTGTAAAAAATCCGGTGTGGCGTTGTGCAAGGGAAGGCAGGGGAAGAAGGGGCATGTCGTAAAAGGAGGAATCTATGAGGAGAAAAAATAAAACAAGAGCGGCATTATTTTTATGTCTGATGCTGTTTTTGACAGCCTGCGGGATCAATGAGCAGGAGAAAGAAACAATGAAGATACAGGAAGAGCAAAAAATACAGATTGGTATGAGCTTTGATTCTTTTGTGATAGAACGATGGCAGAGAGACAGGGACGTGTTTGTCTCGACGGCAAAGGAACTGGGAGCGGAAGTCAATGTTCAGAATGCCAATGGGGATTTGGCGGAGCAGAAGAAGCAGATTGATTATTTTATAGAAAAAGGAATGGATGTCATTGTTATTATATGTGTTGATTCGGATGGTCTGTCCGGCTATGTAAATAAGGCGAAGGAAAAGGGCATCAAAGTGATTGCCTATGACCGTTTGATTAAGGATTGCGATATAGATTTGTATATATCGTTTGACAATGCAAAGGTGGGCGGATTGATGGCGGACGCTCTGGTCGATAGCGGAATCAGCGAGGGTTCGGTCCTAATGCTGGGCGGGTCTCCTACAGATAATAACGTGCCGCTTGTCGAAGGCGAATTTAGGAGAACCATGCAAGAGAATAAGGTTGCCATTCTTGATTCCTTCCATGCGGACGGATGGCTTGCGGAATTGGCGGCGGATTATGTTTATGAGCATATGGATGTGGTGCTTCGGGCGGATGCAATCATGTGTGGAAACGACGATATTGCCAGCAGAGTTGTGCCCGCGCTTGCCGAGAAACAGTTGGCGGGTAAGATTATGGTAGTAGGGCAGGATGCTGATTTAGGGGCATGTCAGAGAATTGTGGAAGGAACGCAGTTGATGACCGTTTACAAGCCGGTAGAACGGCTGGCGCAGAGAGCGGCAGAATGTGCTGTTACATTAGCGCAGGACGGGGAAATAAAAGGTGATGATGTTACGATACTGGATAACGGAAGTTTCTTGGTACCTTATGTGGGACTGGAACCAATCAGTGTGACGAAGGAGAATATTAACGATATTATTATTAACAGCGGTTTTCATTTGAAGGAAGATGTTTACTTGAATGTGCCGGGAGAAATGCCATAATGTGTGTTGATGGAAAGAAAATGATAGGACTTTTTTGTGCAGGACAAATTTGCAATTGCAATTTTGTCCTATTTTATTTGCGCGAAAGAACATAGGTGAGCTAAAAAATATACAGAATAAAGCAAAAATATCCAGTCGTTCTTGTGATATATTGACAATATCAGTTTTGGGAAACCAAAAGATGGAACTGATAGAAACTCATATTATAAAAGGGAGGAATAAACAAGATGAAAAGAAAATTACTTGGCGCATTATTAAGCGTGGCAATGGTTGCATCTTTGTTAGTCGGCTGCGGTTCCGACGGCGGCGCTGCAACAACAGCAGCGGATAGCGCATCGGATGCACAGGCGGAGACTACGGCGGACACAAATGATGATGCCGCTGCGCCCGCGGAGGATGCAGGTACAGAAGCACCTTCAGATACGGCTTCCGCAGGCGGAAAGATTGGTATTTCTATGCCGACACAGTCTCTGGAGCGTTGGAACAGGGACGGTGCATACTTGGATGAGCAGTTCAAGGCAGCAGGGTTTGAGACGATTCTTACCTTCTCCGATAATGATTCCGGAAGACAGGTAAATGATATTCAGAATATGCTGGCTGACGGTGTTGACTTATTGATTGTTGCAGCGATTGACGGTGAGGCTTTGAACACAGCTATGAATGAAGCGGCAGATGCAAATGTTCCGGTTATCGCTTATGACCGTCTAATTTTAAATGATGCGGTTTCTTATTATGTGTCTTTTGATAACTACACGGTTGGTAAATTACAGGGTGAATTTATTGTGAACCAGCTCGACCTTGCCAATGCGGGCGATAAGGTATACAACCTTGAGATTACCGCAGGCGATCCGGCTGATAATAATGCAGGTTACTTCTACAATGGCGCAGTGGATACTTTAAAACCTTACATTGATGCAGGCACATTGAATATCGTATCCGGTCAGCAGGATTTTGACACGGTTGCTACGGCACAGTGGAATACAGACACGGCTCTTGAAAGAGCACAGAACGTTCTTTCTTCTTATTATGCAGACGGCACACAGCTTGACGTATGGCTTTGTTCTAACGATTCTACCGCTTTAGGTGTAGCACAGGCAATCACATCCGATTATGCAGGTTCTAACTCAGTAGTAATCACGGGGCAGGATGGTGATGAGGCAAACTTAAAGAATATCGTTGACGGTGTTCAGACTATGACAGTATACAAGAACGTAAGTAATGAGTCTGTCGTTACATTGGGGCTTGCAAAGGCAATTTTGGCAGGTGATACGGTTGATGAATCCTTGATCCCGTCCTTTGGTATCGAGTGTGCATTTGATACAGAATCTTATGAAACTTCCGCTGGAAACAAATGTCCTTCTTTCTTGCTGGTACCGAACGTAATCACCAAAGACAATCTGCAGGATTTGGTTGATACTGGTCTGTATACAATGGGTGACGATGGTTATCTGTCCGCAAACTAGTAAAATAGATATTTGATGAACCTGAAAAGGGGCGGGCGTCTGTCCCGCCTTTCTTTTTTCGGGTTTTAGAAGAGGGATAAAGAAGTCTGCAAATAAAAGTCAAGCAGAAATTGAAGAACTTTGAAAATTTTAT
>CANOEC010000086.1 GCA_947564735.1 uncultured Lachnospiraceae bacterium | reverse complement strand
GGATTGTCATAGGCGTTGGCGTGTTGCTTATTGTAAATCACGGCATACAGTTATTATTTTAGGAGGACAAAATGATTAAAGAAGTAAATCAGGCTTGCGAAAAGCTGAATCACACATTGGGGATTTTCGTAGAGCTTCCCAACCCGAAAAAGAAAGCATTAAAAACGGCTGCGGCATGTAATTTAGCTGTCGGAGCTGGTTTGGTGGCGGCAGGAATCCTTTTCACATCAAAATCTTGTGCGTTATTGGGCGGCATCAGTGTTATCAGCAGCGTTGTACTGCGAAAGGAAAGCAAGAATAAAACGCATGAATCATAATGAACAATGCAAATGGTTATTATGCCCTGTTTGCGGCAGCAAGACACGAATTAAAGTGCGGTCAGATACAGAGCTTCGGAATTTTCCGCTGTTCTGTCCCAAATGTAAGCAGGAAGTTTTAATCAGTGTAACAAACTATAATATTTCAGTTATCAAAGAGCCAGACGCACAGACGCAGAGCCGATGAATGAGTGATAGGTCACAGTTCATTGGCTCTTTGCTTTTATAAAAGAAAATATCAATTTCTAAGAAAAATTACATAGTGCAATGCGATTCATTTTTAGAAAGAGTTGCATTGCATTTTATTTTGAAAAACACATGAAAGCATATTAAGATCGGAGAGGTATACAATGAAAATGAAGCGAAAAAAACATAGGTATCGGATAAAGAAGATTATCAAAGCCAACGGCATATTGCACACGTTAAGGTGTACTGTAATACAGTTTAAAACTGAGTTACAGTATACCTTTTTTGTTGAATGTCGAATTTTGCGCCCTTTCGTCATTTTTAGAGCGAAACACCAAAAATGAAAAAAGTGCAGAAAAGCTTGAAACATCAAGGTTTGAAGGCTTATGAAGGGATATAAAAGATATGATAAAAATATTTTTTGTCTGCCACGGCAGCATGTGAAGCATGTCTTATAAACCTTGAATAATAGAAGATTTTTGGACGTATTTTAATGAATTTACCAACATTGGCGAGCGGATGCTGCAATACTCATAAGAACACTCTTTTTGTAATGAAAAATACTATATGAGTGTTCTTATTTTATTATCTATGATAGAATTGTAGTTGAAAGTTTTTATGTTCATTTTTGTTTTTAGGTAAGAAAAGAGGTTGTTTTCTGATATATTTCTAATTGTATTTAAGGATAGATTCCTAAGAGGTGTGTAATGAGAAGATCTGATTTAGGCAGGAACATTTTAGATGATTCAGCAATTGTTGCGGCGATAAAAAAATATGTGGATGAATATTTATATGATTATGCTGTTATGATAGATGGAACATGGGGATGCGGAAAGACATATTTTGTCCTCAAAACTTTAAAGGCAGGATTGATAGAACACGAAAAGAAAAAAGCAGAATCTATTAAGGGATATAAAAAGCGTAATATAATTTATATTTCTCTTTATGGTGTAAAATCAACTGAGGATATTTCAAAAAAATTATGTGTGGAAGCCTATTTTGGAAGGACAGAGAAAATGGGAAGAGCATTGAAGAAGGGAGCTGACGCGGTATCCTCTTTAGTACCGATTGCGCTTGAAGTTGCCAAATCATTTACCGGGAATGTCGAATTAAAGCAGGAAGATATTGGTAGCGTAATTGAGAACTTTTTGCCAATCAAAAACAGCATATTAATTTTTGATGATTTGGAAAGATGTGATTGCCCAATTAATGAAATTTTAGGATACATCAATTCTTTTGTAGAACACGAGAAGATGAAAGTAATTATAGTAGCAAACCAAGAGGAAATAGGGAAAAGTGTTACTGAAAAGGGTAGGGAATTGCAGTATCTTGTTGCAGCCGGCGGTAGGGATATCGACCTTGAACCAAAAAAAGAGCAGGATATAGTTTTGCAACATTATAGATCCCAAAATGAAAAAATCAAAGAGGAAAAACAGAAAGAACCGATTCATATTGAGCAATTGACAGAACGTGTGGATAGGCTGTTTGGTAAAAATTTGGCCTATGAAAAAATAAAAGAAAAGCTGATAGGGATTACGTTATACTATTATCCGGATTTGGAAAAGATTATGCAGACATTGATTCATGATTCCTCGATGGACATAGATTTGAAGACTTTGCTAAGAAAAAACGTTGACTTCTTTGTAAAGTATATGGATCAACTGGATCATCTGAATTTGAGAACTTTCCAGTTTTTCCTTTCAAAGATAGAAAGTTTGTACAATGTTATAAGTGAGATTAAGAGTCAGGCTCAGCCTGCTTTTTTCAAATACATACTCCAATATTGTTTTAAAATATGTGTGAATTACAAAGCAGGAACTTTGTTATATTTGTGGGAACGAAAGCAGGAGTATGGCAGCATAAAGTTCAGTAAGCTGGATATATTTGGTTCTTCGTTAGCGTTTCGGTTTGTCGATGATTTTGTAGTGGACAGTATTCTTGACAACAAACGTGTTGAAAGAATGTTGGAGATATATGAAGAAGAGTTTTTCCAGTTAAAAAGCGAACATGAAATGCCTTTCCGTAAATTAGAAAGTTCTTGGCATATTTTGGAGGACAGGGAGATTGAAAAATATCTAGCAGAAACCTTGGATGGTCTTTCAAAGAATGAATACAAAATAGGTGAGTATGCAAGAATGATTCCTCTAATGTTACGGCTTGAGAAAGTAGGATTTTCGCCGGCTTATTTGGAAAAGGCACTCGACTATATGAAGGAAAATTTAAAGGCACTTGGAAAGTGTGTAGCAATTGATGATTTATATCATCCGGGAGAAGATAAGGACATAAACCAACGAACAAAAGAACTATTGGATGAACTAAATCAGTTTACACAGGAATCATTTAAAGAAAATGTAAGAGATACAATAGGAGAAATTATAGTTGGTAATGAAGGATGGGCAAGCAGGCTGCTTGATTATGTGGAAATCAACAAGCAGGATATTCATAGAAGCAGCGGGTTTTTAGTGCAGTTGGATACTGGCTGTTTAACTGCTAAAGTGCAAGAGTCAACATCTAAAGATATATACGATTTTCGCTCATGTCTTTTTAGGGTTTATGATAACCAGTTTATGCATGGTGTATTAGATGAAGAAAGAGAAGATGTGGAAAAACTGTTACAGGGGATTATGGACAGCAGGCGAGATGGTTATGACAGAATCAAATGTATGCAACTAGATTGGCTGATAAACGCATTAACAAAAATACTTGTGGAGTATATGAAATCGCAGGAATAGTTAAAGCAGGACATTAAAATGACAGAAGGAACGGATTGTGCAAAGGGTGTATATATAGAAAAATTTCTATAGAATATATTGCTGTGAGTATGGTATAATTTAGTTGGAGAAGGGATAGCTCATGGAAATTGATATTATAATTGATACATTGACTGATTGTTTGGTATGTGTTGAAACGGGAGAAGAATGTGATACAGAATACAGGCTGGTATCCAGAACGATTACGAAGCAGGATGCAAATGAATTAAAATTACAGGGATGGAAGTTTGATTGGAGTGTTCCTCATCAGAATGGGTATGAAGTATATGAATTATTACTGGAAAATGATGATGAAGTTTAGGGCATGATTGCGTTAAAACATATCAGAGAACAATATTATACCCATGTAGACATTGTGGAGGCAGCACCGGATAATGTTGGGAGAAATGGAAAGTATAAAGGAGTAGGCGCACATTTATTTGCCATTGCCTGCAAACTCAGTTGGGATGCAGGAAACGAAGGATATGTGCAGTTTACCGCAAAGACTGATTTAGTGGAACATTACAAGAAAGAACTGGGTGCAAAAATGATAGATTGGCATACACTGTATATTGATTCCTATGGTGCTATTGCATTGATTAATAAATATTTTAAGGTGGGTGAATGATATGATAGTAGCGGAGAGAAAGCAAAAGATTACTATGGATAAGTTTGATAGATTTGGTGAAAAAATGCTGGATGGAAGATTAACAGAACCTTCTGATGGCAAGGTATATCGCCTAAGAGAAGCAATATTGTTATCAAAACAGCTTGGAAGACCATTGACGCAAGAAGAAATTAAGCAGTTTGAAGTGTAAAAATGGATATATAAATAAATGGGGAAAAGCCTCCAAGTCAAACATTGATTTGGAGCGTTCATAGATGCGACAGCAGTAAGCTCTTTCTGCTTCCATTTTCGATAGTATTCCTCAAAAATTGGCTGGAAACTGAACTGGCGGTCTGCCGATGCAGCGTCCAGTCTTCCGGCTTTTCTTTTTGCCTGATTTCGCATCGACTGGCATGGCGGCTAAACCTTCAGCCTGTCTGGACCGGATTGTGAGCCTTTTATTCTCGGCGATGGAGGTGAGGACTTCTATGAGGATATTGTTTATCATTTCGAGAATCCATTCCTGTCCTTCGCTGATTTCGGTCATGGTGGAAGGGATATCTAAAATTTTCACCCGGACACCGATGGAAGAATAATATTGAAGTTCCTTTTTGGCATCTTCCTTATTTCTGCTGAACCGGTCCAGCGATTTCACATATAATGTATCACCTTTCACTAATTTTCCGATGCCTACCTTTAGTGATTGATCCCCGGTCTGTTAAAATCTTTCCCGGAAGCCTTGTCTGTCACGATCATATCCTCAGAAACATATTTTTTAAGGGCAATGAGCTGTCTGTCGAGATTCTGCTCCCTGCTGCTCACCCTTGCGTATCCTACTACTTTACCCATTGTGCCTCCTTTCTGTTTGTAAAAGTTCTCTGATTTTATAGATACTGGTAAATTCTGATATATTTTGTATTTGGTATCTTAGAAACAGATAATCAATGATATTTGGACTGTTTGTTAAAGTGTACTTTTACAAAGATTATAACAGATGTGGGAAATGGGTGATTATTGCAGAGACTAAGCAGTGAATCCCCTTCTTTTCCTTATTTTTTCCTTATTTTATTCCAGTATAAGGCATCATTCATCCCAGTTTCATAGGAAAATCCCATTTGGAAAGCCTGAAAGAGCGAAGAAAAAGGAAAATAGAGGTGTAAATGGATTTTTAAAGATGCAGATTGAGAATAAGGTTGAAATATGGTAGAATATCTGTGGGTACAACCAAGATGGTAGGTGGTTAACCTTCTTCGGAGGGTCTGGACCCTCCGATTACATAGAAACCTGTAAAGGAATCTGGGAAAGGAGGGCTGAACCATATGGATATATTAGGACTTATAGCAGTGCTGAGTTTCGGCTTGACCTGTTTTGGAATAGGATATTCTTTTGGCAAGGATAATAACCAGAAGCAAAAATAACCGCCCAACCCTGAGAAAGTTAGCGGTTATTTTTTAGCTTAAACATTCAATGGGTTAGCCATCTATCGGTGGTTCACACTGGGGGCATCTGGTGACACAGATGCCTTTCTATAACCTTATTATAACATAGTGAAGAAAAAATTCAAGAACGATTAGGAATGTGTTATGGTTTGAATGAAATTCCGATGATATGGATTATAAAAATGCAGACAATTCTTTGGGCTTAGAAGTTCTTTTTCAGTAAGATAATTCTATTTTGAAGAGTTTAATAATTTCACATGGAATGTAGGACTACAATTCATCATGGTTGAAGAATGTAGAAAACAGTGGTAATCTGAGATTGCAAAATATGGAAGAAGGAGACTGTGGAATGGTATTCAAGGATGGCACATATATGTTTGACGTGAATAAAGTTGCGAAAATCTGGTGTGCAATAAATGAAGAAAGAGCGTTATGTAACAATAATAAGATATCATATTAAGGAACAAACTTTAACAGAAAAACGGCCTCTAAATTTGAAGTGCTGTTTTCGTATTTATCCCCGGAAATGTCGCTATTTCAGGCACTTTCGGGGATTTTCCTTATTTCAGGGCTTTTATTCAAACGAGCGTAAAGCTGTGTTTTCGCGCTCATTATTTGAGGGCTGGTATAAAGGGCTTTGAAATTGAACACCTTTGCACATAAGGATAAGCTGAAAAATTTCCCGCTAAAAAGTATAGAAACAATTTAGCGGAAGCCTTGCGGCCTCCGCCCTATGTTTTTATGCCCTCTCGAAAGGCTCTCCGCAATCCCCACAGATTACATTGACCTCCCGTGTTGCCCGGATAATTGTGCCGCAACAGGGGCAAACATATTTGATACTGCGGTTTTTGGATTTCTTGCTCCCGCCTTTGGTGGTTCCCTGCGCCTGCAGGCGGCTTGCGTTGATACCAGCCTCGCCTATGGTTTCTTTGATCCATGCCTCCGCCTCCGGGGCCAGAGTTGTTACCGTCCATCCGTATTTCTGGTGCTTTTCAATATGCAGGCCGTGGGCCTCGGCGGTGGCTTTGAATTTCATATTGTGATAATATCCGTTGTTGCTTACGTCCTGAATATCATGCACCAGATTGTATAGGTGGGCCATTTCATGTAAGAGTGTGGCCGCCAGCTCAAAGATGGGCCGGTCAAGGTATTCGGCGCAAAGGTTAATCTCCCGGTACTTTTCGCCGCTGGCGTTCCAGATTTCATTGATACTGCACCAGCCGTATGCGCCGCGTCCGCCGTCCGGGGATACGGTGATGGCTGGGCGGGTTAATTCGCTGTTATAGAAATGCCCGTTAAACAGGTCAAACATTTCCTCGGTTTTCTTTACGATTTCAGATATTTGCAGCATGGTTGCGTCCTCCTCAAAGATATGTTTTATTTCTGTGAGTGACAGCTTACACACCACGGGCAAAAAAGCAAGCTCTAAAGGTCTTAAAACATATCTTTTTTTCGTGGAAGGAAAGGACGCAAAAGCCCCGCCAAAGCGGGGCCGCTTTCTCTATTCATTTTCGCTGTCGCGGTTCGCCTGATAATAATACCCGTGGCCGGTTTTCTCGTTGTCGAAGGTAAATTCACAGATTTCGTTATACATGGAGCCGTCATGGTTGAGGATATATGTCTGGAAGTCATAAGCAAAGGTTCTGCAGGTTTCCGCCCGGCATGGCGCGTCGGTTCCGTCCTCCGTCCAGTCATAGCGGCAAAGCTCGGTCTTTTCATATTCCTCCAACTCGTCCGTGTAATAGTATCTCGTGAAGCCCTGCGGGGTCTGGTAACTTGCCAGCTTGCGCCGGAAATGTGTTTGTGTCCGGTATTCTGCGGAATGGCATTTCTTTTCTCCATTGACTACGGAATAGCTGTAACTGTTCTCGGATAAAGGCTTCTCAAAGGTATCGCGGTCAATTTCCATATAGATACCTTTCTTCTCGCATTGCTGGCGGGCATACCGGAGAAACTGTGCAAGGGTTACATTGTTGCGCTGTATTTCAATAGAATAGTTTGCCATAGTGTGGGCCTCCTCAAAGATATGTTTTGTTTTCTGTGAGTGACAGCTTACACACCACGGGTGGAAAAGCAAGCTCTAAAATGCTTAAAACATATCTTTTTTTTCGGAATATCTGGGCAGGAAAAAGCCCCGCCGAAGCGGAGCTGGGATTGTTTTCTTATGCGGCGGTGAAGCCCTGCTCTGCAAGCGCTTCCACCAATGCCTTGTTGTTTTCTCCGGTAAGGGTTCCGTTCCTGTCAATGATGTAATTGCTTACGGCGAAGCCATAGGTCGGGGCTTTCATGTATACCGGAGCCATACCGATGAAGTTTCCTACTGCAGTCGCTAATTCCTTTCTGCGCGGGCCGGTTACGTTGTAGTGGATTTCCATGGTCTCGGTTGCCTCTGCTTCGGTTTCTTCCACCGCCTGCTCGTTGGCTTCCTCTGCCTCCGGCTCTGCTTCCGGTGCGCTTTTCTCGATTGCAGGCGGCGCGATCAGGGCCGCTATGTCGAAGGGCTTTACCTCTACCAGTGCCGTTATTTCCTGCGGGGCTTCCGGCATGGTTGCCGGTGCGTTTTCTTCTTCTGTGGCTTCCTGCTCCGCGGCGGCTTTTGCTACCGCTTTTGCCGCTGCCTTCTCGGCCCGCGTCATTTTTGCCCTCGGCTCCGGGAATACCTCCG
>CANOEC010000085.1 GCA_947564735.1 uncultured Lachnospiraceae bacterium | reverse complement strand
TGCGTCCTGTGTTATTTCATAGCCCATACAATCATATTCCGCCGATGAATTATAAATAAAATTCTGGCTTTTTCCGTTATCTGAACATCCTGTCATTGTCAATACGAAACTAAGTATGATAGCAAGAGCCGGTACATTTCGCATTTTCCTTGTTTTCATTTGCCATTTGTTAGAATTGCTCCGTAAAATCCAAGCAGCAGCCAAAATACATAAGAATACGGATACTGAAAACAAAATCAGCAGTGTAATAGTATTAACCTCTGCAAAAACAATTTTCTCATCACCTGTAAAAGCATCACTTGAAACAATATCTCCTGCAAAAAAGTCTGTTCCGAGCAGAAATGGCAACGGCAACGGCAGCCGGTAAATAATTGTTTTGGATAGACCTACATAGGGAATAATGACCGATACTGCACCTGCAAGCAGGGTCACCGCATACTTTTTCGCCAAAACAGAAATAAACATAAGAAGTATTGTTAAAAACACGCTGCCAAAAAGACGGAGCAATCCTATATATACATATCCCTCGAATAAAGTTATGCTTTTGTTGCTGCCTGCAAAGTAACTAAGGCTTTGGATGGGATAATTTCCATTAGGCAGTCCATATTTGAGGCTGTAAAATCCGTATTCAATGAGCGATATGCTTACGCACATCAAGAGGACGCCCGAAATAACAATGAGCAGCTTATGCAAAGAGCTTTTTCGTCCCTCTTTTGAGGTCAAAATCAAAGCATCCATCTGGCAGCTATACTCGGAACAGAATACGGGCGTAACAATCAGCAAAATGCCAAGGAACAGGACAAAATTGAGCGTACCTCCGCCAAGAAGCCCCGTCCATCCGTTCGTTTGAAGAAAATAGCGGTTTTTGGCATTTTCGCAGGTGTAGAGATATTGCTGATAAACGACCTCAAATCCGTTCTGATGTTCCAGAACCTTTCCAATTTCCTGGCTCTCCTTCTTATATTCGCTTTCACTGATTTTGCCATCATAGTAGCTTTGCAAAAGATCATTTTGTTTCTCCCTGGCGTCTGCAATTCTCTCTGCTTCCTGTTCCAGATAAAGAGAAGATTCCTCGGTACAGTATCCATTTACCTTATCAAGATACCATTCATATTCACTTTTGTACTGTTCCATTGCACTATTATAAGGATTGTCTGATGCAACGAGCCATACAGTTCCAAACAATAGGACAATGACGATATAGCAAAGCCCCTTTTGGTGGAGCATTATCTTTTTTATTTCGTACATGAATCCAGACATTTTATCCTCCTGTCCCGGTAATGGCAGTTCTTTTTAGAAAGTATAACCATTACCGTTATTACAGCCATTCCCAATATTACGGCAAAAATAATAGCTGCCAAAAAACTTTGTATTGGATAGCCCGCAAAACCGATAAATTCAGTCTTACCGAACAGAATGCGGTTAGTGAGCAGCGAGTATGGGTTTATTATCTTTAGCCAAATATTGCTTGAGTAACTCTGTGACGCACCTGTAATAATCAAACATAAAGCTACTCCAAAGTCAGTGACAAATGGGATAAGAGCATTACGCCAAAACATGGAAATCAGTAGGAATACCATACTCATAGTCCATATGCCGATTGCTTTTGTAATTGCGGATAGAACTACGTATTGCCACAAATTGCAGTTTACCGCAGCCGTACTGAAATTGCTGATGGCATACAGAGGAAGATTATATCCTTCCATTGTTCCAAATGAAAAGGAAAAGCCAAGATAATCCAGCACGGAAAACCATATTACAACACTTATTACAAATAAAGTAACTGCAACAATTTTAGCTAATACGGTTTTTTTACCGCCATTAGGGTTCGTCAGTAACAGCATATCCATCTGCGTTTCCTTTTCATAAACGAAAGTGCTGATAATCCCGTATAAACAAAGAAACAAAACCAATATATTTGAAAAGTCATAGTTCAAATAATAGTTATACATTTCCTGATAGGCAAAAGCTGGTATATTCCGTCCAGAATAAAGATTGTAAATAACACTGTTTTTACGCACTTCAAAGTTAAGTCCTTGTTCCTTGTAAAATGCAGCATTTTCTTTTGCCTTCTTTGCCACTTCCGAAGCATAAGTCCGATAATTATAGAAATATTCCATAGGCTGTACATAGTATTTTTCTAAGATGTTTTCGTCACTATATATATTTCCCGTCATCGTATTCGGGTCATCTGTGTCTGTGCTTGCCGTCATATCAGCCGTAGCATCTGCTAACGGCTGATATAGGTCAAGAAGATTGTTGATTTTATCGGTAGTTATCTCTCCACGATATTTTTCATAGAGCTGCCAATACACGCTGTTCCAACTGCGGCTGTCTTTCCCGTCTGCCAAGTAGGAATAGGAATGAAATTCATTATTTATTTTGAACAGGTTTATTACGCTGAACAGAATAAGTACAACAAGTATTGACCGCTTGCAAAACAATTTGTAAAATTCATATCTGATTAAGCGTGTCATTTTTTCTCTCCCATGTCTTTCGACTCTCGCGGCATTCGTCAAATGCTCGTGTTAGCACGGCACTTGACTCATTGCCCGCGGAAATAATATAAAAATACATCTTCCAAGTTAGGGGAAGCTTTTACTGCGTTTGTTGCGGGCGAACTATCGCTTACAATCCTCACTGAAAAATTTTCGCCCTGCTGCTTCATATTACTGACATAATATTTGTTGCTAAGGCAAGCAGCCTCTTTGGCGTTTGTTGTCACTTCCCACACTTTACCATAGATACTCTGTTCTAATACGTCGGTAGTTCCTTGCGTAATCAATGTGCCTTCTTTGAGAATAATAATCTCTTTTGCAATACACTCGACATCAGAAACGATATGGGTAGCCAGCAAAATCGTCCGTCCCTGTGCAAACTGTGAAATCAAATTGCGAAAGCGGATGCGTTCACTTGGGTCAAGTCCTGCTGTAGGCTCGTCTAAAATAAGGATTTTAGGGTCGCCTAACATTGCCTGGACAATGCCGACTCTCTGCCGCATACCACCAGAAAGAGCGCCAATCTTTTTATCTTTCGCATCTAAAAGATTGACAATGCCCAGAAGCTCAAAAGCCCGTTCTTTTCCTTGTTCCGCAGGGATTCCTTTTAATGCGCACATATATAACAGGAAATCCATTACCGTAAAATCCCGATAGAAGATAGGGTATTGCGGCATATATCCGATTTTTGATAAAAAGTCTTTGCCCATTTTTTTTGCATCTTGACCGTCTATCAAAACAGTTCCATTATCGCTGCCCAAAATGCCGACAAATATATTTATCAGCGTTGTTTTTCCTGCTCCGTTAGCCCCTAAAAGTCCATAGACGCCCTCCGAGAGTTCAGTGGTAAAATTCTTTAGGGCATATTTACCTTTATACTGTTTTGAAATATTCTGAAATGATACTTTCATAGATAATTACCCCTTAAAGCCAAATGTTGTTATCAAAGTGCTTACCTCGCCAATACCTCGCCCAAGCACAACGATACAGGCGCCGGATTCATCCAAAATTAAAATCTGCGGGACACGCTGGAAATAAGTACTGTTTTTGTCCTTGACCGTTTCGGTATGGATAACCTTTCCCGATGCTGTATCATAAATATTTATTGTTACGCTTGCTTCTCCCAAAATGGAAGTAGCAACATATTTCCCTTGCTCAGAGCAGAAAACCCCGTCTTTTCCTTCGCTGCTACTTGAGAATGTAATCTTTTTTTCTGTATTAGATGCAGTATCAAGCATTAGCAGCGTTCCATTATTTTTGTTAAAGCTCTGGGGCATGACAAGTAAGTTCCCTCCCTTTTGCACTTCTTCAACATCCACTTCATAGTCAGCTTTTTTTGTGATACTAAGACTTGCATTGTCTGTGGATACTGTTCCATAAACAGAGACTCCATCCCCGCCATTAGAGCTTATTCCCATGCCTACATAAGTTAAAGTTTTATCTCCCGTAAATGCAAGACTATCCATCGTTACAATCTGCATATTATTTGCCCTGCCATTTTCGGAATAGTTCAGAATGGCATGTACCTTTTGGGAAGAAATATCATAGAGATAAAGTCCTTGTAATCCGCCGAAAGCGATTTGTTTTCCGTCCTGTGAAATGGTGACACTCGCCATTTGGAGGACAGAATCATCATTTAGCAGCCCACGAAAGGAAATCGTATTCTCAACAACAAAATCCTTATTCAATAGGTATCCTTTTACTCCATTACTGCTTTGTGCCGTTGCAAACGAACCCGTGCTGCCGCTGCTATTTTCTTCACCGACAATGAAATACCCGTCCGAATAAGGCTGCACACATAACTCATTCAAAAAAATATCCGCACTTGCTATAATCTCGCTTTTCCCAGTATCATAAAGATAGAGCTTATCTGCTGCAACAATAATCCGATTGCCATCAGCGTAATAACAGCCGCTGACCTTTCCAGAGAAAGCCGAGCCATTCACTGTGCCAACATCCATAGTATTTTTATCTGTATCACGATTCTGTGGGTTGGACTTATTATTGTCGCTGCTTTCGCTTCCTGTTTTTTCCGATGTGTTATCTTCTTCGGATTGTGGCGCATCTATGGAGCTTCCGTTTTCAGAACTATTCACATTTTCCTGACTGTTACCACAAGCTGACAGATTAAGAGCAAAAGCAAGTATAAGCATAATGCACATAAATTTCGTTTTCATTTTCAGCCCTCCTTATATAGCAAAATTGAGCCTGTCTTATTTGTAGAACAATCATTGCTTGCAGCAACAGCTACCGCATAGAAAGTATTAAAGTCATCTAATTTAGAGGTGTCTACGACGGCTTCAATTGTCCACACATTTCCTTTGCTTAATGTTGCATCGTATGAAATCACTTTATCAAACGATATAGGCTTATGATTTAAGAAAAATGATATGCCATACCTTGTACCCGGCGTTCCGCAAATCGTGTAACGCACTGTAAGTGTATCTTTATTGGTAAGATTGATATTGTCATACACTAATTCGCCATCATATGAAATAGTTGAATAAACGCCGCTATCCAATGTATCCATAGTAATTCCATCCCAACCGTTTTTTACAAGCTCATTTTCAATAAAAGAGGAAGTGATTTTTTCTTCTGCAACGCTGACATCACGAAAAATATTTTCACTTTCTCCATAAAAGATATCGGTGTCTGGAGCATCCTCATTAAAATGCAGTTTCAGCACTCTTTCAAGGTGTTGGTGATACCAACCGTAACTTGATGTTTCTTTCATATCGGGTTGGAAAGCGGGATTGGTAATGCTCAGGATTGTAATATTTAGGGTATCACCTTTTTTTCCCGTGTTCGGTGTAAACACAAACGAAAATTTTTCTTCGTGCTTTTCTGATGTTTGGAAACAATGGAGATACTCATATTCCGCCCTCGTATCATTTACCTTGTACGCCTGTGGCTTTCCGTCCAAAAAGAGCAGGAAGCCTATGTTATCCAATTTCCCCTCTGATGCAAACTGATAGTCCAAGGTAAATTCTCCGCCGTTATACTCATACGGTAAAACACTCTGGTCATCCGCTCTGGCGGGACTCGCTTCCTCGTGGCTGAGAAAACCTAAAGAGCCATCTTCCTCTGATTTTGTGAATGGATTTTCTTCCGTGTTTTGCGGGGGAGCTTTTCCGTCCTCTATGTTATAATTTCCGCAAGCTGTCGTAGTGAATAGCAAGCCGCAAATCATAACTAATGATAATATTCGTTTTCGCATTGTTTATCCTCCTGTCATGTTTGATGTATTTCAATTATAAAAGCCAAATGTCAAAATGCGGTCAAGAAATAGAAAATTACATAAGAAAAACCAACAAACTGTGATTTCTCACAAGTCTGCTGGTTCTGCGTCTTATGTGTCTTACTTTTTATGTTGCTCGATAAATGGGAAAAGGTATCATAATAAATAGTATTATTCTTTACAGATAAACCAGCAAAGACGACGGCAGCTAATACTTGTAAATTAATGTCTGCTTTTGGTTACTAAAAAGCAGACACTAATTATTCGTGCATTTTCATTTACCGCCGGATTTGAAGTTATCGAACTGAATATCTGCGGGTATATAATTACCGAATTGTTTTTTTTGTGTAGATAAAATATATCAACCGTTTTATAACTATTACTATTTTTCATGGTGTTAGTCCGAAAGTGTGTTGGTGGATATAATTTGTAGTCTGGCAATCCTGAATTTATGCGGTCTAATCCTCCAACAATCCATCCATCAACTTCATTAAATACATCAATTATAGTATCTATATATCCTTCATAAACCCAACCATTCAACTTTTGGGTACTTCTTATAATCTACAAACGCACTTATCTTTTAAAAGTTCTCTCCAATTCTCCATTTTTTCGCCTACCTAAACAATCTCAATTTTGATCTGCCTGCGCTGTTAAAAGCCCTGCCATAAGATCTGGATACTCTGTTTATGACGAAAATACAGTGCCGAGAGCCATAATAACCGCATTGGTGAAAGCATGTAAAATGATACAGCTCCAGAGGTTTTTATTGGATTTATAGTACATAAATCCAAAAGCACAGCCAGTAAGGACATGTTCCGTCATAACCATTCTGAGTGAATACATTATGTTTCCGGCAGTATCGTCCCACAGATAATATGCAAACGGGAAATGGTATAGTCCAAACAGAATACCGGTGAGCAGTATGGCAAGGTATGGCTTTTTCAGTGAATCCATCATAGTTCTTTGCAGAATGCCCCTGAAGAAAACTTCTTCCGTAAACGCTGCTGTAAGTATCATCAGGCAAAAAAATACTGGAAGCTTTACTAATATTTGGAAAATATTCGTTATATTAAAACAAAATTCCCCTAAGCCAAAGACAAGGATAATAACACCTTGGTATACAGCACAAATCAACAGTATCCTTAGTACTGTTTTTCTGTCAAAATGTTTTAAGCCTGTTTCTTTCAGGGTTTGTATCACTTTCTCTTTTCTGAAAACAGCAATAATCAGGAGGGGAAAGAGTACCAGAAACAGCCAGTTTGATAATTCGCTTATTATATCGACCTGAAAGGCACAGCTTATGTAAGACAGCATAAAATAGAATATATACCATGCTAAGCCGAGGATGAGTTCTTTTTTATTTTTAGACAAATATTCTATTTCGTCAGATTTCTGTTGTCCTGTTTCATCCATTTTCTGTTTTCTAAATACAAAGGCAATCAACAAGATTAATATTACGGAAAAAAACATAAAAATCACCTCCGAAAATTCGTATCAGGAACTCTTTTCTCACTTATAAATCCCGCATTTGCGACGAGGGAAACGCTTTCATCAGCGTTTCCCTAAATGGAACATATTACTTGGGGGCAGCTTCCTCGTTGAGGGGCTTATAGTTGCTGTCCATGTAGTTCTTTTTCCCGAAGGGAACGTAATTTTCATCCAGTAAAATCAAGTTCCCGTTTCCCAAATCAGGGAACTGCCGCGCAACCTCCTTGAGCACTTCCCATTCATCTCTAGCATTTTCTTTGTTGTCCTCCTCCACCTGTCTTAACGCTTCTTGAACAGACTGCTGATCAGCCGTTCCCCAATAGAGGGGATGGGGCTGGAAGGAAGAATGGTAATCGCCGCCCTCATAGCAGAAAAAACAGGAGCAGGGGATTTTTTCAAATAGAATTTTTTGCGCCCCGTCAAGCTCCTTCACCTCCAGACAGTAGCACCCATTTACGGTTGCCGCACCATCCCGCGCGGTCATGTTTGCGATTGCCATGATGGTGAGGGGTTCCGTTTTCACGATCATGCCGGGAACCAAAAGCCCTTCCTCGTACATTTCCCGTAAATATTCGTCAGAAAATTTTCCGACAGCCCGCCATAGGAAAAACAATGCAAGAAGGAAACAGATAACGGCGGGAATCCAGCTTTTAAACAAAGAAATTCCTGCCATGCACAGGAAGCACACGCAGATTATCGCGGAGCTTCGCCGCTTTTTGACGACGGCTTTTATTATTTCATCCTTCTGCCGTATCCGGCTCACATCTGCATGGATGCCGGATTTTACACTTGCCTCAAATTGTGAATAATCGACCATTTTTTCCTCCATTTCTTACATTTCTGTAGATTGCTAATATTTTTTATAGATATATTCAGTAAAAATCCGATAAAAACAATATACAATCCAGACCACCCAGGTTATTTCCCACTTGTGTGATATTACAGAAATCATCAAATAAAGAACAGCAACCGTAATAGCAATCATCCAATTCGTTATTTTTTTCTTCTTGGTTATTTCATTTGCTGATACTTTTACAACATCTGACAACAGACTTTCATATTCGTTATCAACGCTGTTTTCTGTTCTTTCGCCCTTGAATAATTCTGCTATGGAAATCCCCAGAGATGCAGCTAATGGTTCCATAAGAGATACATCTGGAAATCCGATACCTCGTTCCCATTTTGAAACAGCTGCAC
>CANOEC010000084.1 GCA_947564735.1 uncultured Lachnospiraceae bacterium | reverse complement strand
TGCTCAATTGCGAGATTTGCTCAATTGCGAGATTTGCTCAATTGCGAGATTTGCTCAATTGCGAGATTTGCTTCGCGAACTCGTGCATAAACAGAGTAATTTCCTATATGGATGATGTCGGGTGACAAAAGGCGCTCTGCATCCAAGAGGCAAAATTATATGTGCAAAAAAAGACGACAACTGTGCACATGTGACATTCGCAAAAGTCAGACAGACAACTATCCTGCCTCCCATGCGTGGTCCCTCCACACAGATTGCCGACTTTGACATTTCTTCCCGATTTTGGAACATTTTTATCAATCGTCACTTCTCAAAAAACACCGGAAGATACCATGACCCATGCATACTTACAGTGTGACGATAATTCCGCCGTCATTGGCATACATCGTGCTGACGCCTGCCGTATCCATAATCACGACATTCTTGAAAACCGCTCTCTTTTCCATTAAGGAGCGCATGTACTGTGCCCTCTCAAGACAGTTACAATGCGTAATCATAAGGGTTCTTTTTTCGGTCTGATGAACATCTGCTACCAGACAGTCCGCCATCTTTGCAAGTGCTTTGTTGATGCCAATCGCCTGACTTTTCTGTTCGATAACGCCCAGATTTCCTACCATAACAGGCTTAATACTGAGTGTGGACGCCACCAGTGCTTTAACGCCGGTAAGCCGTCCGTTCTTGCGGAGTGTCTCCAGATTATCCAGTACAAAATAAGTGCGCATCTTACGCTTGAAAACTTCTATCTTCTCTACTGTCTCTTCAAAAGATAACCCTGCTTCTTTGTATCGCATGATTCTTATTGCAAGCTGAGTTTCTCCACAGCTTGCAGATTCCGAATCCACCACATGAATCTTCTTTTCCCCATACTTCTCACAATACAGATTCTTGCCGAGTTCTGCGCTGTTGTAGCTGCCGCTTAAGTGGGACGACAATGTAACCACATAGACTTCATCCGCCTCACACTGATATGCCTCCATAAATTTCTCCGGCGAAGGGCAGGATGATTTGGGACACTGCGGACATGCCGCCACTTTTTCCAAAAATTCCTTCTGGTTAAACGTTGCATCATCCCAGATAAGCTCCTCATTCACTTCCAGCCCAAGCGGAATAATCTGGAATCTTTCATCCCTTTTTAGCTTTGCCGGCAATTCACAACAACTGTCTACTACAATTTTATAACTCATAAAGCCTCCATTACCATTCAACATAGTTTTCGTTACCACTTATGATAACATGTTTTTCTATGTATTGCAAATAGAAAAGATACATCTTTCTTTTTTCCTGACACCTATGATATACTAGACGCAAGCCCCGCGGCTTGCGTCACAAGAATTATTAAAACACCCTATTCCGGAATGGAGCATATTATGATTTCACTGAAAATAACGAACGTTAAACATTTCATGGGCAGGCTGCTTGGCAGCGATGACTTTGATTCCTTTTTACTGGAAGAAGCGACAGTCAGCACATACAACACCTTTCAAATAGATGGACATATGAACAGAGAGTTCTATACGACAGAAGAATGGGAGGATGAGACGATTCACCCCTATGATTTTTCCATGTGGAAAAATATGCGCCCAATCTGTTTTGACTTAATCAAAGGTACACACACACCTTCCGCATTCCGGTTTGTGCTGCATCTGATTCCCCAATATGTGCAGCCTATCCTGTCAAAAGGCGATACAGCCATAACATCGCAGCAGATAAAGGCTTTTGTCTTAAACATAAAATACGACGGCACCGTTCTCACCCTCGTGACCGGCACCGCCTTTCATACCTTTCTTATGGATAAAACCCCCGACGCCTTGTGGGATCAGACGCTCAGGCAATTCCTCGACAAAAAGGGAATCTCTTACGAAGAACTGTGATAAAACCCGGCTTATTAGAAAAACCACATCGCTTCGTATCCCATCTTGTAAGCATAGGCAAGCTCATAATCAATTGCCGCCATAATCATTGCGAAGAATAACATGACTCCCAGCATAATCACCGCCGGAAAATCATACACGATCTTCCATTCCTTCCTCCTGCACTTATAATTCTCCACCAATATCTCACTCCCCAGCAGAATAAAGATTACAGGCCAGCATCTAAAGATGACGCTGTATCTTACCATCGGCACAAAGATATGCACCAAGAAAAGTATCCCATAGCATACCAGCGTAATCCCAAAGGTCACGGAGCCGACTCTGCGGGTCTGTATATCCTTCATCTCTTTCTCGTGGCTGACGTGCATTTTCTGACCTGCACCTGTCTCCTGCCTTGTATCTTCTATCTGGATCCTATCCATCCCTTGATTGTATTCTGCATTCTGTTCCATGTAAACATCCTCCCTCCAATGCGCCTGTTATTGGTTACGTTATCTGTCTGACTCCATATCATGTTCCTGTTCTCCACCCGGTTCAATCCAGCGTTCCGGCTGTCTGTCCAGTTCATCATAACCAGCCTCCGTTTTCCTGCCGCGAATCATGATGATTCCGCCCCAGATAATAGCAATACCGACCACAAACCGCGGTAAAGTATCTCTCACAAAGTAGTGAATCTGGCGTAAGATATCATTATCCCATCCGAAAATATCACACAGAATATCAAATACTGCCTGCCACAGCATTGCTATACCGATTAAGATAAAGATTGCCGCCATACCCTTTTTCCTACTCCCTGACAACTTAGCGCCAATTTTCCCGATGCTGTCCCATTCATCCAACCCGAAAAAGAATCTATCCTCAATTGCATGAAACGTCTGATCGTCTAAACCCGACAGATTATTCGCATGGAAAAAGCTGTAAAACCACATGGCGATCGGAAAAACCGACAACGCGCCAATATTCGTAAGCGCTGCAATTGCAATCAAGCACATAAACCCCAGCATGAGACTGACTCCCATCTTCATAAATCCCAGATACATCTCGCCTGCCCCCGGTACAAGCGACCACACAAATGACCAAAACCTGCTCTTTTTTCTCTGCATTTTATTTTCCTCCATCTTCTATCTTTTATTGAAACCAGAATACAAATGTGCTCCAAATTGCGTCACTTTTTCATTCACATCATCAAAGAATCCTCTCATGCCACCACGCTCGCGTTCTGCCAGATATCTTGCCCAATCCTCATCCCGCTCCTGCGCTCTCTGTCTTGCTATCTCATCAAGTTCCTCAACCGCCCCGCTCTCTTCCTGACGTACAGACGTCCTCTGTACGCTTTCCGCACGGTCGTTTGGCATAAAGATTAGCGCTGCGAGTGCTGCCGCCATAGCTACCAGCACTTTCGCACGGTAGGCAAAGGTCTGTCTTTTCTTCGCAGCACGCCTTTCCCGCCGCAGACTGTCAAAAATATTTTGCTTAAGCTGCCTTGGGGCATGAAGCATTTCCTCCGACTCTACCTGCCTGATAAGCTCCGCGAGTGCCTCGTCAGTCAGACCATCAAATAAACAATCATTTCGCGTCCGGCTTATTTTTTTCTTTTCATCGTCTATATGATATATCATGCGCCCTTCTCCTTTCCATACAGCTTGCGCAGCATTGACCGTGCCCGGTAAACCTGCGTCTGCACCGTTTTAAGCTTCATACCTTTTTGCCTCGCAATCTCCGCAGCATCCATTTCATCATAATAGTAAGCTTTGGCGATCTCATCATACGGTGGCTTCAATGCCCTGCACCTTGCCAATAATGTCTCTCGTACTTCCTCCTCCAAACAGATGCTTTCCGGTGTCTCACCCGATATATGGACTTCCTCCATCCCGACATCTTCTGTCGGGATACTCCGTCTTCCGGCGCTCTGCAGCCAGTCCAGACATTTATTCGTTGCAATCCTGCACAGCCATGCCTTTTCATGGTTTCCGTCAAAGTCCTTCAAATGATTGTACGCAGATAGGAATGTATCCTGCGTCAAGTCCTCGGAGGCAAAATAATCCGATGTCATCTTATAACATATAGAAAAAACAAGATGTTGGTAAGAATCAATCAGCGCTGACAACTGTTCTTCCCTGTTAATTGGATTTGCCCCCTTCCTATAAGTAAATTTGTTCCACAAATTAACTTTGTAAATTTGTTCCACAAGTTAACTTTGTAAATTTGTTCCACAAGTTAACTTTGTAACTCTATCTATTATAACGAAGCGCTCCTTCAATTGTCTTCAACATTCTCAAAAATATATTTTTATTCTACTTTTTACGTTTGCTTCGCCGCTTGATTTTTATGAAAAAAATTTTCTCATAAAATTGAAAATCCCCCTTTACTTATTTTTCTTTTAGGACTATATTCATATCTAAGCGCACAAAAAGGATGAACAGAGAGGTACCTATTTATGACTCCCATGAAATGGTTTTATTCTTTCTTAAGAAAGCACAACCGGAGCATTTTCTTCGGTCTTGTGCTCGTCACAGTTATCTCTGTACTTGCAATCGTCAAACCGATTGTGTCCGGTTCTATTGTAGACGATGTCATCATGAACGGACAGTACGACCTATTACCCCGGCTTATTACATTACTGATTGTCATCACCATACTCAGAGGTGCCCTGCGTTATCTGTCACAGGTTATTTTTGAGACCTGCTCTCAGGATGTCCTCTACGCTATGCGTGATACGGTGTACCGCAAACTTTTACAGGAAGACTTTAACTTCTATAACAAGAAGAGAACCGGTGATCTGCTCAGTCGGCAGACCGGTGATATGGACGCCATTCGTCATTTCATAGCATTTGTTATTTATCAAGTGTATGAAAACGTATTTCTTTTCCTGTTTGCACTAATCATGGTGTTTACCGTAAATGTAAAACTTGCGCTGTGCATGTGCTTCGTGCTGCCTTTTTCCCTGCTCGTAACATTGAGCCAGACGAAGAATGGACGCCCCTGCTTCCAGCATATCAGAGAGCAGTTTTCATCCCTGAACACCTTTGTGCAGGAAAATATCAGCGGAAACCGTGTGGTGAAAGCATTTTCCAAAGAAGACTATGAAATCGGAAAATTTAATAAAGAAAATGACGGCTACCGCGATGCCGAACTTGCTGCCGCCGAAATCTGGACGAAATATGTACCGCAATTTGAGTTTCTCTCCAATATGCTCACCATCATCCTTATGCTCGTGGGCAGTATCATGGTAATCCAAGGCTCCATGACATTAGGAAACTATGTAACCGTCAACGGTTATCTGTGGATGCTCATGAATCCGCTGCGTCAAATTGGCTGGCGCATCAACGATATACAGCGTTTTACAACCTCTGTTGAAAAAATATATGCCACCTACAGCGAAGAGCCCAACGTAAAGTTTCCGGCAAAGGCGATTCCCTGCAAACGCTTAAAGGGCGACGTCGAGTTTAGGAATGTGTCCTACAGTGCAGATGATGAAGATATCATACACAACGTCAGCTTTCATGTAAAAAGCGGTCAGACCGTAGGAATCTTAGGTTCCACCGGTTCGGGCAAATCAACCATCATGAATCTGCTGTGCCGTTTCTACGATGTGACAGATGGCGAAGTTCTCGTTGACGGCAGAAACGTGAAAGATTTGGATCTATATAATTTACGCCAAAATATCGGTATGGCGATGCAGGATGTATTCCTCTTCTCCGACACGATTGAAGGCAATATCGCCTACAGCAAACCGGACTGTCCCTTTGAGGATGTAGAAAAGGCTGCAATCATGGCGGACGCCGACGGCTTCATCCGTCAGATGCCTGATGGATATGACACGATTGTGGGGGAACGAGGCGTCGGTCTTTCCGGCGGTCAGAAGCAACGAATTTCGCTTGCCCGTGCCCTATTAAAGAATCCTTCGATACTGATTCTCGACGACACCACATCTGCTGTCGATATGGAAACCGAAAGTTACATACAAAAACAGCTTAGCACATTAGATAACAGGTGTACTATCTTCGTTGTCGCATACCGCATTTCTTCTATCAAGGATTCTGATTTGATACTGGTGGTCAACGACGGACGCATCGTGGAACAGGGTACACACGATGAGCTTATGAAGAATAACGGCTATTATGCTACCGTATTCCATCACCAGTACGGTGAATATGAGAAATATGTAGACGAACTGAACCGGACTTCCGGGAAAGGAGGCGGATACTATGGCGCGTAATAAATATGATATTGACGAGATAATAGAAGAAAGCTACGACATCAAACAGCTTAGCAGACTGCTCAAATATGTCAGACCCTACCGCGGTCAGCTTGCACTTGCTCTGTTTTTGATGTTGTCCTCCTCAGCGCTGACCATGCTCTTTCCCATCTTTATCAGCGAAATCATGGACACTTATATTCCAGCCGGTAATATTAAGGCTATTGTAATCATTACATTAATATCGCTCGTTATTGTATTGTATGCCTGCGTCTGCATCCGTTTAAAAATCCGCATCACAAGCCGCGTAGGACAATCCGTGGTTCATGAACTTCGTTCGGACATTTTCTGCCATTTGCAGGAGCTTCCTTTCTCCTACTATGATGAACGTCCGCATGGTAAGATTCAGGTACGCGTAGTCAATTACGTCAACAGCTTAAGCGATCTGTTGTCCAACGGTATTATCAATACGATTACGGATATGTGTAATCTGATTTTTATCCTGTTTTTCATGTTTGCACTGCATGTAAGGCTTACCTTGATCTGTCTGTGCGGACTCCCCGTACTGATGGCAGTCATTATTTTCGTGAAAAGAAGGCAACGGCGCGCATGGCAGATACAAAGCAACAAGCAGTCAAACCTGACCGCATACATTGCAGAAAGCATAAACGGTATCCGGGTCACCCAGTCGTTTGTCCGTGAAAAAGAAAATACTTCCATCTTTAACCGCCTCAGTGACAATTACCGCGGTGCATGGATGCGCGCTGTAAAATACAATTTTATCATGTGGCCCTGCATTGACTCCATCTCTACTGTGACGACCGCTTTTATCTACGTCGTCGGCATCGGATGGATTTCCGGAGAGCTCTACGGTGTAACAATCGGTATCCTGATTGCTTTTACCTCCTACATATCAAGATTCTGGGAACCGATCAATACACTTGCCTCCTTCTACAACTCGCTGCTAACTGCAATTGCGTATCTGGAACGCATCTTTGAAACCATTGACGAACCGGTCAACGTAAAAGACGTGCCGGATGCCGTTCCCATCCCGCCAATACGTGGCGAAGTAGTATTTAAGGATGTGTGTTTCAGTTATGAAGACAATGTACAGATATTAAATAAGGTCAATTTTACCGCGCATCCCGGCGATACCTTCGCCATTGTCGGACCTACCGGCGCAGGAAAATCGACCATCGTCAATCTTATCAGCCGCTTCTACAACGTGGATTCCGGCGAGATTCTGATTGATGGTATAGACATCTCTAAAGTAACTTTAAAATCTCTGCATAAGCAGATGGGCATCATGATGCAGGACAGCTTTATCTTCTCCGGCACCATTATGGACAACATCCGTTATGGAAATCTGACCGCAACGGACGAGGACGTCATCAACGCTGCCAAAACCGTCTGCGCGCACGACTTTATCATGGAGATGGAGAATGGCTACCAGACACAGGTCAACGAGCGCGGAAGCCGCCTCTCGGCAGGCCAGCGGCAGCTCATCAGCTTCGCGCGGGCGCTGCTCGAAAACCCGGCGATCCTGATCCTGGACGAGGCGACCTCGAGCATCGACACCGAGACGGAGATCCTGCTGCAGAAAGGTCTGAACAGGCTGCTGGAGGGACGCACCTCCTTCATCATCGCCCACAGGCTCTCGACCATCAAGAATGCAAGCTGTATCATGTATGTCGACAAGGGAAATATCCTCGAGGCCGGCACACACGACGAACTGCTCGCACAGAAGGGTGAGTATTATAAGCTCTTCATGTCACAGTATGATTTTCTTGCAGATAAATAAATCTTGCCATTCAATGAATTTGGCGCAGGCTCTGAAGCCTGCGCCAAATTCATTATGCCACGATATTCTGCAGCCATATCCCCTTTTTGACGAGTATGAATCCGATGATGCACTTGATGATATCCCCGAGCTGCACCACCGCGTACACTGCGATGACCGGAAGCTCTGTGTAGCGGCTGAGCGTGAAGGCGATCACAACGCTGACGCACCAGATAAAGACGCTGTCAAACAGGAATGTGATGATCGTCTTGCCGCCGGAGCGCAGCGTGAAGTACGTCGCGTGCAGGAACGCATTCTGCGGCATAAACAGTGCCGTGACCATGATGAAATACCGCGCGAGCAGGCGCGCCTCGTCATTGATCTTGTATAATCCCGGAAACAGCGGCGCCATGAGAAACATGACAAACGCCACGCCTGTACAGCACATCACGGAAAAAGCGATCAGCTTATTGTCCGTATCCCTCGCCTCTCTCATCTTTCCGGCCCCGAGCAGCTGTCCCACGATGATGGCGACGGAATCCCCCAGTGCGATGAACACGATATTAAACACATTGTTGATCGTATTGGAGACATTTAATCCAGCCACGACATTCAGTCCGCGGATGGAATAACACTGCGTCAGCATCGCCATGCCCGCTGCCCACAATGTCTCGTTGAACAGGAGCGGACTTCCTTTCCTGATGATCTTAAAGGTCAGTTCCCGCGGCACCTTCAGTGTCCGGTACAGGCCCTGGACAAAAGAATACACCGCATGCTCCCCGACGCTCTTTCTGTGGACACCGATCACTGTAATCAGCATCTCCACATAACGCGAGAGAACCGTCGCGATCGCCGCACCGCTCACACCGAGTGCGGGTGCGCCAAATTTTCCGTAGATCAATATGTAGTTAAATACCAGATTTACAATAACAGCTGCTATACCCGCTTTCATGGGCAGCATCGTCTGGCCGCACTCGCGCAGCGTACTCGAATAGATCTGTACCGCTGCAAACGCCGGCAGACCGATCAGCATGATCTTCAGATACTTCTTTCCATATAAAAGGGTCGCGGCGATACTTTCCGCAGAGCCTTCTCCTTTCAGATAAGCCCCAATCAATGTCGTGCCAAAGCCCAAATAACCTGATATGGTTTTGTTTCAAGCTCTGGCAAAGACTTTTCAACG
>CANOEC010000083.1 GCA_947564735.1 uncultured Lachnospiraceae bacterium | reverse complement strand
GAGCAATTTGTGCAATCTGCCAGTAGTATTTTGTAAAAGTTCATTTTGACCCCAACATCATAAAAAGCATATTTTATAAAAATAGTAGATATGAGACAACTACAGGAATGCATAAAGTATAAAAAACGGACGGCTGACATGAAAAGAGAAAGGGTTTTTAGGATAACGGTTATGCTTATGATTACAGCAGGTGCGGTATTTCTTTTTGCCGGGCAGGGAGTGAGGGATGGATTCCTTGGTCGAGGCGGTTCGACGCGAGGGAAATATTTGCAGCAGGAGCGGATAACTGTGGCAGGTTCAACTTCTATGGAAAAGTTTGCGTTGGCATTGTCGGAATCATTTATGGAGGAATATCCGTCCGTGATGGTGAATGTTGAATTTATCGGTTCTTCTGCAGGGATAGAGTCAATGCTTTCGGGCAGTGCGGATATTGCAGCCTCATCCAGAAGGCTGAATGAGAGTGAAAAATCCTCCGGCGCCATAGAGAATATTGCGGCAATGGAGGCAATTGTGATAATCACGGATAGGTCGAATACTGTTACTTCATTGACGCTGGAACAGTTAACCGGGATTTATGCGGGCAGGATTAGAAGTTGGCGTGAAGTGGGCGGAGAGGAGCAGCCAATTGTAGTGGTAGGCAGAGAGGCGGGCAGCGGAACACGGGAAACTTTTGAAAAGCTGCTTGGAATGGAAGAGCAGTGCGCTTATGCCAATGAACTCGATTCCAACGGTGCTGTAATGGCAAGGATAGCGGCAACACCCGGAGCGGTTGGATATGTTTCAAGGGATGTGTTAGATGAGACGGTGCAGGCAGTGTCCCTAGACGGTCATGCGCCGACGGACAGAAATATCTCGGAAGGGGTCTATCCCCTTACCAGACCGCTTATCATGGTAACGAAGGGGGATATCCCAATACAGAAAGCAGCGGTACAGAAGTTTTTTTCCTATCTGTATTCGGAGAAAGGGAGGCAGCTGATTGAATCGGTTGGTCTTATGGTGCCGGAGCCGTATGTCATACATAGGCAATGAGAAGTATAAGGGATACATGGTTGGGACGGGACACAATAGAATGGAAATCCAATACGGAGAAGAGGGTGTTTCATGAGAGCAGAGGTCACATTAAGAGGACATATGTATTTGAAGCAAAGGAAAAGTACTTTTATGTATAAAAGAAACTGTGTTCATGCAGTCGAGTGTGCGGTGCAGATATTTTTTACGGCTTGTGCTTTCCTTACGATTGTAACGGTTGCGGTAATTACAGGTTATCTGATTGTCAATGGCGTGCCGGCAATATGGAAAATAGGAATCAGGGATATGTTGTTTTCCACAGTATGGAGCCCTACGGCAAAACAGGCGCAGTACGGGATTCTATACATAGTGCTCACTTCGCTTGTGGGAACGGCAATGGCTGTCATGCTGGGTGTTCCGATTGCGCTTCTTACAGCGGTGTATCTGGTAGAAATTGCTTCGGACAAAATGGCCGCGGTGATGAAGACGGCGGTGGAACTGCTTTCCGGGATTCCGTCAGTCGTTTATGGAATGCTTGGGTTAATGGTCTTAAATCCGCTTGTCTATCGATTGGAGCTTAGGCTGTATCGTGATTCTGTGACACATCAGTTTACCGGCGGCGCCAATCTGCTGTCGGCGGTATTGGTACTTACTCTCATGATTCTGCCGACGGTGACAAGTATCAGCGAATCGGCGCTGCGGGAAGTGCCGGCGGAGTTAAAAGCATCTTCTCTTGCGCTGGGCGCATCTCAAATGCAGACGATTTTTAAGGTGGTCATACCGGCGGCAAAGCCGGGGATTATTACGGCGGTGGTGTTAGGAGTAGGGCGTGCGGTCGGCGAGGCGCTGGCAATCAGTCTTGTGTCTGGCGGGTGTGTGAACATTCCGCTTCCGTTTTATCCGGTCAGATTTCTGACCACGGCAATTGTCGGTGAGATGGGGTATGCTGCCGGTCTGCACAGGCAGGCGCTATTTACGATAGGATTGGTGTTATTCATTTTTATCATACTGGTCAATTTGACATTAAATCATATTGTAAGGAGCGGAGACAAATAAATGGGCAGGAAAATAAGGGAGGGACTGCTTCTTTTGTTCATAAAGCTGGCGGCATTTTTGACGATACTGCTTTTAACCGGGATAATCCTATATGTTTTTGAAAAAGGCGGTAGATTCCTGCGCCTGTCTTTTTTGCTGACGACGCCGAGTGTCAAAAACGGTACGGTCGGAATTGCGGGCAATCTTATGAATACGCTGCTCATTGTGGCTTTGACGCTCTTTATTGTAGTTCCCGTCGGGGTAGGTGCAGCAGTATGGATAAATGAATACGCAAAAAAGAGCGCCTTTATCCGGCTGGTGGAATTTGCGGTACAGACGCTTGCGGGAATCCCATCCGTGATTTTCGGACTGTTCGGCATGGTATTTTTTGGCAGGACGCTGGGATTTGGTTATTCCATTCTGACGGGTTCTCTGACGCTGACGCTGATGGTGCTGCCGATGATTACGCGCAGCACGCAGGAAGCGCTTAGGGCTGTGCCGGATAACTATCGCCTGGGGGCGTTTGGCATGGGCGCGACAAAATGGCATGTGATACGGACGATTCTGTTCCCCTGTGCACTGCCGGGTATTGTGACGGGCGTAATGCTTGCAATCGGACGTATTGTTGGGGAGTCGGCGGCGCTGTTGCTGACGGCGGGGAGTGGAGCATCACTGCCAAGACCGGGAGAGGGGCTGATTCATAAGCTTATGGAATCCGGCGGCACGCTTACTGTGCAGCTTTATCTGAGTATGTCAAAAGCAGAATACGACGTGGCATTTGGGATTGCGGCGGTTTTATTATGCATCGTGCTATTGATTCAGTTTTTGATTGGAATGCTTGCAAAAAAACGAGTGCGACAGGAAAAATAAAGAGAAAAATATGGGTTTGACATGGGCAAATCGTATGTGTAAAAAGAAAAGCGGTGTAAAAATAAGGACAGAGAGGCTGCATTTATATTATGGCAGCGTCCATGCACTTAGGGATATTACAATAGAAATTGCAGCCAACAGGATTACCGCGCTGATTGGACCGTCCGGATGCGGAAAATCTACCTTTCTAAAGACACTGAACAGAATGAATGATTTAGCAGGAAATGTGCGGATTACGGGGGGCGTTTATCTGGACGGCCGGGACATCTATGCCCCGCAGATTGACGTTGCGAAGCTGCGCAAAAGAGTGGGCATGGTATTTCAGCAGCCGAACCCTTTTCCGATGAGCATCTATGAAAACATTGCGTATGGACCGAAAATTCACGGGATGCGGCAGAAGGGAGAGCTGGACAGGATTGTGGAGGAGAGTCTGCGCGGTGCGGCAATCTGGGACGAAGTAAAAAATCGTCTGGATGAGCCGGCGCTTCGGCTGTCGGGCGGACAGCAGCAGAGATTGTGCATAGCGCGGGCACTGGCGGTACAGCCGGAGGTTCTTTTGATGGATGAACCCACTTCGGCGCTTGATCCTGCTTCCACGATAAAGACAGAGGAGCTGATGAAAAAGCTGAGGACGGATTACACGGTTGTTGTGGTAACGCACAATATGCAGCAGGCATTGCGGGTGTCGGATGATACGCTTTTTTTTCTAAATGGAGAGCTGGTGGAAGCAGGACAGACAAAGGAGCTGTTCTTGGCTCCGGCAGACAGACGGACGCAGGATTATATTACCGGAAAGTTTGGATAAAGCCTATAGGTGTTTTATATGGGCATGAGAGTGTACAATTTTCTGGAGATACAATGACAGGAAAACATTGACAAGAAATAAGCTTTTACTTGCATTCTGTCGTATATTATATTAAAGTATAAGACAGTGGCTTATGATGAAATGATTGTGCATGTGATGTGAGAGGAGAATTTTATGTGGACAAGAGCGGAATTGAAAGAGAACGCGAAAAAGTACTTTAAGTTTAACTATTGGAAGATGGTGCTGGTTGCCTTTATTGCGGCGCTGGTCGGCGGTGGCGGTATGGGCGTTAACTTCAATGCGAGGTACGTTCAGCAGATGAATTCTGAAATGGGATATATGAACCCGTCAGAGATATTGGCGATATTTGCTGGATTGATGGTGATTTTTTCAGTGATGATGGTGATTGTCACATTGCTGATGGTTTTCTTATTTTACCCGCTGCAGATTGGGGTACAGCGTTTTTTTGTAGTCAGCCATTACCAGAAAGCGGAGCTTGGTGAACTGGGATATGCCTTTTCCAATTCCTATATGAATGTGGTTAAGATTATGTTCTTAAGGCAGCTTTATATTTTCCTGTGGTCTTTGCTGTTCTTTATTCCGGGAATCATCAAAAGTTATGAATATCTTATGATTCCTTATATATTGGCGGAAAATCCGGGGATTGATTCCAAGGAAGCGTTTGCCATGAGCAAACAGATGATGGACGGCAATAAGTGGAATGCGTTTGTACTGGGGCTGTCTTTTTACGGCTGGATGTTGTTGAGTGCACTCACATGCGGCATTCTTGCAATCTTCTATGTGAATCCGTATATGCAGATGACGTTTGCGGAACTTTATGTGGCTTTGAAGGAGATTACGTTTGGTAATTATAATTCCGGATACCAGAACTATCAGCAAAACCAGAATTACCAGAATTATCAACAAAACCAGAACTACCAGAATTATCAGCAAAATCAGAATTACCAGAATTATCAACAAAACCAGAACTACCAGAATTATCAGCAAAACCAGAATTATCAGAACTATCAACCGAATCAGAATTATCAGCAGGATTCGGGTTATCAGAACTATCAGCAGAATCAGAATTACCAGAGCTATCAGCCAAACTCTGATTATCAGAATTTCCAGCAGGCTCCGGACTACCAGAATTATCAGAATGGGCAGAGTTATCCGAACGGACAGGCGGGTACCGGTTACCAGCAGGAACAGGGCGGTTCCGGATATCAGGATGCTGGTTCACAGGGCGGGAACTGGAATCAGAACGCCCATCAGGATGATAACATCCAATTATAACGTAACACACGTAATGAAAAGACTTCGGCGTAATAACCGGAGTCTTTTTCCTTGTATAGGAAATTCCGCTAAAGAGCGGAAGAATGCGGAGCATTCTTCCCAAGATAATCGCGAAGCGATTTTCTTGTGTTATAGGAAATTCCACCAAAGAGCGGAGGAACCGAAGGTGCTTCCGAACCTAATGCCGAAGGCATTTTGGGTAAAGAATAAAATTGTCTGTGGTTGTGAACGTAGGATTTTATGTCATGAATTGTGCGATGAACAGTGGCGTTTTTTGTTAAGAAAAGGTCCTAAGAAACCGATAAAATTTATAGGAATATGAATGTATATCCTTATGAACTGTTAGAGAGAATTATAGAATGTGATGGGCGAAACGGATTTTGCCCATGTATAACAAGGAGGTTTTTATGCAGATAAGGGCAAATGCAAACGATAATCAAGTAATCAATGTCAGCAGCGCGGCGCGGGAAAGGGCAGCGCTCAGAGAGGGAAGAAGCGCGCAGAATAAGCAAGGTAAGGCTAATATCTACGCAGGTGATTTGGGGATGCAGAGTGATTTCCTTACCCAGCGTATACAGCGTGCCCGCAAGAAAGCGCTCAAGATGATAGGCGACGCATGGGAAGGGGACAGGAAGGTTGATCAGGGTCTTGCTGAAATGAAGGATAGAGTGGCGGCGCTTCATGGGGAGATAAAAGAGAATCTGGATATTATCGCACAAGGGGATGAAAAGAAAGAGGCATTAAGGCAGGAGTATGGCGTAGAAGCAGATTCGCAGGAACAGAAAGATTTAGAACTTTTGGAGAAAAAGGAAGATGCGTTAAGAAACCCGACGGAAGTACGTTTGACAAAGGAGGAGCAGGAGCGTCTTGCGCAGTTGGAAGAAGAGCCTCTTACAGAGTATCAGGAGCGATGCCTTGGGATTGACAAATATCAGGCTACTTTTGAAGGAAAAAATAAACAGCTCAATGAAGAGATTAAGGGATATAATGCGGCAATCACTGCAACCAAGCTGGAGCGTCTGAAGTATCATGAGATGGAGAAAGCCCAGAAGAAGGCAGACAAGGTGATGGATGAAGCAGGTAAAGAGGCGGTTGGTCTGTTAATCTCGGAAGGCAAAGAGCATGTGGATGAAGAACTCGAGGAGAAAGTCGAGGAAGCCAAAGACAAGGCGGAGGAAAAAGCCGAAGAAGAAGAGAAAATCGAGGACAGAAAGGAAGACAGGGAAGCGCTGGAGGAAAGAATCGACGAAGCGCATGAAAAGCGTGAAGAGCGGGAAGAATTGCGCAAAGAGTCTGAAGAACGTGCCAGAGAAGACGGAGATTTGTTAGATGCGATGATTGATGCCGGCATGGGCGGTGTAAGCACTACGTCTGATGTACAGTCTGACATT
This sequence comes from uncultured Lachnospiraceae bacterium, assembly GCA_947564735.1. Classification (GTDB taxonomy): domain Bacteria; phylum Bacillota; class Clostridia; order Lachnospirales; family Lachnospiraceae; genus UBA3282. The sequence goes on along the minus strand of CANOEC010000083.1, from coordinate 2,816 downwards.
AAGAATATGCTCCATAAGATGAAGCTGTTAGAGGAAGACATCAAGGGAAGCACGGTGGACGACCAGCTTTAAATAACTGACTGAGGATTGAGGGAAATATGAATATTGCAATATGCGATGATGAGGTAAGAGGGAGAGAAAGGATTCTAACCTTACTTGAGAAGGAGTTTTCTCAGGCGCAGACATGTGAGTTTGATTCAGGGATGAAGCTGTTAGAGAGTGTAAATGAGGGCTATTGCCCGGATATTGTCCTCCTTGATATTGCGATGGAAGGGATGGACGGTATGGAGACGGCAAGACATTTGAAGAAGCTGTCGGACGCCATTCTGATATTTGTGACGGGTGTCAAGGAGCAGGTTTTTGATGCTTTTGATGTAGGTGCCTTTCATTATTTGATGAAGCCTGTTGATCAAGATAAAATGACAGATGTTCTGAAACGCGCCATGCAGGAAGTGGAGAAAAAGAAAGCTGTGCCGAGATATCTGCTGGTGAAAGCGGAAGGGCGTCACTGCAGGATTCCGGTAGAAGATATTCTCTATGTGGAAAATAACGGGCGTAAGGTTATTCTGCATACGAAAACAGAGTGTCTGGAATACTATGAACGGATGAACCATTTACAGGAAGTGCTCGGGGATGGATTTTATCGCTGTCATCGCGGCTATCTGGTGGCATTGTCAGCAATCAGCGGGTATGACCATGACAGTATCATGGTCGGGCAGGGGGATAAGATTTATCTTGCGAAGCAGAAATACGGTGAATTTGTGAAACTGTATTGCGACTTTTTAAAGGAGTAACGATATGGCAATGTATGTGCCTGAACTGGCAGAGTGTGCAGTGAAAGCGGGACTTTTGCTGTTTTTGTGTAAAGACAAGATGATGTTGAAAGAAAAGTATCGTTCCAGCGGGAAGATACTTTTTTTCTTACAGGCATCCTTGGTCAGCTATTGGCTGAGCAATTCTGCATGGGTGGATAAAATGCTTTGTGGCGGCACGGGAGAGACGATAAATAACAGTAGTTACAGTATTGCAAAACTGGCAGCTGCGGTAAGCTGCAGCTTTGTTGTAATGGACATATTGTATGCCGGCAGAAAGCTGGCGAAGCTGTACATGGTGTTCGTGTTCTATACCATGCAGGAGCTGACCCGGTTTGCATTATACAGCGTGTGGTCATTGGCAATATCGGGCTATATGGATTTCTTGACGGATAAGTTGATTGCGGAAAAAATCAATCCGGATTATTTTATGAGACAGACAGAAGTAATCCAGCAAGTCAGTTTTATTGTTTTTGCTGTAGGACATTTACTGATGATATATGCCGCTCTGCGCTGGTACCGCAGATATATGAAAGGGACTGTAGAAGAGATAAACAAGTATGGACTCTGGTTTCTGCTGTTGACGCCATTCATAAGTATGGCGTTTGACGTAGCGTGGAGAATCACTTTTTATAGCCAGAAAGGGGCAGAAATTGATTTCCTGTATGAAAAGCACGGGAGTATGTATGTGATTGTGCCGGTGACGGCACTTCTTTGCATCGGTTGTACGATATTCAGCCGGAAAATATACAGTGAGTTTATGCAGGCGGAAGAACAAAGAAATAATCTTCTTTTCTATAAGCGGCAGTTAGCGGATATGACAGAGCATGTCAAGGAGATGGAGCAGTTATATGACGGAATCCGTGGTATGCGCCATGATATCAATAATTATGTGGCGGATATGGAGCAGCTTCTGTGGGCGGGGACGCAGAGCGGAAAGCTTCCGGAAGACATTCGGCAGGAAGCCGGTCAGTATCTGCGGAATATGCAGCGTGCGGCGGCGGAGCTGTCTTTACAATTCAGCACAGGAAATCCGGTAACGGATGTTATTTTAAATAGAAAAGGAGCATTGTGTGCACAGGAAGGAATCCGTTTAGAGGGTGATTTGGTCTATCCGTTACAGATGGGCATTGAAGCGTTTGACCTTGGGATTGTGCTTAATAATGCATTGGATAATGCGATAGAGGCATGTCAAAAAGCGGAAGCTCAGGAACCATTTATCCGTTTTCGGGGGTATATGAAGGGATGTATGTTTTTTCTGGTAATCGAGAACAGCTGCGACGTTAGAAGCATATGTGCACAGAAAGGCAGTCTGCGGACGACAAAGCTGGATGCGGAAGCCCACGGACTCGGAATGAACAACATGAGAAGCTGTGTGGAAAAGTATTATGGGACGATGCAGTATGAGGTGAGAGAAGATTGTTTTATACTGACGCTGATGATGCAGGGACGGGTAAGAGCTGCAGCAGGAAAAGTAATATGATGTGATTTATAACCAAAACGAAACCATTGGTTACAAAGCACTTTATTCTCCGTATCAAGTAACGATATACTTAATGTAAGGAAAAGCGCTTACTTTATGTTATAAGGAAATTTCAACAAACGTGGAAGAATGCGAAGCAGATTTTCTTGTTGGACAGAAGGGAGAATACGGATGAGAGTTACAAGGAATTATATGAGCGCCCTGTTAAATGGCAATAACAATGTGAGTGGGAGCAATTCTCTGTTGCAGCGTGCTTTGAGCAGGAGCAGTAAGAGCAGGAGGACAGGCAGAAGCACACTCTTAAATCAAGGCAATACCAGCAGGAGTGATATCCTTCGAGCAGGCGCCATAAAAAGTACTGCGGGCACGCAGAAATTGTATTATAATATGAAATATCATGCGGGACAGGCGGCGGATTACGCCGATAAGCTGACAAGCAGTGATAAGACATCGCTTTTTGCCAAGGCAAAGGAGAGTGGCGACACGTCGGAAGTGGTGGCGAATATTAAAGGATTTGTCAG
>CANOEC010000082.1 GCA_947564735.1 uncultured Lachnospiraceae bacterium | reverse complement strand
GGATAATTCCTTACTGGCTGTAAGGGGTATTAACCATAAATATATTGTAGTAGGAGAGGAGGAAATCTTTTGGGTGATACAATATTGGAAATGAAATCCATTACCAAGGAGTTTCCGGGAGTAAAAGCACTGGATAATGTGAATCTTGTAGTTGAGCGCGGAGAAATCCATGCACTCATCGGCGAGAACGGAGCGGGAAAATCTACATTGATGAATGTCTTGTCCGGCACATACCCTGTGGGTAGTTATTCGGGCGAGATTTATTATAACGGAGAGATTTGTCAGTTTAAGACATTAAAAGACAGTGAGGCAAAGGGGATTGTCATTATTCATCAGGAATTAGCATTGATTCCATTGCTTACCATTGGCGAGAACATGTTTCTGGGAAATGAGAAAAAGAATAAGTTAGGACATATTGACTGGGATCTAACCTACAATGAGGCTGAAAAGCACATGCATCAAGTGGGGCTTGATGAGTCAGCACAGACATTGATTAAAGACATCGGAACAGGTAAGCAGCAGCTTGTTGAGATTGCGAAGGCGTTCTCCAAGAATGTAAAGCTGCTTATACTTGACGAACCAACCTCTTCGTTGAATGACGAGGATGCAAAGATGCTTCTGGATCTTTTGATGGAATTTAAGAAAAACGGATTGACATCAATCATTATTACACATAAATTGAACGAAATTATCTACTGTGCAGATAAAGCGACAATCATTCGCGACGGTTCTACGATTGAAACCTTGGTAAAGGGTGTGGATGAGTTCAGCGAAGATCGGATTATCAAAGGCATGGTTGGGCGCCCCATGGATGACCGCTATCCGATTCGCGAACATAAGGTGCGCGATGAGGTCGGTCTGGAGGTGAAGAACTGGACAGTTTATCATCCGCTTTATCATGAGAAAATAGTGGATAACAATATCTCTTTTAAGGTACATAAAGGCGAAGTGATAGGATTTTCTGGATTACAGGGAGCAGGACGTACAGAGCTTGCGATGTCTATTTTCGGCAAGAGTTATGGTACGAATATCAGCGGAGAATTGTATCTGGACGGAAAAAAGGTTGATTTGAAGAATCCGGAACAGGCGATTCATCATAAACTTGCGTATGTGACGGAGGACAGAAAGGTAAATGGGCTGATTCTTGGCGAATCCATTCGTTTTAATACGACACTGGCACGGCTGGATAAGGTATGTTCCAAGGGAGTCATCGACATGACCGAAGAGAAAAACGTAGCGGAAGAGATGACAGAAGCTATGGGCACGAAAACGCCGTCGATCGAGCAGAGAGTTGGTAATCTGTCCGGCGGCAACCAGCAGAAAGCGCTGCTCGGCAAGTGGATGTTTACGGAGCCGGATGTTTTGATTCTGGATGAGCCGACCCGTGGTATTGATGTAGGAGCAAAATACGATATTTACTGCCTGATTAATAAAATGGTGGAAGAGGGTAAGTCAGTTATTATGATTTCCTCGGAAATGCCGGAATTAATCGGTATGTGTGACCGCATTTATATTATGAATGAGGGAGAGCTGCGCGGGGAACTGGATGCAAAAGAAGCTACGCAGGAAAAAATCATGAGCTACATTATCAGTGCCAAGGCATAATGCGAAAGGAGAGTTGTAATCATGTCAACAAAAAAAGAAAGTGCGGGCAGCGGCCAATTTAACTTAGGCGCTTTTCTAACGAAGAACAGTATGGTAATTGCCCTTATAGTTGTATTTGTTTTGTTCTATTTTTTAACAGGTGGACGTTTGCTGTATGCGCAGAACATGTCGAATTTACTTTTACAGAATGGATATGTGCTTGTTATGGCATGCGGTATGTTATTATGTATTCTGACCGGTGGTAATATTGATTTGTCGGTAGGATCCGTTATCTGTATGGTGGGAGGTATGGCGGCAGTTATGCTCACCAACCATGGAGTTAACGTTTTTGTCACAATTCCGATATGCATTCTGGTCGGTCTGGTGGCAGGAATCTGGCAGGGGTACTGGATTGGTTATGTGAGGATTCCGCCCTTTATCACTACGCTGGGCGGCATGTTCATTTTTCGCGGGTTCGGGCGTCTGATACTGGACAGCAAGACGGTAGCCGTTCAAGATGAAATGTTCTTAAATATTTTTACGGCATATATTAAAATTCCGGGATTCGATACGGATGCGCATATCTGGTCTCCGTTTTTGATTGGTGCACTGGCGGTTGCCTTTATCATTTACAGCACGATTGCCTCCCGTGCCAACAAGGCGAAAAAAGGTTATCGCCAGAACAGCGCGATTGCAGATTTTGGGCGTGCAATCGTGATATCTGCGGTTTTGCTGTTTTATTGCTATCTGCTTACACAGTATAAAGGTATTTCCGTTATGCTTGTCTGGGTAGTGGCAATCTGTCTGATTTATCATTTTATTACTTCAAAGACTGCATTCGGACGTTATTTCTACGCGGTGGGCGGTAATGAGAAGGCGACGCAGCTTTCAGGTATCAATACAAATAAAGTATACTTTATCGCCTATGCGAATATGGGTTTGCTTGCAGGTCTGTGCGGACTGCTTTGTCTTGCACGCGTAGGTTCCGTCAATGGTTCAACGGGTACTTCCTTCGAGATGGATGCCATCGGTTCCTGTTTCATCGGCGGTGCTTCGGCATACGGCGGAAGCGGTACAATTCCGGGTGTTATCATCGGTGCGCTTCTTCTTGGCGTCATCAACATGGGTATGTCCATCATGGGAATTGGAGACTCATGGCAGTATGTCGTCAAGGGCGGTGTGCTCCTTCTGGCAGTTATTTTTGATGTGGTTTCCAATCGTAAGAGTGGAAAGTAGAAAACTGAGTGAAGCCCGATTACGAGTTTTTGAGTATTTTGTGAAAAGCTCGCTGCAGACTTGGAGAGAGGGAAAATTTGCTATGATATAAAAATGGGTGTGGGGAGAAGCCAATCGCTTCTCCCTATGTTAATTAAGATGATGTCCGCTCACATAGAGTCATATGGATCATGCTGTATCTTGATGTATATATTTCTTTGATTTGAACAAAGACTGCATTGCAGGGAAAGTTAAAAAACGGTAATAGACAAAATAGATAAAATAACGTTGGTAAAACGGATAGAGCATGGTATATACTATGATTTAGGAGTTACTTGCTTCCATAGGTTTGAGCAGACGGAGGCATAAAGACAGGAAAATCATAGAGGAGGTTACTATGGGAAACAAATACGCGATAGACTGGGATGCATATGCACAGAAAGCAAGACAGGCTGCGGCGGAAGGGGCAGTTCTTTTAAAGAATGACAACAATGCGCTCCCGCTGCATGAGAGGGAAAAACTGTCGGTATTCGGACGGATTCAGTTTGATTATTACAAGAGTGGGACAGGTTCCGGCGGGATGATTAATACCCGGTATGTAGTAGGGATATTGGACGCATTAAAGGAAGAAGCGCTTGAGCTGAATTGTGAGTTGGAGCAGATTTATAAGGAGTGGATTGGGGAGCATCCTTTTGATATGGGAAAAGGGTGGGCGCAGGAACCGTGGAGCCAGCAGGAGATGCCCTTAAGCTGTGAAATTGTTGAGAAAGCGGCGGCAGAAAGTGATGCGGCAGTCGTTGTCATCGGGCGGACGGCAGGAGAGGATCGCGACGCCACGAATGAAAGAGGCAGTTATTATCTCTCGGAAGGAGAGGAGCGGATGCTCGAAAGCGTATGTAAAGCTTTTGAGCGGGTGATTGTTGTGCTCAACGTGGGAAATATTATTGACATGAAATGGGTGGAGTTATACAAACCGCAGGCGGTGCTCTATGCATGGCAGGGCGGAATGGAAAGCGGACACGCGGTGGCGGATGTTCTTATGGGGAAAGTGAGCCCCAGTGGAAAACTGGCGGATACCATAGCCCTTTCGGTGGAGGACTATCCTTCCGACGCTCATTTTGGAGGGGCTGATGGGAACCGGTATGCGGAGGATATTTATGTGGGGTATCGGTATTTCGAGACATTTGACGCGACGAAGAATAAAGTGCTGTATCCGTTCGGGTTCGGCTTATCTTATACATCCTTTGAGATACATAGCAGTATGGAGCTGGAAGAGGAGAACTGCGTCTTTCGTGTAAAAGTAAAAAATGTCGGTTCTTTTGCGGCGAAAGAGGTGGTGCAGGTATATGTGGGCGCGCCGCAGGGACGTCTGGGAAAGCCGTCACGTGAACTGGTGGCATTTGCCAAGACAGGATGTCTGGAGCCGCAGGAGGAGCAGGAGCTTGTGATGGAAGTGAAGCAGGGTGCACTTGCTTCCTATGACGACAGCGGCATAACGGGACATCAGTTCTGCTATGTGTTAGAGGCGGGTGTCTATACATTTTATGTGGGCGAAGACGTCAGAAGCGCGCAGGCGACGGGCAGTATGCACGTAAAAGAAGATAAAGTTGTAGAAGAGTGCACTCAGGCATTGGCACCGGTGGAAGCATTTGAGAGGATGAAGCCGTTGCAGGAGGATGGGCGGCTTACTGTTTCATGGGAACAGACGCCCCTTCGCGCTTACAGTATGACGAAAAGGAGTAGGGAAGAGAAGAAAACGGAAATTCCGTATACAGGTGATAAGGGATATCGGCTGGCGGATGTCTATGATAAAAAGGTATCCCTTGAGGATTTCATTGGACAGCTTAGCGACGAGGATTTGTGTTGTATTGTCCGTGGGGAAGGAATGTGTTCTCCAAAAGTTACGCCGGGCACGGCAGCGGCTTTTGGCGGCGTGACAGAGTCGCTGGAAGGATATGGAATCCCCTGCGGATGTTGTGCGGACGGACCCTCCGGTATCCGTATGGACTGCGGAACCTATGCTTTTTGTCTGCCAAACGGGACTTGTCTGGCGTGCAGCTTTAACGAGGAATTGATTGAACAGTTATATGAGATGGAAGGGGCGGAGCTTAGGAAGAACCACATTGATATTTTGTTAGGACCGGGTATGAATATTCACAGGCACCCGCTAAACGGGCGCAATTTCGAGTATTTTTCGGAAGACCCGCTGCTTACCGGCAAAATGGCGGCGGCACAGATTAAGGGTATGGGAGTCTATCAGGTGACTGGTGCGCTCAAACATTTTGCCTGCAATAATCAGGAATACCATCGCAGAAAATATAATTCTGTCCTTTCGGAACGCGCTTTGCGTGAGATTTATCTGAAGGGGTATGAGATTGCGGTGAAAGAAGGCGGAGCCTATGCCATTATGAGTACTTACGGGGCGGTCAACGGTCTTTGGACGGCAGGCAATTATGATTTGTTGACAACCATCCTCCGGAATGAATGGCATTACGACGGACTGGTGATGACTGACTGGTGGGCGGAAATCAATGATGAAGGGGAGGCGGCGACAATGAAAAATATTGCCGCCATGGTACGGAGCCAGAATGACGTTTACATGGTAGTGCAGGATTCTGCGAACAATTCTAATGGCGATAACCTGCAGGAGAGTCTGGAGAACGGAACGCTGCAGCGTGCCGATTTGCAAAGATGTGCTGGGAATATTTTGAGTGTTCTGATGCGGTCTCCCGTTATGGACAGGAGTCTTGACCGGCTGGATAAGGAGGAGCTGGAAGCGTCAGAAACGATGGCGGAGGACGATAAGGTCGATTTTGACATCGAGTGGTATGCGTTTGACGAACAGTTGGAACTGGACGGCGCCGATATTGATACAGGCAAGGGAAAAGCTTTCGTGTGCGGACTGCAGACAAAGGGACGATATGCGCATAAGCTTCGTTTCCGGGCGAAGGTCGATGCTTCCAAGCTGGCGCAGGTGTCTATGTCCGTGTTTGTGAACGGCACATTAAAGAAGACGTTTACACTGAACGGAACGGGAGGGGAATATGTTGAGATGGAGCAAATGCTGGACATTTTCTTTAATCCGAATAATTATCTCAAGCTTTATTTTGCAGAGAGCGGAATGCAGATAGACAAGATTTGGATTGAACGTGTAGGACAGGAGTGGAAGATGTAACAGCAAACCGGAAAGCCAAGCTGTAGCAGATAAAGAGATAGATAATCCTTCGTTCCTGTGGTATGATAAAAACAGTATCACAGGAACAGAGGACAAGTAAGTGTCACTTCAATTTTATTTCGGGGCTTCCGGCTCCGGCAAAAGTCAGAAACTTCATGAAGACATCATACGGGCGTCGCAGTTAAATCCGCAGACGGATTATCTGCTGATTGTGCCCGATCAGTTCACCATGCAGACGCAGATGGATCTGGTGGTGGAGCATCCACGCAACATCATTATGAATATAGATGTTTTAAGCTTTGGCAGGCTTACCCATCGAATCTTGGAGGAGGTGGGGTATGAGGACATGCCGATTCTTGACGATACCGGCAAGAGCCTTGTGCTTCGTAACGTGGCGGGACAGTGTATGGATGAACTGCATGTGCTGGGCGCCCACCTTCATAAGATTGGCTATATCCATGAGATAAAGTCTGCCATTTCAGAGTTTATGCAGTACGGCATTGGCTTACAGGAGATGGAGAAGCTGACCGAATATGCACGGTCGCGGGGGGCGCTTTATTATAAATTGCAGGACATCGGCGTGCTGTATCGGGCTTTTTTAGATTATATCCATGACAGATTCATCACCACTGAGGAGACGCTTGACAGGCTTAGGGAAGCGCTGCCGAAGTCTGGAATTATTAGAAACAGTGTAGTGATTTTTGACGGGTTTACCGGATTTACACCGATTCAGAACCGCGTGATTCAGGAACTAATTAGATTGACCAAGAAGGTCATTGTAACTGTGACCATTGATGACAGAGAGAATCCTTATCAGCTTGACGGGGAACACAGACTGTTTCATCTTAGTAAGAAGACAGTGGCTGATTTGCGAAAGCTGGCAGGCGAGATAAATGTTCCGGAGGAGAAGCCTGTGTGGTGCAGGGACAGGATATCGGGCAGACTGCCGCGTTTTGCACAGAATGAAGAATTGTCGCATTTGGAGCGGAATCTGTTCCGTTACTTAGCGCAGGTGTATGAAGAACCGGTTCAGAACGTACATATTTATGAGGCATCCACGCCCAAAGAAGAAATCAGACAGACGTGCATCGCAATCCGCAGGCTGATGATGGGGCAGGAGGAAACGTTATTTTATCGTGATTTTGCCGTAGTGACGGGCGATATGGAAGTCTACGGCAGTCTGGTGGAGGAGGAATTTGCGAAGTTCGGCATTCCCATTTATCTGGATCATACACGGGGGATTCTGCGCAATCCCTTTGTCGAGTATCTTAGGAGCGCACTACAAATTGTGATTCAGGATTTTAGTTTTGAGTCCGTTTTCCATTTCCTGCGCACCGGCTTGACCGGATTTGGTATAGATGAGGTGGACCGTCTGGAAAATTATGTGCGTAGATTTGGTATTCGCGGGCAGAGGCGCTGGCGTAGTATTTTTATTTACAAAGAGGAAAATAAAGAAGGCGAGGAGGCGGCGCTGCAGCAGCTGGAATGCTGCAATGCCATGAGAGAGAGATTGATGGAGCTTCTGGCGCCGCTCTTGATGCCGGTTCGCACAACGGGGGAAATGATACAGGCGCTTTATGATTTTATTGTAAAGAGCGAATTACAGCAGAAGCTGGCGTATTACGAGCGTAAGTTCAAGGAGCAGGGGGACTTGGCGCGTGCCAAGGAATACGGACAGATTTATGCGACGGTAATTGATTTGCTTGACCAGATATTTGAGCTGCTTGCAGGGGAGGAAATGGAGCGCAGGGAATTTGCGGATATTCTGGATTCCGGACTGACGGAAATCAGTGTGGGGACAATTCCGCAGAATGTGGACAGGGTGTTGGTCGGTGATATCGAGAGGACACGTTTAAAGAAGGTCAAAGTCCTATTTTTTCTAGGGGTAAACGACGGCAATATTCCAAAAGGCGCCGGAGGAGGCGGAATTATCTCGGATATTGACAGGGAGTTTTTGCGGGAGTCCGAGTTGGAGCTTGCGCCATCGCCCAGACAGCAGATGTATATCCAGAGATTGTATCTGTACCTGAATATGACGAAACCATCGCATAAATTATATTTGTCCTATGCCAAGATGGGAAATGACGGACACAGCCTTCGTCCGGCATACCTGATTGATTTGGTGAAGAAAATGTATCCTCTCCTCAGGGTGGAGGCACCGGAAAGCAATTCAATGGAAGAACAGCTTGTGTGCGGTGCGGACGGGATTGGCATGCTGGCGGATATGCTGAGGGAATATGCGGCGGGCAGGCTTGACGAAGAATTAACATGCAGAATGTACACGTTTTATCATAGTTATCGTAACAGGGCACAGTATCAGGATACGGTGAATCGTCTGATTGAGACGGCGTTCTACCACTATAGCGATACTGCGTTATCGAGGGTGGTGACCCGTGCATTATACGGCGGGATATTATTAAACAGTGTCAGCCGTCTGGAAAAATATGCTGCCTGCGCCTACGGGCATTTCTTGCAGTATGGTCTGGCGCTTCGGGAGCGCGGTGATTACAGCTTTGAGGACGTGGATATGGGAAATGTTTTTCACGGTGTGCTGGAATTGTTTGCCAAGCGGCTGCCCGCAAACGGATATACATGGTTTGATTTTCCCGAAAAAGAGGCGGGACGGATGGTCGAGGAGGCAATTGAGGCTTACGCAGTCACCTACGAGGAGACGATTCTGTACAGCAGTGCACGTAATAGACATCTGCTCAGAAGGCTGACCAGAATATTGACTCGCACGGTATTGACTTTGCAGACACAGCTTAAAAAGGGTTCTTTTGTGCCGGAACAGTTTGAGATGTCCTTCTCCATGATTGAGAATCTGGATGCGTTGAATATTGCCTTAAACGAGCAGGACAAGATGCGGATTCGCGGACGAATCGACAGGGTGGATACATGCGAGGAAAAAGACAAGGTCTATGTGAAAGTCATCGACTATAAATCCGGTACGCGTAAGTTCGATCTGGCGGCGCTTTACTATGGGCTGCAATTGCAGCTTGTGGTATATATGAATGCGGCAGTGGAGATGGAACAGAAGATGCATCCGGATAAGAAAGTAGTTCCGGCGGCGATGTTGTACTATCATATTGACGACCCGATGGTGGAAGACGGCGATATTTTGACACCGGAACAGGTGAATCGTAAATTATTGCAGGAACTTAAGATGACCGGAATAGTCAATGAAAGTGACGAAGCTGTCAGATTGTTGGATAAGGAGTTTACGGATAAGTCTGAAATTCTGCCTTTAGAGCGAAAAAAGGACGGTTCTTTCTCTGCATATTCGAGTGTCATAAGTGAAGAGGATATGCAGACGGTATCGAATTATGTAAACTGCAAAATCAAAGAAATTGGAAGCGGAATATTGGATGGGACCATATCGGTCAATCCCTATGAACAGGGTGCAAATCAGGCATGTACTTACTGTGCATACAAAAGTGTGTGCGGATATGACAGCAGGATTGCAGGATACAAAACGCGCAAGCTGACGAAGATGAGCACAGACGATGCGCTGTTTAAGATGAGGGAAGAATTAGGCGGCAAGTGAGGTGTCACATGGGAATCGCGTTTACCGAAAAACAACAGAGAGTGATTGATGCAAGAGGGCGGAATCTGTTAGTGTCTGCCGCCGCGGGTTCCGGTAAGACGGCGGTGTTAGTGGAGCGGATTGTAGGGATGGTCAGCGACAGTGCCCATCCTGTGGATATTGACCGGCTGCTTGTGGTGACTTTCACTAACGCGGCTGCGGCGGAGATGCGGGAGAGAATCAGCCAAGCTTTGGCTGATCGACTGGCGGCGGATCCGGAGAACGAGCATTTGCAGAGACAGACGACGCTTTTGCACAATGCACGCATCACGACGATTGACAGCTTCTGTCTTTTTGTGCTCCGAAACCAGTTCCATACCATCGGCTTAGATCCCGGCTTCCGTATTGCGGAGGAAGGGGAAGGAAGGCTGATGCGGCAGGACGCGCTGGCGGAGACATTGGAGTCGTGTTATGCCGGGGAAGATGCGGGATTTTTAAACTGTATGGAATATTTTAGTGCAGGCAGCAGGG
>CANOEC010000081.1 GCA_947564735.1 uncultured Lachnospiraceae bacterium | reverse complement strand
GCAGGAGGTTTTTATATGGATTTTCTACAGAATAGTACATATGACCTGTATAAAGATATACAGCTTAGAACAGGGGGAGAGATTTATCTGGGTGTTGTCGGTCCGGTCAGAACGGGAAAGTCAACATTTATCAAACGCTTCATGAATCTGCTCGTGCTTCCTTTTATGGAAGATGAGAATGAGAAGGAACGCGCGCAGGATGAAATGCCCCAGAGCGCGGGTGGTAAGACGATTACTACGACAGAGCCTAAATTTATACCGAAGGAAGCGGCACATATTAAGCTGGGCACGGATATTGATGTGGATGTGCGGCTCATTGACTGTGTGGGATATATGGTGGACGGCGCTACGGGACATATGGAAGAAGAGATGGAGCGTATGGTGAAGACGCCGTGGTCCGTGGAGGAGATTCCGTTTACCAAGGCGGCGGAAATAGGAACCAGAAAGGTTATCAAGGATCATTCTACGATTGGTATTGTCGTGACATGCGACGGTTCCTTCGGAGAGCTTGCAAGAGAGAATTTCTTGGATGCGGAACAGCGCACGATTACGGAACTGCAGGCGCTCGGCAAGCCCTTTATTGTCCTCCTAAATTCGGCAAAACCTTATGCGGAGGAGACGAGAACCTTAGCGGACGAAATCAGCGAGAAATATCAGGTGACCGTAATGCCGGTCAACTGCGAGCAGCTTAAGAGAGAAGACATTAACCATATCATGGAAAATATACTGTATGAGTTCCCGCTTACCATGATTGAATTTTATATGCCTAAGTGGGTGGAGATGCTTCCCTATGACCATAAGATGAAACAGGACATTATCGCGCAGATTAAGCAGTTGATGGAAAATCTCAGCAATATACGGGATATTACGATGGATAATCTTATGCCGGAGAGTGAATACATCAAGAAGTGCAAGCTGGACGGCATCAATATGTCGGACGGCAGCGTGCGGGTGATTCTCGATGTGGATGATGCTTATTATTATGAGATGATAAGCGACCTTGTTGGTGAGAATATCGGAAGCGAATACCAGATGCTTGCCACCTTAAAAGAGATGGCGAAGATGAAGCGCGAGTACGTGAAGGTGCTCCATGCGCTGGATGCCGTGCGCTACAAGGGGTACGGTGTCGTGATGCCGGACCGGGACGAAATCATGCTCGAGAAACCGGAGCTGATAAGGCAGGGAAACAAATTTGGCGTAAAGATTAAGGCGGAGAGTCCCAGCATACACATGATTAAGGCGAGTATTGAGACGGAAATTTCTCCGATTGTAGGGACGGAGGAACAGGCGAGGGATTTGATTCAGTTTATCTCGGACACGGAGACGAGTGAAGAGGGAATCTGGGAGACGAATATTTTTGGCAAAACGGTGGAGCAGCTTGTAAACGATGGCATCACGGGAAAGATTTCCATGATCAACGAGGAGAGTCAGGCGAAGCTGCAGGAGACGATGCAGAAGATTGTCAATGACAGCAACGGCGGAATGGTTTGCATTATTATCTAGTGATAGCTCAGTGATACCGGTTCATTTGCCGATAAGCGATAGGATGTGATATGAGAGCAGGATATGTGCGATATATCCTGTTCTTTTTTTTGCAGAATCCGTTCCGGTATGTTACAATAGAGACAAATTTGATTCTATTTTATAAGGCTGACAGAAAGGCGGTAATTTATATGAATCCAGTATATGACAAATTATTAAAATGTTATGAATGTTACAAGGCTAAAATTGATTTTGAACCAAAGGTGGCGGTCGTTCTTGGATCGGGACTCGGAAACTTTGCAAAGACCGTAGAGATAAAGGCGGAGCTTCCCTACAATGAGATAGAAGGTTTTCCGGTATCTACCGTTCCGGGACATGCCGGCAAATTTATTTTTGGCTATATCAATGAGGTTCCGGTCGTTTTAATGCAGGGACGTGTTCATTACTATGAAGGATATCCGATTACGGATGTTGTGCTTCCGACCCGTCTGATGAAGATGATGGGTGCAAAGATACTGTTTCTGACGAATGCCTCAGGAGGAATCAACCCGGCTTTCCATGCGGGCAGCCTGATGCTGATTCAGGATCATATTTCTATCTTTGCTCCGAATCCGCTGATTGGACTGAATATTGAGGAATTAGGCACCAGATTTCCGGATATGTCCCATGTATATGACGAGGATTTACAGGACATTATCAGAGGCACGGCGAAGGATAACGATATCGAATTGTTTGAGGGTATTTATGCACAGCTTACGGGACCTTCTTTCGAGTCTCCGGCTGAAATCCAGATGCTTCATAAGCTGGGAGCAAGCGCAGTCGGCATGAGCACCGTTGTGGAAGCGATTGCAGCGAATCATATGGGCATGAAGATTTGCGGCGTATCCTGCGTCAGCAATCTGGCTGCGGGCATGAACAGCGCACCGCTTACCCATGAGGAGGTGCAGGAGGCAGCAAACGCAGTGGCTCCTAAATTTGAGAAGCTGTTAGTGGAATCGATTACGAAGTTTAGAGAGCTTGTGTAAAGAGGGCAATGATTGATATGGGACAGACAAACCTTAATGACATAGGTGAAGAATGTGAAGAAAAGCTGTCACAGGAAACCATACAGAAATTGATTGCAGAGGCTGCCACGGCGCGGCAGAAAGCATATGCGCCGTATTCGCATTATCAGGTGGGAGCTGCGCTGCTTACCGGTGACGGTCAGATTATCACGGGCTGCAATATCGAGAATGCCGCCTATGGTCCGTCGAACTGTGCGGAGAGGACAGCTTTCTTTAAGGCAGTCAGCGAGGGCGTCAGAGACTTTCGGGCAATTGCGGTTGTAGGAAGTCCAGAGGGGGATATGCTGACGCAGTATGCCTACCCCTGCGGTGTGTGCCGGCAGGTGATGATGGAATTTTGTCATCCGGAAAAGTTTCAGATTATTGTCGCGCAGTCTGAAGAAGCGTATCGTGTCATGACACTGCGGCAGCTGCTACCGGAGGGGTTCGGTCCTGAGAATCTTGGCGGCAGCGTCAGATGAATGTAAATGCTGACGGTAGGCATAGAGCGGTTGAGAAAGGAGTATGATTATAAATATGAATTACAGATTTTATAATGCGCGAATCCTGACCATGCAGAATGCGGATATCTTAACAGGGGAAGTATGGGTACAGAATGAGAGAATCATTTATGTGGGAGAAGAAAGCGACGCTGCGGCGGTTTATGGCAGACTGCATCTGGGAAGTATCATATGGGACAGGGAGATTGACTGTGAGGGAAATCTGTTGATGCCCGGATTTAAGGATGCGCACACACATTCCGGCATGACGTTACTTCGCTCGTATGCCGATGACTTACCTTTGCATGACTGGCTTACGAAGCAGGTTTTTCCGATTGAAGCGCGTATGGACGGCGAGATGATTTATCATTTGACGAAGCTTGCCGTCTTGGAATATCTGACCAGCGGTATCACGGCGATTTTTGACATGTATCTGACGCCCGACACGATTGCGAAGGCATGTGTGGATACGGGGATGCGCTGTGTGCAGGTGAGCGGTATGAGCGGACAGAGTGATTTCGAGGAGAAGTTGCAAAAGACGGAACAGAGCTATTTGGAATATAACAATAGCAATCCGTTGCTTGGTTTTTACATTGGTTTTCATGCCGAATACACATGTTCGCGAAAGCTCCTTGAAAGCGTGGCTGATTTGGCGCACAAATATAAGGCGCCGGTCTATACCCATCTGGCGGAAACAAAGTCCGAGGTGGAAGGCTGCATGGAGCGGCATGGGATGACGCCGACGAAGCTGTTTGATACGCTTGGCATATTTGACTATGGCGGCGGCGGATATCATTGCGTCTATATGAATGATGAGGATATGGAGATTTTCCGTAAGCGAAACTTAAGCGTAGTCACGAATCCGGGGTCTAATACGAAGCTGGCAAGCGGTATTGCTCCGATATCAGACTATCTGGCAAAAGGGATAAATATTGCGATTGGCACGGACGGACCGGCAAGCAACAATTGTCTTGATATGTTCCGGGAGATGTTCCTTGTGACGGGACTGGCAAAGCTGCGTGAGCAGGACGCTTCCGCCGTCGATGCTTGGGAAGTACTGAAGATGGCGACGGTTAATGGTTCCAAAGCGATGAATCTTCCGGAGACGGATGTGCTTGCAGAGGGAAAACTGGCAGATATGATTATGATTGATTTACATCAGCCAAATATGCAGCCAATCAATAATATTCCCAAGAATCTTGTTTACAGTGGAAGTAAGCAGAATGTAAAGATGACTATGATTCATGGCAATATATTATATGAGAACGGTAGATTTGCGGACAGATATGATGTGGAAGAAATTTACGGAAAGGCAAACGAAATCATAAACAGTTTCAGATAGGGACATCAGGATTCCGTATGGGGTTATGACATGGAGTATATCGTACTTGCGGGCGCGATTTTTATTTTGATAGCGCTCCTTATGGGAAAAGAGTATATGAATACCAGAAGTTTTCAGAAGAAGAGTCTGGAAAAGCTGTTTCAAAGCTATGGAACGGCTCCCGATAGGGAGTATAAGGCAGAGGAGCTTGCCCATATTCAAAAATACTATCTGCGGCATTCGGAGGAATATCAGATTGACGATATCACATGGAATGACTTAAATATGGACAGCGTCTATCAGCGGATAAATACATCCTGCAGTGCGCCGGGAGATGAATATTTATATTACCGGCTGCGCACGCCGGTTTATGAGCGGGAACAAATGGAAGAGTGGGAGGCGCGGATTCAGTTTTTTATGGAGCATGAAGAGGAGCGGCACAGTGTACAGAGCCTGTTTTTTGGCATGGGAAGAATGGGGCGGTATTCGCTATATGAATATATAGATAATCTGGATATTCTGGGGGAACGCGATAACCGTAAATTTATTCTGAGCAATCTGATGCTGCTTGTCTGCATCGGAATCATGTTTGTATCTCTGCCGGCTGGGACGATTGCCTTGATTGTGATGTTATGCCACAATATCACAGGGTATTTTAAAGAATATAAAGAGATTGAGCCATACGTGACCAGTTTCCGTTATATCAATAAATTGCTTGATGTGGCGGATAAGATGGGGCAGATGAACGTTTCGGGAATTCGGGAAGAGAAAGAGCGGTTAAAAGAATGTTATCGTAAGATGAAAGGTTTTATCCGTAATGCCTATCTGATTTCTTACGTTGAAAAGGGAAGCGGCGACCCGTTCAGCATTTTGTTCGACTATTTAAGGATGGTTTTTTACATTGATTTGATACAGTTTAATAATGCGCTTCGTGCCGTGCGGGGACATCTTGCAGAGATTGATGAAATGGTGACGCTGCTCGGTAAAATAGAAACGGCTGTGGTGATTGGTTCTTACAGAAGCAGCATGGCAGGAGAATATTGTATTCCGGATATCCGGTTTGAGGGTGAAACGGGCAGATACATGAAGGTAGAGCAGGCATGGCATCCGTTGATGGCTGAGCCGGTTAAAAATTCCGTTTTGACAGACAGAGGCGTGCTGCTTACCGGTTCCAATGCATCCGGCAAGTCTACCTTCCTGCGGGCGGTGGCAGTAAACGCTTTGCTGGCGCAGACGATTCATACATGTCTTGCCAAACGTTATGAGGCGCCCCTATTCCATATTTATTCTTCCATGGCGCTTAAGGACGATTTATTGAGCGGACAGAGCTATTATATGGTAGAAATCAAGTCGATTAAGAGAATCTTGGATCAGGTGCAGAGGGCGCGGGAGGAGAACGGCTATGTACTCTGTTTCGTGGATGAAGTACTGCGGGGGACAAATACCGTCGAGAGAATTGCGGCATCGACACAGATTATGAAGATTCTTTCTTCTGACCATTCGCTGTGCTTTGCGGCGACTCACGATATTGAGTTGACGAAACTGCTGGAAGATGCTTATGAGAATTATCACTTTGAGGAGCGTATTGAGGAGGACGATATTTTCTTCCCATATAAATTGATGAAGGGTCCTGCAACGACAAGAAATGCAATTGCACTGCTTAAAATGCTTGGATATGACGAACGGATCATCGAAGAAGCGGAGCGTATGGCAAAGAAGTTTCTCAAAGACGGAAAATGGCAGATATCTCATGAGAAATCAGAATAGGATTTTAGAATAGGAATAAGGAATCGAGGAAACAAACCAATGAAAGTGACAATCTATACGGACGGCGCTGCCAGAGGGAACCCGGAGGGACCGGGCGGGTACGGCACGGTATTACAATATGTTGACGCAAAGGGAACGCTGCATGAGCGGGAGTATTGTGCAGGTTATAAGAAGACGACAAACAATCGTATGGAACTGATGGCGGCGATTGTCGGGCTTGAGGCTTTGACAAGACCATGCGAGGTTATCTTGATTTCCGATTCCAAATATCTGACGGACGCATTTAACCAGCATTGGATAGACGGGTGGCTTAAGAAAAACTGGAAGACTGCCGGGAATAAACCGGTCAAAAACATTGATTTGTGGCAACGGATTCTGAAGGCGAAAGAGCCCCATCAGGTAACCTTTCAGTGGGTAAAAGGACATGACGGACATCCGGAAAACGAGCGGTGCGATAAGTTGGCAACATCTGCGGCGGATGGCACAGACTTACTTGACGATACCTTCTGATTGGTGGTATCATTAGTTTAGTTTTGCATGGGCGGTAACTGACAGGACAGCCCCGGACAGAATGATTTTATTAATAAAAGAGGGATGAGGACAGATGACAAATTTAATCTTATTTGTAAATGCTTTTTTATCTTATTTATTGATATTTGTGCTGATTATCGCGTTGGTAATCGTGGCATGCATCATCGGCGTGAAGTGGAGAAAGAGCAAGGATGCCAAGGCTGCTCTGGAGAATGGCGCAGATGGACAGGCAGAGACAGCCGGCGGTCATACGGCGGTATAGAATCAGGTTTACAGATGGTGTAGATGGAGGGTGTTCTTATGCGGAACACCCTTAACATATTTCCCTGGCAGGTGTACCGTGCGGACTGCTTTTTTTGAAGAAAAGACATCGCAGGCTGAGAAAGGAGCATGGGTATAAATATGACGGGAAGATATCGGGTTATTTTCTGGGATCTTGACCAGACACTTTTGAATTTTGACCGCTCCATGGACTATGCAATACAGGCGGTGTTTCAGCAGTTTGGACTGGCAATCGATGATGACATTGTGGCGCGCTATGATGCGATTAACACAAGTTATTGGAAGAGACTGGAGCTGGGAGAGATTACGAAAGAGGAACTCAAGACGGGACGGTTTCGCACGTTGTTTGAAGAATTGGGGATTTCGCATGTCCTGCCGGAAGAGATTGCGGCTGTTTATCAAAAGGAACTTGGCAGTGTGTTTTTCTTTATGGATGGAGCAGAGGAGCTGGTCAAAAAGCTGCGCAGCATGGGATATTGCCAGTATGTGGTGACGAACGGTGTCAATGCGACGCAGGGGAATAAGATGAAGCTGTCCGGACTGGACCGGGTAATGGACGGTGTGTTTGTATCTGAACTGATGGGGTATCCGAAGCCCATGAAAGAGTATTTCGACGCCTGTTTTGCGGCATTGCCGGGCGTGGAGCGTGAAACGTGCATCTTAGTAGGCGATTCGTTGACCAGTGATATGCGCGGGGCAAACAATGCGGGGATTGCGGCATGCTGGTTTAATCCCAAGAAGAGGGCAAAGGATGTTGACGTATGGACAGACTATGAAATCTGCAGGCTGGAAGAGGTACTGCGCATACTGGAGGAGGATGTGTAATGCCGAAATCTTCTAATCAGAAAATGAAGTTGTTATATCTGCTTAAAATCCTTACGGAGCAGTCGGACGAAGAACATTGTCTGAGTGCGCAGGCGCTGATTGATGCGCTGGCGGCGTATGATATTAAGGCGGAGAGAAAAAGCATCTACGATGATATCGCCCAGCTTATCGAGTTCGGGTATGATATTGTCTTAGTGAAGGCGAAGTCCGGCGGGGGCTATTATCTTGCCGGCAGGGAGTTTGAACTGGCGGAGCTGAAGCTGCTTGTGGAGACGGTGCAGGCATCGCGGTTTCTGACGCTAAAAAAATCAAGGGATTTGATTGCCAAGATTGAAAAGCTTGCGTCCAAAGCGGAAGCCGGACAGCTGCAAAGGCAGGTGTATGTGGCAAACCGGATTAAGACGGCGAATGAGAGCATTTATTACATAGTGGACGATATCCACCGGGCAATCCAGAACAACGAGCAGATTTCATTTCAATATCTTGAATGGAATCTGGAAAAGGAACTGGTTCCCCGCAAGGACGGGAAAATATACAGGGTCAGCCCTTGGGCGTTGACATGTAAGGATGAGAACTATTATCTGATTGCCCATGACAGCGAGGTTGATACCATCAAACATTTCCGGGTGGATAAGATGGGACATATTCAGGTGCTTGCGGGAACGGGACGTGAAGGAGCGGAGCTGTTTGAGCGTTTCGATATTGCCGCTTACGCCAACAAAACCTTCGGGATGTTCGGAGGAAGGGAAGAAATTGTCACACTGGAGTTTGAGAACCGTCTGATAGGTGTTGTCATGGACCGGTTTGGAAAAGATGTGCCTGTCCGTAAAAGAGACAACGGACATTTTTCCGTCAGAGTGCAGGTCGCGCTCAGCGGACAGTTCTATGGCTGGATGACAGGACTGGGAGCCGGTGCAAAAATTGCTGCACCGTCAGAAGTGGTCAGCGAATATTGTGATTATGTACGACAGGTAATGGAGACATATGCCTGCGGCTTAAAAGCGCAGGCTGGGAAAGGGCAGGGTTATTGATATGAGTATTCAGTTTGCAGACCGCATGAAGGATTATGAGGCGGGAATTTTTCAAGTGTTGAATGAGAAGAAGGCTGAGGCGGAAAAGCAGGGAAAGAAAATTTATAATTTCTCAGTGGGGACACCGGATTTTGCGCCGGCAGAGCATGTGATCAATGCGGTGGTGGAAGCGGCGAAAAAGCCGGAGAATTATAAGTATGCGCTGATTGATATACCGGAGCTGATTGAGGCAGTGCAGCGGCGGTATGAGAAGCGTTATGGCGTTTCTTTAGAAAAGGACGAGATTATGTCCGTGTACGGTTCGCAGGAGGGAATCTCCCACATCTGTCTGTCCCTTTGTAATCCGGGGGATGTGGTGCTCGTTCCAAATCCGGGCTATCCGATTTTCGGAATCGGTCCGTCGCTGGCAGGCGCTTCGGTGGTTCCTTATGATTTGACGGAGGAAAACCACTATCTGCCCGATTTGGAGGCAATGGATGAGGAACTGCTGGCACGGGCGAAATGCATGATTGTTTCTTATCCTTTAAATCCGGTATGTAAGACGGCGCCGGATGAGTTCTACGAGAGATTGATTCCGTGGGCAATCCGGCATGACATTATCATCATCCACGATAACGCTTATTCAGATATTATCTACGACGGGAGAGTGGGCAAATCCATTTTAAGGATTCCGGGTGCAAAGAACATAGCGGTGGAATTTTATTCACTGTCTAAGTCCTATAATTATACGGGAGCAAGAGTCAGCTTTCTTACGGGCAATAGAGAAATTGTGGCGAATTTTAAGAAGCTGCGTTCTCAGATTGATTATGGAACTTATCTGCCGGTACAGTATGGCGCGGTGGCTGCGCTTAACGGCTCAGATCAGATGGTGAAGGAGCAGTGTGCGGAGTATCAGAGGAGAAGGGATGCACTCTGTGGCGGACTGCGGCGTATTGGCTGGCATATGGAAGACAGCGAGGGAACCATGTTTGCATGGGCGAACATTCCGGATTCCTACAAAGATGACGTCGCTTTCGTGATGGAGCTTGTGGAGAAGACGGGTGTTTTATGTACGCCGGGAAGCAGTTTCGGATCTCTTGGCAGCGGACATGTCCGTTTTGCGCTGACGATGCCGGTAGAAATAATCGAAGAGGCGGTAGATGCGATTGCACGTTCTGGTATGATATAAGTTTCGCAATGTCAAGACTATTTTTGCTAATATTTAGTAATAAAATAAACTTTGGGATATGTCACAAAAAGGCATATCCCTTTTTGTTGGTTTTTCTACAGGAGTTATCATTGACATAATGAGACTCCTATCTTATACTAGATTTAAACCACAAAATATAGTGATTTTATGTTAACCATTACTATATTTTGTGCATTTTCTTGCATAAGGGCAGGTTGAAAAATCAAAGATTTTCAAGCAAAAAGCTTTTGATTTTATTGGAAATTCCTAAGTTTGTACATGAGTTCGCGAAGCGAATCTCGCAAACGAGCGTAGCTCGTTTTTTTATACATTAGAATGCCGCTTACGCAAAATACCACGGAGGGGAGAACCGAATGAGTAGTATGTTTGAATCAGATCATACTGTGGACGAGAATTACGATCTGCAGTATAAACCGGAGAAAATTGTTAAAGTTATCAAGAAGGATGGCAGTCTGGAGAACTTTAATGTCCAAAAAGTAATTGATGCCGTAGGAAAGAGCGCTTACCGCGCTTTGACAAAGTTTACGGAAGAAGAGAAGTGCCATATATGCCAGACTGTAGTCGATAAGGTCAACGAACTCGGGGAAGAACAGATTCCGATTCAGATTATGCATAATATTGTGGAAAGCGCATTGGAAGACGTCAAGCCGATTGTGGCGAAGAGCTATCGGGATTATCGTAATTATAAGCAGGATTTTGTAAGAATGATGGACGACGTTTATAAGAAAAGCCAGTCCATCATGTATATAGGAGATAAAGAGAACGCGAATACGGACAGTGCCCTTGTCTCTACGAAGAGAAGTCTGATTTTTAACCAGTTTAACAAGGAACTTTATCAGAAATTTTTTATGACCACGGAGGAAATCCAAGCATGTCGGGACGGTTATCTGTATGTTCATGATATGTCAGCGAGGCGCGATACGATGAACTGCTGTCTTTTTAATGTGGCAGAAGTGCTGAATGGCGGATTTGAGATGGGAAATATCTGGTATAACGAGCCGAAGACGCTTGACGTGGCGTTTGACGTCATCGGTGATATTGTGCTCAGCGCGGCAAGTCAGCAGTATGGCGGCTTTACGGTACCGGAGGTAGACAAGATTCTGGAACCGTATGCCGAGAAATCATACAAACGTGACGTGGAAAAATATATCAGACTGGGTGTGGACAAGGAAACTGCAGAGGCGGAGGCGCTGGCAGACGTAAAGAAAGAGTTTGAGCAGGGATTTCAAGGATGGGAGTATAAATTTAACACTGTGGCAAGCAGCCGCGGAGATTATCCTTTTATCACCGTGACGGCAGGGATTGGAACGGGAAGATTTGCAAAAATGGCGACGATTGTCATGTTGAACGTGCGCCGTAAGGGGCAGGGTAAGAAGGAGTGCAAGAAACCGGTACTGTTCCCAAAGATTGTATTTCTTTATGATGAGAACCTGCATGGACCGGGAAAGGAACTGGAAGATGTCTTTGAGGCGG
>CANOEC010000080.1 GCA_947564735.1 uncultured Lachnospiraceae bacterium | reverse complement strand
GTGCATATGTGGACAGAAGATAGTTGCTGGTAGGAGAAGGATGATAAGATGATATACGCTTTGGTAGGAAATCAGAATTGCGGTAAAACGACGCTGTTTAATCAGTTGACGGGATCGAATCAGCATGTGGGAAATTTTCCGGGTGTGACAGTGGATTCCAAGATGGGAGAGATACGCGGTGAGAAGGGATGCGCGGTAGTGGATTTGCCGGGAATCTATTCGATACGGCCCTATTCCAATGAGGAGATTGTGACGAGGAGATTTATACTGAAGGAACATCCGGACGGCATCATCAATATTGTGGATGCCACGAATATAGAACGGAATCTGTATCTGACTTTACAACTGCTGGAAATGCATATTCCCATGGTATTGGCGCTCAATATGATGGACGAGGTGCGAAATAATGGCGGTACCATTGATATTGAGAAAATGGTGCAGGAACTTGGCATTCCCGTGGTGGCAATCAGTGCGGCGAAGAATGAGGGTATCGAAGATTTGATACATGCCATGAAGGATGTGGCGGAGCGGCGTATCTATCCGAAAGTGACGGATTTTTGCGAGAAGGGAGCCGTACATAGATGTATCCATGCAGTCAGCCATCAGGTGGAGGATCATGCGGAACGCATCGGCATGTCTCCCAGATTTGCGGCGACAAAAATTGTGGAAGGCGACCGTGATATTATTGACAGTCTTTCTTTGTCGGAAAATGAGCTTGATTTGATGGAACACAGTATCGTGGAGATGGAGCGCGATAGTGGGATGGATCGTAATGCCGCGCTGGCGGATATGCGCTATACCTTCATAGAAAAAGTATGTGCGCAGGCAGTCATCAAATGTAAGGAAAGTAAGGAGCATAAGCGCAGCGTCCGTATTGACAGCATATTGACGAACAAATATCTGGCAATTCCGTCGTTTCTTGTCATTATGTTATTGGTGTTCTGGATGACCTTCGGGGTCATCGGCACATTCTTAAGTGATTTGATGGGTATGGGCATCGACGCATTAGCCGGCGTGACAGATCGGGCGCTTACATCGTATGGAATCAATCCGGTGGTGCAGAGTCTGGTGATTGACGGCATCTTTGCGGGTGTGGGAAGCGTACTCAGTTTTCTGCCCATCATTGTTGTATTGTTTTTTTTCCTCTCAATTCTGGAAGATTCGGGATATATGGCGAGGATTGCCTTTGTGATGGACAGACCGCTTCGTAAAATCGGGCTGTCCGGCAAGAGCTTTGTGGCTATGCTGATCGGATTCGGCTGCAGTGTGCCGGCGGTCATGTCCACCAGAACCTTGTCTTCGGAACGGGATAAAAAGATGACGATCATGCTGATCCCTTTTATCAGTTGTTCGGCGAAAATACCTATTTATGCATTGTTTGCGGCAGCATTTTTTAAAGAACATCAGGCGCTTGTCATGATGGGACTTTATGTGTTTGGTATTCTGGTGGGACTGCTGTGTGCGCTTGTCTTAAAAAGGACGTTGTTCCATGGCAGACCGATGCCCTTTGTGATGGAACTGCCAAATTACAGATTCCCATCGGTAAAAAGCGTATTGCTTTTAATGTGGGACAAGGCAAAAGATTTTATTCAGCGTGCTTTTACGGTAATCTTTATCGCAACGTTGATCATCTGGTTTCTGCAGACCTTCGACATGAGGCTGAATGTGGTGAGTGAGTCGGGAGAGAGCCTGCTTGCCATGGTCGGAAAGTTCATTGCACCATTGTTTACGCCCCTTGGCTTTAATGACTGGAGAGCGGCAACCGCTCTAATCAGCGGATTTAGTGCAAAGGAGGCGGTGGTCAGCACGCTCAGCGTACTGACAGGAACAAGTATGAGCAACTTGAGCGAAACGCTGGGTACCATTTTTACACCGCTTACAGCGGCAAGTTATTTGATTTTTACCCTGCTGTATACGCCCTGCGTGGCAGCAGTGGCGACCATCAGACGGGAGATGGATTCTGTGTGGAAGACGATAGGCATCGTATGTATGCAGTGCGGTGTGGCATGGGCAGCGTCCTTTCTGTTTTATCAGGCGGCGCACTTGTGTATTTGTTTGTTTTCATGAGTTTATGGCACGGCGTGCTGGTACTGGATAACATGAGAGGATACATAGCAGAGTTCTTTTATTTTTTGGTTTACAAAAAGCCCCGGATGAATTTATACTAGTAGCAGAGAAGTGATATGCCCAGCATCTGGCGGGGATGAAAGCATAACGGGAGGTAATGATGAAAAGCTACATGTTGGACTTGAATTCTATTGAGAGAGTGAAGGGATTTGTAACGGCGATAGAGGGATTTGAGGGATATTTTGATTTGGTGTCCGGCAGATATGTGATTGATGCAAAGTCGATTATGGGTATTTTTTCCATGGACTTATCGAAACAGGTGGAGTTTAGAATCTTGGAGACAAACGACAGGATTGTTGAAGTTGAGGCGGCGATTGCACCATATCTTGCGAAAGCGTGACGGACGCGTGATAGAAGAGGGAGCGGACAGACTGTCGGTGTATGAGAAATCATATACCGGCAGTTTTTGAAATCAGACCGCCCGGACACGGAGGATAGGAACAGAATGAGACTTATGCATCTGGCGGATTTACATCTGGGAAAGCGGGTAAATGAATTTTCCATGCTGGAGGACCAGAAATATGTATTGGAGCAGGTGGTTGGGCTGCTTGACGAGGAGCGGGCGGACGGACTTCTGATCGCGGGGGATATTTATGACAGGCAGATACCGCCCATTGAGGCGGTCAGGCTGTTTGATGACTTTTTGAACAAAGTGGCGAGGCGGCGGATACCCGTTTGCATAATCGGCGGAAATCATGACAGCATTGAGCGGATTTCTTTCGGGGCAAAACTCATGGAGAACAGCGGGATTCACATGGCAGGTGAATATGACGGGACGGTGGAGAAGGTCACGCTTCAAGACGAGTATGGCGACGTCGATATTTACCTGCTTCCTTTTTTGAGACCGGCACAGGTACGGAGCGTGTGGGGAGAAGAGGCGGAAGAGGTCAGAACATATGAGGAAGCGATGTCGTTTGTGCTGCGCACAGTGAAACAAAATGAGGCAAACAGAAGCATCCTGCTGGCGCATCAGTTTGTTTTAGGCGCTGAAATATGTGATTCTGAGGAACCTGCTGTGGGTGGTCTGGATCAGGTGCCGGTATCCTGCTTTGACGGATTTGATTATGTAGCGCTGGGACATCTTCATGGGGCACAGCGTGTTGGAAGAGATACGGTGCGTTATGCGGGGACGCTGTTAAAATATTCTTTTTCCGAGGTGAAACATAAGAAGAGCGTTACAATGGTTGAGCTGCATGAGAAGGGAAACGTGAAAGTATATTGCCGTAAAATAAGTCCGCTGCATGAGATGCGGGAGATACGCGGCAGCTATGAGAAGGTGACAAACCGGGCAGACTATGAGCATACGGATACCAGAGATTACGTGCGCATCACGCTGACGGATGAGAAGGATATTTTCGATGCTGTCGGCAAGCTTCGCGCCATCTATCCGAACCTTATGCGGCTGGAATATGACAACATGAGAACCAGACGGTATCAGAGTGTCATGGCGCCGGAGGAAAAGACACAGAAAGCGCCTGTCACATTGGCAGAGGAATTGTTTGAGATACAGAACAACAGCCCAATGAGCAGTGAGCAGCACGAGTATATGCAGGAGATGATTCGCAGGGTATGGGAGGATGAACAGGGATGAGACCGCTTTTTTTGACATTGTCGGCGTTTGGCCCCTATGCCGGCATAACACAGATACCTTTTGAAAAGTTAGGGAGCAGGGGGTTATATCTGATTACGGGAGATACGGGCGCGGGAAAAACTTTTTTGTTCGATGCGATTGTGTATGCCCTGTATGGAGAGGCAAGCGGGAACGTCAGGGAGACGGCGATGTTCCGCTCGAAATATGCGGGAGAGGATACGGAAACCTATGTGACCCTGCGTTTTTTGTATCGCGGCGAGGTATATGAGATTACAAGAAAACCGGAGTATATGCGCCCGGCGAAAAGGGGAGGCGGCATGACGCTCAACAGGGCGGAGGCGGCGCTTCAATATCCGGACGGGCATGTCGTGACAAAGAATAAGGATGTGACGGCTGCGGTAACAGGACTGCTCGGAATCGATCGGAATCAGTTTACGCAGATTGCCATGATTGCGCAGGGAGATTTTCTTCGACTGCTTTATGCAAAAACTGAGGAACGAAGCGGTATTTTTCGTGAAATTTTTCATACGCGGGCTTATGCGGTTCTGCAGGAGAAATTAAAAAGCGAGTCCGGCGCGCTGCGGCAAAAATGTGAAGAATATGAAAAGAGCATCGCGCAGTACAAAAACGGCATCTGCTGGGAAGACGGTCAGATACCGGATAAAGAGCGCCTGCTTGTCACACAGGAGCTGCTTTATGAACTTTCCGCCACGATATCGCGGCAGGACACAAAGGCGGAAGAGCTGCGCGAAAAAATACGTGGGACGGATGAGGCGCTAGAGCAGGTCAATCGAAGAATCGGTGTGGCGCAGACAAGAAAAAGGCTGCGGGAAGAACTGGACAGGACGCTGCAGGAGATAGCGGATACACAGCCAAAGCTGCCCCCTTTACAAAAAGAAATGGAGCTCCTTAAGGCGCAGAAAGAGCAGATGGAAGCGCTCAGGATGCAGATTCGTCTGGAAGAGGAAAATCTTGTGGCATATGACGAGGCGGAGACGCTGCAGCACCAGCATGAGCAAATGCAGAAGCAACTGGCAAGTCTTGAAAGTATGCTGCGAGAAAAAACAGGGGAACTGGAACAGTTACAAAAACGGTGCAGACGGACGCAGACGCGGCTGGAAGAATTGCAGGACGCCATGCTGCAAAGCGAACGGATAAAGCAGCAGATAGAGGAAACAAAACGTCGGGGTGATAGGTTCCGAAGCCTTGTAGTGCAGATGCAGGAGCTTGACGTACTGTATGGAAAGTTAAAGAAAAGTCAAGAAGCATACCGCAATGCATGTGAAGAACAGCAGAAGAAAAAGCAAATTTACGAGCAGCTCCAGCAATGCTATCTGGATGAACAGGCGGGGGTGCTTGCAGAGCGGCTGCAGGATCATATGCCCTGTCCGGTATGCGGTGCAGTAGAGCATCCTCATCCGGCGTCAAGGAGCAGGGAGGCGCCGGATGAAAAGAGAGTGGAACGGGCGAAGAAGGAATGGGAGAAGAGCAGTCAGGAGATGCAGGAAGCAAGCAGTGCGGCAGGGAATGCCAAGGGAATTGTGCTGCAGGCAGTAGAAAATGCGGTGCGCGCATTAAAAGCAGAGGGAATCGAGGCGGACGAGGAGCAGTTTCAGGCGTCAAGGCAGGAGATTGCAGCCCGGCTTAGAAAGATGCTTGCACACAATGAAGATAGTCTTGCAGGATTGAAAGAAACCTATGCGCAGGCGACGGAACGGACCAAGGAATATGACGGTTTGAAGCGCGAGGAACCAAGGTTTGAGGAGCAGGCAGAAAAAGCGGCGGCACAGTGCCATGAGACGGAGAAACAGATTGCGGATTATAAGCTGAAACTGGAAGTGTGCGCCAATCAACTGAGTGAAAAAAAGAAAGCGCTCAGCTTTGGGGAAAAGGAGCAGGCGCTTGCGCAGATTGCACAGAAGCGCAGCAGATTAGGAGCCTTTGAAGAGAAGCTGTCGCAGGCGGAACAGTCGTACAGGACAACAGAGAGAAGCTATCGGGACGCCCTGCAGAAAAAGGAGACGCTGGAGGAACAACTGCAGGGAAATGACAAAGAAGAGGAGAACAATCATCTGGCAGAAGAACAGCGACACCTTGCAGAATGCAGGGAAGCATATCAGGAAGAGTACCGAAAGATTGTGCACAGGTATGACACCAACCAGACAATCCGGCAGTCCATTGAAAAGCAGAGCAAAGAGGCATTGGAGAGCGAACGCAGATGGAGTCTTGTCAAGGAACTGTCCAATACGATGAATGGCAATTTGAGCGGGAAAGACAGAATCACGCTGGAGACTTATGTGCAGATGCAGTATTTTGAACGGGTCATCGAGAGAGCCAATACGAGATTCATGGTGATGTCCACAGGGCAATATGAATTGAAGCGGTCTGCCGAGGCGGAGAACATGAAGCGGCAGAGCGGATTGGAACTGGATGTGGTGGATCACTATAACGGTACGGTCAGAAGCGTCAAGACCCTTTCTGGCGGGGAGGCATTTCTGGCGTCTTTGTCGCTGTCGCTGGGGCTGTCGGATGAAATCCAGTCGGTATCCGGCGGGATTGAACTGGATACCATGTTTGTAGATGAGGGATTCGGCTCTCTGGACGAGACTGCGCTCAGTCAGGCGATGTGCGCCTTAAACGGGCTGGCAGAGGGGAACCGTCTTGTAGGGATTATTTCTCATGTGGGTGAATTGAAGGAGCGTATTGACAAAAAACTGATAGTCACAAAGGAGCCTTCATCGGGCAGCCATGTTACATTTAGTGAATGCTAACTATTTGCTAACTAATCGGATTTGTGTTAAGATAATCTAATGGGTTGAATGAGGGGTGGAGGTTGAAAGAGTGTAATTCTTTCAACCGCGAGTTTGTGCTGACGCAGTTGGCATCAGACCCGGACATCGCAGGCTGAGAAAGGAGCATGGTTATAAAAATGCTGGAATTAAAGGGAATCTGTTTTTCAGCAGAGGATGAAAACAGGGAAATAGAAATCTTAAATGATATTAATCTGACAATCGAAGATCGGTTTGTCGCAGTGACGGGACCAAACGGCAGTGGAAAATCCACTCTGGCAAAGATTATTGCCGGGATTCTCATCCCTACGGCGGGGCAGATACTGTTCGATGGTGTGGACATTACGAATCTGTCCATTACGGAGCGGGCGAACATGGGAATCAGCTTTGCCTTTCAGCAGCCGGTCCGTTTCAAGGGGATTACCGTGAAAGAACTGTTGTCCATGGCAGCCGGTAAAGATGCGACGATAACAGAAATTTGTGAGATGCTTTCGGAGGTCGGACTGTGCGCAAGAGATTATGTCAACCGTGAAGTGAATGCTTCTTTATCTGGCGGCGAACTCAAACGTATCGAGATAGCGATGATTATGGCTCGAAAAACAAAAGTATCTATTTTTGACGAGCCGGAGGCGGGAATTGATTTGTGGAGTTTTCAGAATCTGATTCGTGTTTTTGAGAAGATGCATGAAGAGACGAAAGGTTCTATTTTGATTATTTCCCATCAGGAACGGATACTGAATATTGCAGACCGCATTATTTTATTGTCTGACGGACAGATTAAGAAGGTGGGAAGCAAGGAAGAAGTCATGCCGGAGCTTCTCGGCTGCGGGCAGCCGTGCAGAACACTGACAGATAAATTATGAAGTTCTTGATTCCATGGAAAAGACAGGAGTGATTTGACAGATGGATGCGATACAACAAAGCCTGCTAGAACAGGTGGCAGATTTACACGAGGTGCCTGCGGGCGCCTATAATATCCGTGCAAACGGACAGATGGCTGGAAGAAATACGACAGCTAATATCGATATTATCACAAAGGAGGATAAGTCGGGAATTGATATCCGCATCAGACCGGACACGAAGCATGAGAGTGTACACATTCCGGTGGTGCTCAGTCAGAGCGGACTGAAAGAAAGTGTGTATAACGATTTTTTTGTGGGTGAAAACGCGGATGTAACCATCATCGCCGGATGTGGTATCCACAATGGCGGCGCAGCCTCATCGGAGCATTCCGGGATTCACAGATTTTTTGTGGACAGGAATGCAAAGGTAAGATATGTGGAGAAGCATTATGGTGCAGGTGACGGTAGTGGGGAACGTATTATGAATCCGACAACCGAGATTCATCTCGCGCAGGGCGCGTTTTTGGAGATGGAGACGGTACAGATTAAAGGAATCGACTCTACGAGGAGAGTGACAAGCGCGGAGGTTGAAGAGGGTGCATCCTTGATTATCCGTGAGAAGATTATGACCCACGGAAAGCAGTATGCGGAGACGGATTTTACGGTGGAGATGAACGGTGATGATTCCAGTGTGAATCTGATATCGCGTTCGGTGGCAAAGGACCGTTCCGAGCAGCTTTTTAAGAGCAGGATCATCGGTAACGGAAAGTGCCATGGGCACAGTGAATGCGATGCGATTATTATGGATCAGGCGAGCGTCAGTGCTGTTCCCGAATTGACTGCGAACAATATAGAAGCAAATCTGATACACGAGGCGGCAATCGGAAAGATTGCAGGAGAACAACTAATGAAGCTGATGACTCTGGGACTGACGGAGAAAGAAGCAGAGGAACAGATTGTAAACGGATTTTTGAAATGAGAAAGATATTACATTACGCATTTAACAGAGTAGTGATAACAGCGCTGATTGTGCTGTTTCAAGTTGGTTTTTTTGTATTAGAAATTTTTAAATGGGGTAATTTTTATGTGGAAATCGCCTTTGTGCTGCGCTTTATAAGCCTTTGTGCGGTATTTTATATTGTGTGGAAGCCGAACAATCCGGCGGTAAAGCTGGCGTGGATTGTCCCGATTTTGATTTTTCCGCTATTTGGTGGTGTGCTTTATCTGATGTTCGGACATGTTTTTATCCCAAAGAAACTGCGGGCAGGCATGGAGCGGACAAACTTTCTGATTAAGAAATGTTTACGGCAGGACGAAGAGATACTGCAGCGGCTGGAACAAAATAATCCGCGTATGGCAAATCAAAGCCGGTATATCATGGAATATGCGGCAACTCCTGTATGGCAGCATACGTCTTCGGTTTACTATTCTGACGGCGAGCCGTGGTGGAAACAGATGCTTGAGGATTTGGAAGAGGCAAGGCATTTTGTTTTTTTGGAATTTTTTATTCTGTGCGAAGGCAGTATGTGGGACGCAGTGCTTGAGGTGCTGGAACGTAAAGTGAAGGAAGGCGTGGAAGTACGGCTGATTTATGATGATGTGGGCAGTGCCTTTCTCTTACCTAAGAAATATTTTGAGACGATGGAGAAAAGGGGTATTAAATGTGTTGCTTTTAACAGGCTTGTTCCGTTTATGTCACTGATTCTCAATCACAGGGACCACAGGAAAATTGTGGTGATAGACGGTAAGATAGGATATACCGGCGGTATCAATATGTCGGACGAGTATATTAATTATACGCATCCGCACGGGGATTACTGGAAAGATGCGGGACTTCGTATTGAAGGCGAGGCTGTGTGGAATTTTACGGTCATGTTTCTACAGATGTGGAATATGTCGCGTTATATGGAAGAGGAATATGACAGATACCGCTATCATTTTGAACAAAAGGTGGAGGCTTTGGGTTTTGTCCAGCCATATATGGATACGCCGCTGGACAATGAGACTCTGGGCGAGAATGTATATCTGAATCTGATAGGTTATGCGAGAAAATATATCTATATCTATACGCCGTATCTGATTACGGACAACGAGATGTGGACTGCGCTTAAGCTGGCGGCAAAGCGAGGCGTCGATGTGCGTATTGTCACGCCCGGCGTGCCGGATAAGAAGACAATTTACTGGCTGACACAGTCTAATTATCAGAATCTGATAGAAGCAGGGGTTAAGATTTATCAGTACCAGCCGGGATTTATTCATTCAAAATGTGTGCTCTGTGATGACGAGGCAGCGACGGTGGGCACCATTAATTTTGATTACAGGAGTTTTTACCATCATTTTGAATGCGGTGTTTTGTTATATCAGGCGGAAGCGATAGAAGGCTTGAAAAAGGATATGGAAGAAACGTTTGCGGTTTCGGAACAGATTACATTGGAATGGTGCAAGAAAAAATTTTTAAAAACCAATATAATCGGACCGATTTTGAAGCTGTTTTCACCGCTGTTATAGCGATTAGGCGGAGGGAGAAAGATAGAGTTATGATACGTTTTGTACAGGTGATTGTATGTAATCTGCCAAGAATTTACATGATTCCTAAGATGGCATATAAAGCAAAGCATCCGGAAAAGTATACGGAAGAGGCATGTTATAAATATGCACGGCTTGCAATACGTCGTATGATGAGAGCGGGACATATTTCAACGAAGAGGTACGGCACGGAGAATCTTCCTGCGGAGGGAGGCTATATGATGTTTCCGAATCATCAGGGCAAGTATGATGCGCTTGGCATTATGTATGCCCATGACAAACCCTGTTCTGTGGTGATTGACGATGCCAAATCCCACGGAATTTTAGTGAAGCAGTTCATCGATCTGGTAAAGGGCAAACGGCTTATGAAAGATGATTTGAGACAGTCTGTGACGATTATTAAGGAACTCGCTGAGGATACAAAGCAGGGACGCAGGTTTATTATTTTTCCGGAGGGAGGATATTACAGAAATCACAATACGGTGGGGATATTTAAACCGGGCAGCTTTAAGAGTGCCGTGAAGGCACGGGTGCCGATTGTTCCGGTTGCATTAATCGACTCTTATAAAGCATTTGAGGAGTGGTCGTTAAAACCAGTGGAGACACAGGTGCATTTTCTTAAAGCGATTTCTTACGAGGAGTATCAGGGGATGACCACGAAGGAAATTGCCGACATGGTACGGGCGAAAATTGTCGGTAAAATTAGTGAAATGCTGCAGATGGCATAAGAGCATGCGGCATGTGTACTGGATATAGAAAATAAAAAAGAAAATTATAAAACAGATACGCCGGGTGTTATACCTTGCGTATCTGTTTTGTGTATTCAGTGTCATGCTTTGTATCAGACGGAAATTTATGCCGGACAATGCTCTGATAGACGTGTGCGGCATAGATATCCTTTGCAAGCATTTGCTGACCGTTTGCAGGAAGCAGTGCGTCTGCATCGGCAAGCTTTGACAGAAGAGGGATGCTGCCGTGCGATTTAACGGCGCAAAGCAGCGGTTCTGCATTTTTGCGAAAACCGAGCATACGCGCATAATAAATGTAGTCTTCAGACTGGTATCTGATAAAATCGTCCTGCCGCATACCAAGCAAAATATGCATCAGGCTTCGTGCAATATGGGTATATGTCTTGTTTTTGCTTTTTACCTGCTCACAAAATCCGGTAAAACTTTGATAGGATGGAAGCTTCTTTAGGATGCGGTCCGAAAGGTTTGCATCAATATCGGCATAGCCTGTGAAGCCGGCAGACTGTTCGGACAACAGCCGGTAGTGTAACGGCAGGGAAAAATCATCCGACACAACCGGAAATGACCTGCCGTATTCAGACGCCAGAAGCTCATAGGCGGTTGCCGGCATAAGCTGCCGGATATCTGTAAGATGGTCAGAGCCGGATATGGCTTCCCGGAGTGCCAGAGCGGAACAGAAAGAACTGCTTAAGCTTGCGTCGTGATAGGAAGCGCCAGCGCGCCGGACGGTGTAAGGCTGTATGCGGCTGTCGCGTCTGTAGAGCGCCTTACAGTATTCAATTCCGAGGATGTTATTGGGAGTTGTCAGTACATGTAAATGTGTGTTGAGGTGAGGCGCACAGGTTTCCAGCGCAATATTTCTGGCATTCGGATATGTCAGACCGCGTTTGAGGTGGCGGCTTATAATCTGTTGAAAGCGTACGTCTTCACCGGACAGTTTACGGGCAAACTCGGAGAG
>CANOEC010000079.1 GCA_947564735.1 uncultured Lachnospiraceae bacterium | reverse complement strand
ATTTTCTTGCCATCCACCCAAGCCTGCCCGCATAAGTCGATATTGATACACTCATAATTTCTTCTCCCACGTCACCTAAATTTCAGCCCAACTTCCGCTCCTGTAAGATTTCCGCAAACCGCACAAAAAAGAAACATAAAACACCACGCTCACTAAAAGCAACACCCACACCGGATTGCGGAAACCTTACAGCAACGAAAGTCAGCCTTCTCTTGCTTCCACCAACGTCTCTGTTTCCTCACCATTAATCACACGGTAGGTTCTGACCGCTTCCTTCTCCATTTTTTTCTGCAGATAAATCGCTTCATATTCCGTGCGGCGCGCGTGATACTGGGTATCCTGCAGCAGTTTTCTGTTTGCGGCTATCACATCCGCCACGAGTCCTATCATCAGCGTCAAAAAACCAATGATAATCAGCGTACACCCCAAAATTAAAGACTGCACATGTCCGCCTGACATTCCTATTGTCATGTAATACAAGAAACGGAGCCCGATTATCAGCCCGATTGCCATCGGTATCGCGGCAAGAAATGTAAAAGCCTTCAACGGCTTATACATCATATAGGCACGCAGAATCGTCAGCATACTCTTTTTCACATAACCCCAGATACTGTTAAAAAGCCTTGACGGACGAAGTTCTCCATTGGTACGGACCGGGACACTTGTAATCGCCATTTTTTCCCGTCCTGCCTGTACGATAGTCTCCAGTGTATAGGTATAATCATTGACTACGTTAACGCGCATCGCCGCTTCTCTGCTGAATGCGCGGAAACCGCTTGGCGCATCCGGAATATCCGTATTGGAAGCCTTGCGCACAACCCAACTGCCAAAATGCTGCAGCTTTTTCTTAACAAAAGAAAAATGCTCCGTTTCGTCAATCGGTCTCTCCCCGATGACCATATCTGCCGTTCCATCCAGAATCGGCTGAATCAGTTTCGGGATATCATCGCCGCAATACTGATTGTCCGCGTCCGTATTGACGATAATATCAGCGCCGTTTCTAAGACACCCATCCAGTCCTGCCATAAAGCCTTTTGCCAATCCTTTATTCTGCTTGAAATTTACAACATGATGTACACCCCATTTTTTCGCCACTGCCACGGTATCATCTTTGCTGCCATCGTTAATGATCAGATATTCAATCTGGTCGATACCTTCAATCTGCTTTGGCAGGGCATTTAGTGCAATTTCCAACGTCTCCGCCTCGTTGTAGCACGGAATCTGGATAATCAGCTTCATCTTTTTGCTTCCTTTCCGCCTCGTCAGCTTTTCCTTGGTGCTATTTTGCTAAAAAAAGTACGAATGAATTGCTTTCCACACATTTCTGATATTGATTTTCCAGCTCCTCAAGATAAGGACTTTCACGGTCGGCAATGAGAAAACCTTCTTCCGGCAGGACTGACGCTGGAATTTTCCCCACATTCCCTATCGCCGGCATATCTTTTTCCCAGAGAATTTCGATTTTCTGATCCCGCATGGCAAACTGAATCAAATCAATATAGGTTGTTCCTCCGCCGTACAAATACCAGACCGGCATATCGGCATTCTCTATCCGGTATTCTTCTATGTATTCACAAACCTTCAAATCATAATAATCGTAATCGCTATAAGTCCATGTATACTTTCTGCACAGACAGATGGTAAGCAGAAGCTCCATTAACAAAACAGCCGCCGTCCCGATGATGTTCTGCTTCAAATATCCGCCAAGCCGGATACTGCCATACACAACAGCCATCAAAAAAAGACCGAATGCATACGCCTTTGAAAATTCCGGCAAAACCTGATAGGAATAGTCGCTTTTGGATAAATAATTGAGCCCTGTCGCAAAAGTGCTCCTCATAACCGTAGATTCACTCTGTAACGCTGCCTTAAGCGAAACAGCAAACAACACCGTTGAAATACCTGCGCTGCAGCCAAACACCTTCCAGATATGCCTGCACTTCAACAATGCAAATACACCGATTCCCATGAAAACCGGCAGAAAATACTCGTTATATCTGCCATAAATGATAATGTCCAGTCTCCCCGACCCGCGCATGGAAATCGCACTGACAAAAAACTGTCCAAGCATCGTCAACAAAAGGAAGAGGTAAAACCAATCTGTCGCGCTTCTCTTTTCCGCCGCATTCCGCCTAAAAAGAGCATATAACAGACCAAACGACCGCCGGATGCAGACACCTATCGCCGAATAAAACAGCCCAAAAGAAGACATTCCCAGATAATAAAGTTTGCCGACGCAGCTTTGCAGAAACTGCTCCACGCCGTTTATGGTCAAGATATCCTTCAGAGAACGTAATCTTCCGCTATAATCATTGGCTGCCAGATTCTCTGCCTCTGCCGTCGCATAGACCCTTTCAACAACCGTTCCTTTTACCGATAATCCAATCACTACCCCGATTATGAGAACTATCCCTGCAACCGGAAGCAGTTTGCGATATTCCGGCTTACTCCACAGGTAACATATAAGAACCAGCAGGGCAGCCGCTACAACTCCCACCGTACGCATATGTACAAAATGTAAATAGAGAAATGCTATTGACAATAGCACCATTCTTATCATTACATTTCTTGTTTTCGATTCTTCCAATAACAAAACAAACTGATAACAGATAAATACATACAAAAAAGCAAGCAGCGCTTCCGTCAGCGTCATCTGCATATAAAAAGTCCATGCCGGATAAAACACGCTCACACCGGTTGCAAGCACTATCTGCATTTTCTTTGCACCCGCTTCTTCCGCCTTGCAATTAGCCAAGCAACAAAGCCTTCTATAAATTCCACATAACAGGAACACCGAAATACATTGCAGACTCATGTTCACGAATACCGCCATGCGATAAGCCGAAACGCTGTCACGGCAAAACCACAGAATCGGCGTTAAAATCAGGCTGTACCCAAAAGAATAATAGGAACCCAGCGAAGCCACATTGGACCAGTCATACCCTAGCTGCTGCGCCGCGCTTGCCCAGTATCCAAATTCATCCGGATAGACAGAAAATCCGTATAATCTATGTGCACTATACTGATAAATACTGAAAATAAGCGTTACAAACAGCAGAAGGTACCGGGAGAAGAAAGCGCTTCTCCCAGCCTTCGTGCCATAATCGGTCAAATTAGTATTTGATGATTGCATATGCGCCCTGTCCGCCTGTTGTTGTAAAGGTTACAACATTCGGATTTGTGCTGGTGTTAGGCAGAACAGTTACTGCTCCGCCGGGACGTACACAGATAACCGCATAGGTCTTCCCATCTTGTACAAAGGATTTCGGGATACCGAAACTCATTGTAATCGCTGCTCCGTCAGACGGAAGCAGACCGAACTTACCACCTTTTAAGAAACCAAGTTCAACATTGATGTAGGGACCTACTGCTGCGCCAAGCGCTTCCGCCGCCTGATTGATTGCAGCCGCTGCAAGAGGGCTCTTCTTTACGTCCATGTTGTAAACGCGCGCATAAGGTGTTTCGCCTGCACCCAGATTGTAGCTGCTTGCAATATTCGCAGTACTTGTAGAAATTGCAACGCCATTCACACATGTTGCAAGATATACGCCTCTTAAGCTTGTTTTCACACCCGCCACGGAACTGGTAGTCGGAATCTGTGCAATGCTGTTTACCGCAGAACCGCCTTCATCGCTACTGGCAACGGATTCATTGACAATTGCAACAACCTCTTGTGCAACGGTCTCTTCTGTAATGATTTCTCCCGCAGTGCCCGGCGTACTGCTGCCGCCCGGCGTCTCGCTGGCAAAAACACCCATACACGGAGCTGTCACAAGTGCCGCTGTCAAGGCGCCAGCCATAAGTTTTTGAATGAATTTTGTCTTCATTCTCCTTCCTCCTTTAAATGATTTATTTGTGTCGCAGAGTAATATTTACTTCTGCGTAACCACCATCTGTACTTTTCAAAAGGAATATTTTCCTCTCTTTTTGCAATGCTATTCTAAAAAGCATTTTGTGTCATGTACGCTATTTATAATATACATTCAACATTTATAATATGCTATTATAAATATATTTTCAAGTATTTTTCGCAAAATAATCTGTTATCGTATAGCAAGCCTTTTATCTGTACCGCTTAATTGCTATAGGATTGTCTGCTCAGGGATTTAAAAACATGAAGGATGAAGCTCTATGTCGAGCATTCTATGATAGATTCGGATATGAGGAGTGTGATGACGAAATGTCGGAGAAACCATTGAAAAATTATTTAAAAGAGCTTCGTAAATCTTATAACTACTCACAGGAATATGTTGCATCACAGTTGAATATCACAAGGCAGACTTACTCCCATTATGAAACCGGACGGATTACGCCACCCATAGATTCCCTTTATCATTTGTCGGGATTATACAACGTTCCCTTGAACAGTTTTCTGGAACTCACGCTCAATCATGCGCCAGATGAAGAGCATATTATAGAAGAATCTATGGAAAACAAATCGGAATGCGATGACATAAGCGAATTTTTAAAGCACATCAGCATTCCCGAAAATGACAAAAAATTTAAATTTTTAAAAAGACAGGAAAAACTCGTCCTCTATTACTATCAGCTCTTAGACGACAGGGATCAGGAAGACATCCTTTCCTTTATGAAGGTAAAATGCCGCAACCGGAAAAAGGATGCGCACCCCCGATAGATTTTTTTCAATTTATATGTATAAGTTCGCTCAGATGGGTAATAATGATACTAGTCAAAAGATAAGGAAATACTTATCCTCCCCTAAGGAAGCCCTTAGGACTGCGGATGACGCAGTCTTAGGGGCTTCCGCTATGTTTGAAAGGCTTTTTTAGGGATTTTGGGTGTTGCCATGCTGAAAGCCAGTATTTATCAAGGTTTGCTGTTTTTTGATTTTGCATAATTAATGTTTGAGGGGCTACCTATTTCCGATAGCCCCTTAAATCTCTCATCAGCTTCCACCAATAGACGCTGCCTTTTATTCTTCCATTCCAAATGTCCTATATAACCACGCTCTGCTGTCCACCAGCATATGTAAAATCCTAACAATTATTATCACATTGCTCTCTACTACATAATAAATTTTATAGTTTTTATAATAATCCATACGAACACCCAAATTCGCCAACACTGGATCGTCATCTAACTCATTACGCTCTGGAAAGTTCTGTAGTTTGTTTATCTGCTGGCGGATGCCGCGTACTGTATCGACCGCTGCAGAAGGATTTTTTAAATCAAATGCAATATAGTCAGCAGCAAACTCCAAATCCTGCTCTGCCAAATCAGATATCTCAATTTTATACTTTTGCATTCGTATACTTTTTCTCCAATCTATCACAAACTGCGTTGAAGTCTTTCGTCTTTCCTTCCCTCGCTTGTTTTAACCCATCCATCACACTCTGCCTTACTTCTATCTGCTGTTGTTCCAAGGTTTCCACATAAACTTTCCTAACTGCAACTTCCATGCGATTTACCTCCTTCCAAGTATAAAAAATCTCTGAATCTGTTCACTATTATTATATCCTTTTTTTCATTCATCCACAACCTTCCTTTATGATTAATATCCTTTTACCAATATCTCATTTTTACACATATCGTTCCATTCTAGCATTTTTATTTTTGGAAGATACCCCATGCGCCACTACTCACACATGGGATATCCTATCACATACCACCAGAGAATTGCTCTTCCTACCTACTTCATTCACTCCGGTACGCTATTCCATATTCAGTGTTTTATCCTTAACAAATCAATCATCTAGCCTCACCAACACCTGCAAAAAAACTATTGCCAAGTATTGCCAACACCCTTTAGAGGACGCGCAAATGCCTCGTGCGAGCTGCACGTTTTATCAGGTTTCTACAGCTTCCAGTCCATCATACTCCTCCTCCCTTAAGGAGCCTTTAGGACTGCGGATGGCGCGGTCTTAGGAGCTGTAGCGTCTTTTTCTGTTCTCATACGCTTCGCCGTTTCCCATACACTTTTTCCGGCGCATGGACTATGATTTTCCTGATAAACTCACAATTTTCCAAAAAGTTCTCCTTATGTTCTACTATGGAGAAATTATGAAAACCAATTGAAATTAAAATTTATACAGTGTATAATATATCAATCTGATATATTAAGCTAATTTAGCGGAGGTGTTTATGAAAAGACAACGGATAAGAAAACTACTGCTTAATGCTTCATTGCTAATGTTTCCTAACACTATCAAGAACGTATCCAGTGTGGAGCATGTATAGATAATTGTTCTAAAAGTGTCTTGAAATTTGAGATAATTGAAAGAAAGGATGATAGATATGGCAAATGAAAAAAAGATCGATTGCGTGCTTTTGGGATTGCTAAGCCATGAGGAATTAACGGGATATGAAATTAAAAAGCGAATGGACACCACGCTTAATTTTTTTTGGAGTGCAAGTTATGGCAGCATATACCCCGCCTTAAATGATTTGGTTAATCGAG
Source organism: uncultured Lachnospiraceae bacterium (assembly GCA_947564735.1). GTDB lineage: Bacteria > Bacillota > Clostridia > Lachnospirales > Lachnospiraceae > UBA3282. Next base: position 5,329 of record CANOEC010000079.1, on the reverse strand, counting down.
GTCTTGCTACAAAAAGAGAAGATACAAACAGCAAGCGAAATAAACAAATATATACCATAACAGAAAATGGACGGGATTATTTGAAAAAATGGCTTTCATTGCCTGTTGAAAAAGACGAACTCCGTTATGAAACATTGTTAAAACTATTTTTCGGAAGTGAGAGTGGTGAAGAACAGGCACTCATTCATATCGAAGCGTTTGAAAAGAAAATTCAAGAAGCACTGCCATATCTTTTACATGCAGAAACAATTTTAAATAAAGTCTTGAATGAGGATGCTGCACACAAATATTATCTGCTTACGGTAGAGTTTGGGATAAAAACCTATCAGACATATTTGGAATGGTGCAGGGAAGCAAAAAAACTATTAGCCGGAGGATAAGAGTATGTTTGGAAATTTTGGATTTTCATATATAGGATTACTTTTTTTGTTGATGTTATTTATCCCCAATATCATGTGGTCAAAAAGAACGCCTCAGGGATATACTGCTAAAAATGAAAATAAAATTTTACTGTTTTTTGAAAGACTGGGAGAAATATTGACTTGTTGCTGTGCATTGGTATTTTCTGATTTTAATATACACAAATGGACGTTTTGGTCTTTATGGCTGATTGTGGCTTTTATTTTAATGATAATGTATGAAGCATGGTGGGTACGTTATTTTCAGAGCGAACGCAAATTATCAGACTTTTACAGTAGCTTTTTAAGGATACCACTTGCGGGAGCAACTCTGCCGGTTATCGCGTTTTTCATGTTGGGAATGTATGGAAAAGTTGTATGTATGTTAATAGCAACATTTATTTTAGGTATCGGTCATATAGGCATACATATGCAACACAAAAAGAGTATTGATATTGAGAATTAGATATGTAGACATCTGTTGTCGGATAAAGCTTGACAAACCCTAAAGCTGATTTTATGCTCTCGCTTAACTTTTCTAATATTATCATTGCCTGTTTATTTCTATACATGTATTTCAAATTTTTTGCATCACAATCAGACATTAGCATATTCTATCGCCTCCTGTCTGGTCATCTTCTGCGTTCTCCTTTTTCCTCGTCAGTTCCTTCAGCATCTCCCTCTGCTCGGTACGGATAATCCTAGCCAGCTTTCCCTTTTCCATCTTCATGATTGTCTGGCTCTTATATTCTTTGTATACTCCGTTAAATCCGCGGTATAGGATATTGCCCTCCCTTGTATCAAAATCGTATTCATCCCTGTCTACAACGGCAAACAGCCAACCCTTTTTTTTTCATGGCCGGATGTGTATTATCGTAGAAAAAAGTCTTATATAATATCCGGTCTGTATAATAAACCATGTCAAAAAAATCCATGTACATCATTGGTGCGAGATATGTATAAGGTTCCAGAGCAATCCCTCTCGCCCCCTTATCCATGAATAAATCATAAAAAGAAGAAAGGGCATATTTTTTTATACCTTAAAATAACTGGCATTTATCGTATTTTATTCCGTTTTATCAGGAAAGACAACGTCCCACAGGAAACCAGAAAAGAACAAATTAGAGCATACACTTAAAATTTTTTCTATTTACATCGTTAGTTCTGTGATATAATGGATGTATACAGCACGCAGACCCACAGACAGGAGGAATCCCATGTTTAAAAAAGTACAATTTATTGGCACCGCAATATGCACCACTCCGGCAAATCTCAATTCCATTGAAGAAACCAGTGACGATGGATATTATGCAGGACTGCCGGACGACAACGAGGATTTGTCGGCAAGGATAAATCTAATGAAACAGTCCATTCAGACCGCTATTTTATCCAAGAAGACTGACCTTTCCAAAGAGACACTGAAAATCTTCGTCTTTCCAGAATTTTTCATGAGAGGCGTTCTCGGCGCCTACTACAGCGCATATCCCTATTTTGCAGAAACAATCCTGACTGACCAGTTTAAAAATGTCCTTCTGGATCTGAAAAAGACTGGCATGGAATTCGGAGAAGATTACCTTTTTGTATTGGGGACTATTCTGACCACCAACAGCAAAATCGATTATCATAAGGAGCCGGAAGCGTCCTTATATCAGACAGGTGACCACCTGCTGGATGTATATTACCGCCTGCATCCCGCTGAAAAAGCATCAGACGGGATCCTTACAAGCAACCCGGACACTGGCATAAGCAGTCTCCTGAAAGCATTAGATGGAAAACATGCCAGAAGCCTGACAGATAAAATGCAGGATGCCGCCGGAGGTAACTCTGATGACGCCTATGCTGATATCCTGAAGAAAACGCTGGATTACTGTGATGCACATGCTTCACTTGAAATCGGAAACCGTTGTATTATCATAAGCGGAGCTGATATCCTGCTGGAAGGAACAGGATCCCTTTCTGGTCCTGCATATGAACCTGTCATCGTCCAGAAACAGAATAAATCCAAAGAAGACTTTATCCTGAATTATTCAAACAGCAGTCAAGTGACTCCATTACCTAAATACCTTCAGACGACTACCAAATATTATGGCATAGATACCTCAGAAGGTGAAAACAAAAAATGTCCTGCGGACGGACGCGCTATTTTTGAGTACAACGGGTTAAAAATCGGTGTTGATATCTGTCTCGACCACAGCAGACAGAGACTCGTGCATCATCTGTACAAACATCCGGATGATTATGTGGATGTGCAGATTGTAACTTCCTGCGGTATGAGCGTTCGGGCAAACGCGGTCATTGTAAGGGAAAAGGGACTGGTATTTAACTGTGACGGGGAATATGAACTGGACAATCCGGCTGCTGGAATAGACGGTCATTGCTGTCATACTTCCCTCCAGAGAGTAAAGCAGTGTATAGCCGTCAGGGATAATGAAGTACAGACAGACGCAGTTTTGGAGGCTGCATATCCACTTACAGCCGAAATCCCCTGCACAGTTCCGGAAGATATGGGGTTATACCGTTTTAAAGACTATCAGCTGCATATTTACGAACCGCTTGATTTGGAATAAGAAAAGATATTGTTCTGATTCATTGTATTTATCATAAATTTAATGTTTTTAAGGTAAACGTCAGGCTGCCAGCCCGACAGGATAGACACACCAAGCGCAATAGAAGTGTTATGTTGGATGGCGGTTGACGTTTACTGTATTTTACACAATAACTTCGAGAATTCAAATAAAATTCTGGAAAAACCAGCCCTTGTTCTTTTGCTATTCTAACAGGGGACTGGTTGATATCTGGTAAACTTGCCAGTCCTTGGGATTTCTTATTATATCTGCGTTTTCGGGGCGTTTTCCCAATGTAATAGTATATGTATTACATACCATTTTCTTTATAGTTGTGTTCCCACAAATCAAAAAAATTATGAATCTAGCCATACTGTTAATACCCATCCCCTTAATGTCAGACATTTGCCTCAAAATACAAAGACCTTTGTAAGACTATTGCAAAACATCTGAGCAATCCAGTTCTTCTCCTACACTTTTCTTCCATAGGATCTATAGTTCTCTATCTCTCCGCAGACATAATCTTGATAACCTTCTAAATTTTATTGTCCCGGATTTTTCATTTTTTCCAGAATGAGCTTCCTTTTTCTTTGCTTCTCCATTTTCCCTGTTCAGTCTTTCCGCGTCTTCCGTATGGAGTTTTCCGTTTTCCCACTGCCATATACAAGAGCCTTTGAATGGGTGATGAATAATTTATAGAAAAGTTTTTGAAATATATGTCGTCGAATCTTGCAAAACCCTGTCGCTATGGTAGAATATACATGGGTGTTACCAAAACGGGTAGCGGTTCGCCTTTTGCCATAATGAGTACATTTTGAGAACTTCCAGTACCGAAGGAGGGGATACATATGGAAAATAAAGTGAAAGGTAAGCACTATTGGTATTCGGAATGATTTTGGAGATTGTCGGTATTACAGTGACAGTTATCAGTATCATTGTCACTGTAATCAATATTCGGCAAACCAGAAGAAGAAATAAAAAACATCAAAAAAGCAACCGCACTGACCAAAGTGGCAGAAGGGGTATTTTTTGCGCTCATTTTTCATACGTTTCTTCTCCGGCATCCTTGCATAAAGATGGCATCTTCCCTGTCAAATATTTTCTTTTACCCTGTTCCTTATGGATTTTCAGCTATATCAAATCCCATACTTTTCTTCCATAATCCCTTCATGATAAAGACGTGGACAGACATGTTTTTTCCTCCAAAAACATCAGGTCATTTGCGTGACCAGAAGCCTGCCAAAAACAACCTTTCCAATTATGGATTCCCGTTAATCCAAAGTACCTTTTATAATAGAAGCGTAACTATTTTATACGAACGAGGAGGTTGTTATGGATAACTTACAGAAATATGTAGATAATTATCTGAAATATTGTCAGATGCAAAAGCGGCTGGATGAAAAAACCCTAAGAGCCTATCGGACAGACCTGGCTCAATTCTGCAAATACACCCAGTCCGCTGATGTCTTAGGGATCACTCCTGAAATATTGGAAAATTTCTTTGCCGATCTTCATCAAAGATATAAGCCTAAAACAGTGAAAAGAAAGATTGCATCCCTTAAAGCTCTCTTCCACTATTTTGAATATAAAGATCTGGTTATACAAAATCCCTTTAACAAAGTCCGAATCAAATTCCGGGAACCTGTCCTCCTGCCTAAGACCATCCCTTTATATCATGTTGAAACATTCTTATCTACTCTGTACCAGCAGACATCCACTGCAAAAACAGCCTATCAGCGCCGGAATGCCTTAAGGGACTGCGCGGTAATTGAACTGCTCTTTGCCACCGGAATGCGGATCTCAGAACTGTGTTCCTTGCATACAGACGACTTAAACCTGCAGGACAGGACTATATTGATCTACGGGAAAGGCTCCAAAGAAAGAAAAGTCCAGATTGGAAACGATGATGTCATCAGCGCTCTGAAAAAATATCAGAATGATTTTGAAAAAGAGATACAGAACTGCGGATATTTCTTTGCAAATCAAAAAGGAAGGAGGCTATCAGAACAGTCTGTCCGCCGGATGATAAATAAGTACACTTCCCTTGCTGCCATAGATCTGCATATCACCCCGCATATGTTCCGTCATACTTTTGCCACAAGCCTTTTGGAGGCAGATGTTGATATCCGGTATATCCAGGAGATACTTGGACACAGTTCAATCACTGTCACGGAAATATATACCCATGTGGCTATGTCCAAACAGAGAGATATCCTTACTACAAAACATCCCCGGAAAGATTTTAAGATATAATTTGAAAAGCCCCAGCCTAGAACAAGTATTTATTCAGGCTGGGACTTTTGTATTTAATTTGATTGATAATTGTTTATTATCGGTTGGATATCCGAATAAGTAAATGCAATTATG
>CANOEC010000078.1 GCA_947564735.1 uncultured Lachnospiraceae bacterium | reverse complement strand
AAAATTTCTCTCTTGAATTTTCAGGGTTGCATTACTGTTTATTTGTCAAGGTCCTAAATTTGCCTCATTGCTTTCGTATGCGTTCTGCATATCTCAGCAACGTATCTGAGTATAACATCACCAAATGTGAATGTCAACATCTTTTTCGATATTTTTTTCAATATTTTTTCTACTTTTTTATTTTCGTTTCGACATTTACTGTTTTTCATTTTTTCTGATTCAAAGCTGTCGCATCATAAGCTTCTTAATTGAACCAATCACTTCCGGTCAAAGCACTTATTCCCAGTTGTACCACGCATTCTCAGCTAACCGTTCATTTCCGGAAGCATGATACCACTCCACCCTAACGGCTCTCATTCTATTTTTTGCACCGTTCCTCTTCAAACCAATACCGGGATTCGGAAGTTCTCAGTAAAACAGTAATCATATGTAACCTCATCCCTCCATCCTTTTTTGTACCCGTCCACATGATTTTTTCTCCGGACAATATCCTAAATAATCACATTTAGGCACGAGCAAGTTATCAACAATCCATTTCCATTCATCGGAAATCTTCTGTAATTCCATACAGATATCAGCAAACATTTTTCTATATTCATGATATGCTCTGCTGCATAAACGCTGGTGCGACATATCCACAAGACTGCGAAGATTACGTTTGTCAACAATTTTAGTAGACATACCTAATGGCAGCAATAGCGCAGCATCTTCTTTAGGCGTTCCTAATTCTTCAAGTTCAACAAGCGCTTTTTGGATTTGATGGATTGTCTCTAAATAAATGTCGTATCTTTTCGTGTCAATTCTTATGCTTTCAGGTACAATATAATGAAAGCCATGCTCATAATCTATATATCTTGTGCTTGCCTGCAGCCGTGTTGGTGCCCCTCCAAGATGCGTATACCATTCACGAATGACTCTTGCTGAATACCCCTCAATAATCATTTCTACATTGACATATTCCAAAGTCCTTCCATGATTCGATGTGATACAGTCCATACCGCGTTTATAATTTTTTGTATCATCCGTTATGTCTGCTCCCCAGCAAACACCCGCTCTCTTACCAATTAATGTGATTGGATTTATTGTTGTTTCTTCTAAAATAATGATGTTTCCCATTCTTACGCCTCGAATTTTCTTATATCTTTCATGAAAAAAACAATACATTCCGCTTTCTTCATCTTGCCAGCCGTCGGACTCCTCATGATGAAGCGAGAATTTCTTCTATTTCCCTGCAGATTCCCCTATTTACCAACTCGCGCATGGCGCCTTTTTTCTCTGCATCCATATATTTGCCTTCTTTCAGCAGCATCCCGTAACAAAAGCATTTGGAATAAATGCTCAATACCAGATAAGTCATCTTTTCCTCGGAAGGCATCGCTCTGTCTTTCAATTCATCATGTAATACCTTCCTGATGACATCTTCCGCCGGCATCTCTCCAAACAGCTTTCTCTGCTGCATTAATTCTTTAATCCAGCCGCTCAGTGAAGTATTTCCAGCCATAATATGGATTAAACGAAAAATACAGTTTGCCCGCGACACCTGCTGTTCTATCATAAGAAGAACAAAGTTAATCTTACCGTAAAGATCCTTTTCTTGACAGATTCCTTCATATAGCTGTCTACAGAACATTTCTCCGTTATAAAAGAACGCCTTGGCAATCATCTCTTCCTTGCCGGAAAAATATTCATATGCAGTTCCCTTCCCGATGCCTGCCCTCGCTGTAATTTCAGACACAGTAAGGCTATTGATATCCGCCCCTTCTTCAAACAGTTCGATTACCGCCTGATAGATTGCTATTTCTTTCGGAAAATAATCTTTATTCATGATTCTCAACCTCTATACTTTCGGTTTTGCCCTTTTCACGCATAAATATATCGTAAATGCATGGAATCACGACCAAGGTCAAGAGCGTACCATAAATCAAGCCGCCAATCGTAACGACCGACATCGGCTTTGACATATCCGCTCCCATGTCATCGCTGAAAGCCATCGTACTGAGTGCCAGTATGGTGGTCAGCGCAGTCATCATGACCGGACGAATCCTTGTTCTGCCCGCCGTAATAATAGCTTCTCGCTTTTCCATGCCCCCTTCGCGGAGCTGGTTGATGTAATCCACCAGCACAATACCGTTATTAACGATGATACCCGAAAGCATAACAAAGCCAATCAGCGCAATCACGCTCACTTCACTGCCACTGATATACAAGCCCATGAACCCACCCGTAAAAGCGAGCGGAATCGTGAACATGATGATAAACGGCGATAAGAGTGACTGGAACTGCGCGACCATAATCAGGTACATGAAAATCAATGCAAGAATCAGCATGAGATATACCTGCTCCATTGCATCCGTAATCGTTTCGTTTTCACCGCTCATCGTGTAGGTATAACCGCTTGGCATTTCATAATTTTGTAATGCTGCTTCCACATCCGCCGATACAAAGCCGACGTTATAGCCATCCGCAATCCCCGCTGTCACGCCAATATATCTGGTCTGATCGATTCTATTTACCGCTTTAGGCGCTTCGGTAGTCTCAAAGGATGCGATATCGGAAAGTTTTATGCTCTCCTTTTTCCCGTCCTGTGTTTTGCGCTCAATCTCCAGATTCTTTACCAGCGCCCTTGTCAGTTCCATATCCTTGGCATGCCGTACATACACACTATATTCTTCAATTTCCGTCTCCAGTGTGGTGGCGCTTGCCGCCTCCGCAAGTTTCACCTGTATCTGCTGAAAAACCTGTGCGACAGTCAGCCCGTGTTCAATCGCTTTGTCACGGTCAATCAATATACGAAGCTCACCCGTAGAATCCTCCAGACCGTCAGACACTTCCGTCGTACCTTCCACACTGTCTACAATTGCCGCAATATCTCTCGCAATCTCCTGCAACGTATCAAGTTCACGTCCCTTAACCTGAATACTGATGCCACTTCCGCCCAGTGCACTCATATCCATCGTAGAGGTCTCAATCGACACTTCCGCTTGATACTCTTTTAAAATATCTGCAATGCGAACCTCAATATCCCGCGCAATGTCCAGATTGTCTTTTTCCTTCTCCTCATTCAAGGCAATGTAGACAGATGTCTCATTCGTAGCCGCATTTCCTCCGCCCGAAAGCATTCCCAAGGATGAACTGCTCGCCATCGCACCGACGTCCACGACGTCCTCCATCTCCATCAGTTTCTCTACCACAGCATCCGTAACCTCCGCCGTTTCCTGCAATGGCGTATCCTTTGGCATAGTCAATGTCATCGTAATCTGCGTACTGTCCATATCCGGCATAAAAGCAATTCCTTTGGAAAAAGACGCCATGGCGCTGACTACCAACAACACGACAACCATAAGCAATACGATTGGCTTAAACCGAAGCGACAGTTCCAGAAATTTACCGTATATTTCCATCAGTTTACCAAAAAATCTGCTTTCCTTCTTCGGTTTTGTTTTGGAAAGCACCCCTGCTGCCATCGCCGGCACGACAGTTAAAGCAATCAACAGACTGGCAAACAGCGAGTAAGCAATCGTAAGACCCATATCTACAAACAACTGTCTTGTAATACCTTCCGTAAATACAATCGGAAGAAATACACAGACCGTCGTGAGCGTAGACGCCATAATCGCCCCTGCAACTTCCCCTGCACCGCTTATCGCGGCTTCCTTCGCGGAATATCCCTCGCTTCGCAGTCTGAAAATATTTTCAATCACTACGATTGAATTATCCACCAGCATACCGACGCCGAGCGCCAGCCCTGACAGCGAGATAACATTCAGCGTTACACCGCTGAAATACATGCAGACAATCGCCGTGATGATACTGATCGGGATAGAACATGCAACGACTGCCGTCGGTCTCCAGTCTTTTAAAAACAATATCAGAATGAGGACGGCAAGGATTGCCCCAAACAGCACGTTATTGATGATGGAATCCATAACCAAGTCTATGTAAATGCCTTGATCCATTAAAGTAATCAGAATTAAATCCTCGTTTTCTTCTTTTAATTCCTCAAACTTATCCAGAATCCTGTCGGATACGTCTCCGGTGGAATATCCGGTCTGTTTCTGTATCGTAATCATGATGCCGGGCGCGCCATTTACATTCGCATAAATTTCGTCCGAATTATCCGTCATGAACACATCCGCCACGTCTCCTAACGTAACCACGTCCACGCCATCCATTTCCGGATTCATCAGCGGCATTTTCTTTAACGCTTCTATGTCCTCCGGTTTATCTCCTACTCTGACAAGATAATCAATGCCGTCTTCCGTTACATATCCTGCCGGCATGGAAAAGTTCTGCGCCGCCAAGAGGGACTTTACGGTCTCCACCGTAAGAATATCGTTCATGTCCGCCTGCTCGTAAGCGTCTTCCCTTGCCTCTTCCAGTTCCACCTCACCGTCCGCAATCTGCTGCAGGGCATCCTGCAACTGCTTTGCCGAATCATTTAACTGCTCTTCTCCTTCTTTTATCTGTTCCCATGCGGAATTAATCTGTTCCTGTCCGGCTTCTAACTGCTCCTGTCCGGCTTCTAACTGTTTCTCTGTCGCCTCAAGCTGTGCCTCTGCCGAATTTAACTGCAATTCACCCATGCTGATCGTCGTCTGCGCATTGGCAAACTCAATCGCAGCCGTCAGATTACCTTGGTAGAGCTGGTTTAATGCGGCATCCAGCTGGGAAACATTCTCTTCGATAGCCGGGAGCTGTGATTCCATCGCGGATACAGCCGCCTGCTGCATCTGGATGGTAGCGGTAAGCTGTGCCTTCTGCTCCTGCATGGAGGCGATGGCGTCTTCGCCGCCGAAGGCTGCCACTGCCGCCGCTTTCTGCGCATCTATTTCTTGGACTTTCGCATTAAGCGCCTGTTTGACGGTGTTCGTATCTGTTCCAGTAAAATCCGCCTGTTGTATTATTTGTAATATTGCCATTTTTACTTCATCTGGCAGATTGTCTAATGTTGTACCTGCCGGGAGTGCATCAACCGCACTTATAAGCCCTGTAACCGTCCCTTTTGCAGAATCCGCCGCAGCAACCGCCTCATTATACTTCTGCAATCCCGCATCAATCTGGCTTATCAAATTCTGGGACGTCTCTATCGTCGTTTTCGCCGTGGCAAGCTCCAGCGTCAGATGCATCTTCGTTGCTTCCAAATCCGCCTTCGCCGTCAGAATCTCTGTCTCAGCTGCGGCAAGCTGTGCCGTCGTCTCACCCTTTTTGTTTGCAAGCTCCGCCTTACCTTCCTCAAGCCTTGCCTTATTATCTGCAATTTCAGCCTTGCCATCCTCTATCTTCTGCTTGCCGTCTTCTAATTCTATCGCATTTTCATCCAGTTCCTGCTGGCTGTCAAGCAGTTCCTGTTTACTCTCCTCCAGCTCCGTTCTTGCTTCGGCAAGTTCTTCCTGCCCGTCATATATCTCCTGTCTTCCGTCGGCAAGCTCCTGCTCCGCATCTTTCATCTCGTCATCTATGTAGGCAAAGACCTGTTTATTGATTGTGTCAATCTTCTCCTGTCTGATAATGACATTGACGCTCTCCTCAAACAGACCGGTAGCGCTGGCAGACGCAACGCCTTCGATACTTTCCAGCTCCGGAATCACAAGGTTTTGTGTCATTTCACTGACCTGCGCATCCGTCATCTGGGTATTGCCGACCGCTGCTATCATAATCGGAAGCATATCCGGATTCAGTTTCATGATAATCGGACTTCCAACCGAATCGTCCCAATAACTTTTAATCTGATCCAGATTCTCCCTGATTTCCAACGAAACGGCATTCATATCCGTGGACTGTGCAAATTCCAGAATCACGGTAGAATAGTTTTCACTGGAAACAGAACTGATTCCCTCAATATTACTGACCGTCGCCATAGACGCCTCCACCGGCTTGGTCACCACCATTTCCACGGTTTCCGGACTGGCGCCCGGATAAGGTGTCATGACAATCACATACGGCAGACTGATGCTCGGTAACAAATCCGTAGACATTTTTGTAAAAGATACCACGCCGAGCACAATCACCAGAACAACCGCAACCAATACCGTATACGGTTTCTTGACGCTGAATTTTCCTAACATGATGCATACTCCTCTTTCTCTGATTTATGATATTAACTCTTTCACAACATTTCTTGCCTGCGCAGCCAAATGGCAGACGCATTCATTTTCCGTCCGACCAGTCGGTCGGTCGCTTTATCAGTATATTGTCGAAGAAGGTTTCTGTCAATATTCCTTTTTATATTTTAATAGTTTCTTTACATTTTCAGATTTGGATGTCAAAAGGATTTCTGTTGGAATCTCCTATAACCTAAAAACACAGGCAGCCATGTACTGACTCACCTGTGTCTATTAGGCATGACACCTTATTCAATTTCAAGTCTCTGCAAAAACCTCTCTCTGATACCGCTCTGCTTCTGCCAACCTTCCGTTTTCCATGCGGTTACTGCAGCACGAGCGTTGCATTCTCTTCGCCGCCGCGAAGTATAAACTCTATTGTCTCAACCGAAGCCGACTGCGGTATTTCCACAATGCTGACCAGTTCCATACTGCCTCCTGCCGGAATCACGTCATCATATGTCTGCATATCGTTTAAGAGCATTGTCGCCAGCGCCCCCTGACTGGATTCACCGTTGACTGAAACACGGAATCTTGCTCCATGCGCTAACATATTCAACGTCTGGTCCGATGCCCCCGTATTTACCACCATAAATTTCAAGACGAGAAGCTGCATTCCCTCCGTCGCGTCCATTGCAAAGAAAACATCACTGTCCGATGCACTAGGCGGATAGTTCTGTGCCAGTTCATATCCTGTATATTGGAAGGTAAAATCCTGAATACCATAATATTCTTCTATCGTAGCCGGAACCGCCTCAACCGCTTCATCCTGACTGACATCCACAACTTCCGTATCGTTCGCCGCCTCCTCCGGTGCGGTCTGCTCCTCCGGCTGCTGTTCCGTTTCTTCCGGTATATCTTCCGCCATATCAGCATCTACCATATCATATCCCGTCGTATCTACCAAACGACTGCTGTGGTTTTTATCATACTTTAGCAAAACACCTACCGCATACTCTGAAATTAAATTTGTCTCCTCCTGCGTTAAGTCCGGCATCTTGGCGCCGCATCCACTCATCAGCGCCACCGTCATCATGGCGCACAGGCATGTGCATACTTTTCTCACAATCTATTCTCCTATCATGATTCAACGCAACATAAACGCTTTGAATTAATATCTGCTCATTATTATACCGTAATATCTACACAATTGTCTAGTGTAAACCAAAATTCCACGCCATTGTCATAGTTTATGACGCCACACTCCTGATTCATGGATTCCATAATCGCTTTGACAATCGACAGTCCGATTCCGCTTCCCCCGTATTCTCTGGTTCTTGCTTTATCGACCTTATAAAATTTTTCCCATATATGGCTTATGCTTTCCTCCGGAATCGGGCTGCCGGTATTAAAGACCGACACCCGTACCTTTTTATCCATCTCATGTATCCTGATATCTATAATTTTCTCTCCGCCCGCATAGTTCAAGGCATTGGTAAAATAATTCATAAATACTTCTTCCACTCTGAACTCATCACCCCACACGTATATCTTTCCATAATCCTCCATGCGTACGGATACTTCTTTTTGCCTGATTAGAATATCCGCCGAGGCAATATAGTTTCTGATAAGAGCAGTCATATCAAACCGCTCCATGCTTACGACCTCATTGCCGAACTCCAGCTGGTTCAGCGAAAGCAGCCGTTTGACCATCGTATTCATCTTAGCCGCTTCATCCATAATCACTTCGCAATAAAATTCCCTGCTCTCCGCGTCGTCATTGATACCCTCGCGCAGTCCTTCCGCATATCCCTGTATGAGCGCAATCGGTGTTTTCAATTCATGGGAAACATTGGAGAGAAAATCTTTGCGCATCTCATCAATCTGTTCTTTTCTTTCGATATCTTTAAGCAGTTCATTGTTTGCCGTCTTCAACTCGGAAATGGTAATTTCCAACGTCTCGGATAACTCATTGATATTATTTCCAAGCACGGCTATCTCCGTCTTATCCTTCCCCGTATATTTTGCATTAAAATCCAGATGTTTCATCCGCTCCGAGATATCAGCCAACTCTAAAATAGGTCTGGTAATATGGTTGGAGAGCCATAGCACTAACAGCGCGCTTACACTAACTGCCACAATTCCTGCATATGTCAGGAACCGGTTCGATATGGAAACACTCTCCCTAATTCCTTCTAACGCACTCCTAATCATGAAAAGGTAGCCGTTATCCAATAACCCCCACATTTCGATATACTCTGTCTGCGTACGGACGTCCGTGACAATCTGCATCTTATAATTATCACCTTCTCTCAAGACATCCTGCGGATTCACGCCCTTGAAAATGTTGTTGAGCAAATGCTTAATGACAAACTCTGAATCTGCCATAGACGTCTTAATCATCTCCGAATCACTGTCCGCCACCAGTACGTTAATATTGTACTTGCCGCATATCTTCTGTAACTCAATATCATAACTGTCCGTTCTGATATCTCCCGCGCTGGACGCCTCGTTGATACTGTAATAAGCGCTGAACAGCGCATTAATCTTCTTATCAATATAATATTTTTCCAAAAGAGTGCTGTTGAACAAAAGACACATCAGAATCGTACCCGTGACAAGCGATATAAAAATAATCCCCAAATGTCTTTTCAAGGAATACTTCATCGGTTCCTCATTCCTCCTCGAATTTGTAGCCCATGCCCCAGATTGTCTTAATCATATCCCCCTTACTGCCCATCTTGCTGCGCAGCTTTTTCACATGCGTGTCAATGGTTCTTGCATCCCCGAAATAATCATAATTCCAGACGCTGTTTAAAATCTTTTCCCTTGACAGTGCAATTCCTTTATTTTCCATAAAGTATGTCAAAAGTTCAAACTCTTTATAACTGAGTTCCACAGGCTTCCCGTCCACCGACACGCTATGCGCGGCTTTATCGACAACGATTCCCCCTGCTTCAATGATTTCACTTGCACTCATCTGACTTGTCCGGCGCAGGATTGCCTCCACTCTTGCCACAAGTATCTTCGGGCTAAACGGCTTCGAGATATACTCATCCACCCCCAGTTCAAATCCCAGCAGTTCATCATGTTCATCCGACTTTGCCGTCAGCATGATGATCGGCACTTTAGAGTATTCACGGATTTCCCTGCACACCTGCCACCCATCCATTTTCGGCATCATCACATCCAGAATGATGAGCGCAATATCATTCTGCTCAAAAAATAAATCTATCGCCTGCGCACCGTCCTCCGCCTCAACCACATCATAGTTGCTTTTCGTCAAAAAATCTCTCACTAATTTCCGCATACGGCTCTCGTCGTCCACCACTAAGATTTTCAATCGTTCCATACATGCACCTCTCCGTTATCCGCCAGTTTCCTGCATCGTGCCGAAAATCCATAAGCATTTAACTAACATTTAAATCTCGTGATTGAAAATTTTAATTTTCAATCTTGCCTTAAGTATACAATACAAATATGTATAAATTGTGATTTTTAGAAAGGCATGATTGGAAATTTCCAACCATGCCTTGTATTATCCGTCCCTACTGCTATTCATTTGATATATCCAACATCCGCTCAGCTTCCCGCACCGCCTGCTCCCTGTCTGACAACTCCTGCTCCCATTCCGAATATTCATTCAATATCGCAGTTTTATAATTGACAATGGTAGGAACGTCACTGACATAGGCAAGAATAATCATTGCCGCCAATGCTGCCGCCAGTAAAATATTGACACATACCGACGTGATAAACCGTCCCTTAAATTCAACCTTCTGTCCTCTGACCGCCATGCTGCGTCTGATTGAGCTGTTGTTTTCCGTCTTATTGCTGAATGTCGCATACAGCGGAATCGGCTTAATCTTCTCCTCGGACACTCCGCACTTAGCCAGCTGGCTCTGCATTCTGTGCAGATACGACATCCCCAGCGGAGTCAGAAACACCCTGTTGTCAATCGCTTTATTATATACCAGCAGTACGTTCTGCGGGTTGCGGTAATCAAGATGCTGTTCCACACTGGCAATCTTCTTCTGCTCCATCCTTGCCGTCTCTGCATCGGCAACTGTGCCGAAACGATAACCACCTACCACCAATTCCTCTTCGTTCTTATCCATAGTGCAGTACTCTCCTATCGCAATCAACAATTAGAATTATACTACTATCTTGGCATTATCGCAATCTATTCCTGCACGAAACATACTTATCCTATGAATCTGACGCCAGCTTATGAACCAACTATCGTTCCTCCATTCGGATGAAGCACCTGCCCCGTCATATAACTTGCATCATCAGATGCGAGAAATACATAGCATGGTGAAACCTCACAGGGCTGTCCTGCCCTATCCATAGGAACGTGCGATGTTTTTTTGCCGAAAGTGGCAACTTCCTTCGCTGAATACGATGACGGAATCAGCGGCGTCCATATCGGCCCCGGCGCAACTCCGTTTACCCTGATTCCCTGCTCTGCCAAAGACAAGGAAAGGGACCTCGTCAATGCAACGATTGCGCCTTTGGTCGCACTGTAATCAATCAAGTCTTTATTCCCTTCATAGGCGGTAACAGAAGTTGTATTAATGATGCTCCCGCCCTTTTTCATATAAGGCAATGCATACTGAATCAGATAAAAGAATGAAAAAACATTATTTCTAAAAATAAATTCTATTTCTTCCTGCGGTATATCGAGAATACTGCGATGAATAAACTGCATGGCATGATTATTTACCAAAATGTCCAGTTTTCCAAAATGTTCTATTGTTTTATCCACACAATATTTTGCAAAGCTTGCATCTTTCAAATCTCCGCATATCAACAGACATTCCCCGCCTAATTCTTTTATTCTCTCCGACGTTTCTCTTGCATCCTTTTCTTCATCGTAATAAACAATTACGACAAAGGCTCCTTCTTTGACAAAATCGTAGGCGACGGCTCTGCCAATGCCGCTGTCTCCGCCAGTAATAAGCGCAACTTTGTTTTCAAGCTTTTTGTATTGCTTCCCACATTCCGATGTGGGAAGCGGTTTCATTACATACTCGAATCCGGGTTGTCTGTTCTGATGCTGAGGCGGAAAAGCGAAATCACTTTTTTCAATTTTCTCTCCCCATACGGGCTTAAGACTTTGCTCCATATTTTTCATACTCCAAAATCAATTATGATATCATATGCAGCAAAGGTCATTTCGTCAAAGAGAGCAGCTTGCTTCCTCATGTTCGGCTGCATACTGCTTTAAAACTTCCGTTGCTTCGTATACATCCATATCTGATGCCTGAATGAAATCGTAGAGCGTCTCTACCTCTTTCAGCTTCTGCTCACTTAACAGCGTTTCCAGTTCCTCGCGTTCATGCTCCAGTCTTACTTCTAAGCCATTTATCACCTCCTGCTTCTGCCGGATTTTTTCCTCAATAGATTTTCTTTGTCCCCTTGCCATATTTTACCTCCAAAATATTCTAAATTTATTAGAGTATATGGACAAGTAGCGGATTTTATTCATTCTTTTCATTATCTTGAAAAACCGCAATAACGTTTACTGAACAAACCAATAGGTAAATCATGGTCTTTTTAAATTTTTTCTTAAAAAAAGAGTGCCAAAATTCACTTGACACTCTCAAAAATGATTGCTTATTCGCTCATGAGCGGTGGTTTTTGATATAACTTCCGTTCTACCTGTTTACGCTTTTTCATTTGTTAGCATATCATTTCACCCCTCGTATTATAAAGAAAAGCGTTTTTGCCCTTTCTAAGTGGACCAGACGGGAGTCGAACCCGTGTCCAAAAGCCCATTCCCTGTCCTTCTACTATCATAGTCTGTCATTGCGGATTGCTCCACGTTCCCTCGCACATCAGGAAACAGACACCCCAATGTGTTCAGTAGCCTCTGATACGCCCGCAGGTAAGAGGCGTCCCCTGCGTCGTTTCCTACATAGATGATGCCCGGTTCTTAATGTGTAGGTGCACTAAGGCGGACAGCTGCCATTAGGCAGCGTATGCTAAATTATCTTCAGCGTTTATATTTAGATTCGCGATTTAA
>CANOEC010000077.1 GCA_947564735.1 uncultured Lachnospiraceae bacterium | reverse complement strand
TCCCCAGACGGTGGACTTTTATTCTACCACTCCCTTCCGCTTCCTGTCAATAGCCAAAATTTAAATTTTTTTCACAAAATTTCCGGTCAAGCCTACTGACATTAACTTTAGGGTAGATTTTGTACAAACAGCTTAAGACAAAATCACACAATTCCAATTCCCAAATAATCCAGCACAAAGAAAACCAGCCCAGAGAGTATAAGTGCCTCTGCGGCTCCCATAGCCACACCGAGGATTTTATCCAATCCTCCAATAATACTGATATTACTCAACGCCAAAAGCGGGCTGAAAATTAAACCGCATAATTTAAACACAATGCCCAGCAAAATCAATCCCACAATGCACAAGGTCAGTGTGCTCATTGCTTTCGCCATTACACTAGAGACGGCAAAAACAATAAGCGCCACACAGACTAAAGAAACTGCCCCTGACAAAAGCGTGACAATTTCTTTCATCAATCCGTTCTGGAACCCTCTATGAATTCTCCATATGAATACTAGAAATACAATCAGTGTAAAAATAATTCTTGCCATCTATTCCGCTGCTTTCTTAACTTGAACATCTTTTGTCGCTACTATATCACGCATCCTATTGCAATTCAATCACATCTATCGAATCGGGAGTCACTACCATATAACGATATGCGCTGTTCTGCGGTATCAGCACCAGTGTGGTTTTCTCAAATTGACCTCTATATTTTTCTATCCCGCTGCCATTATATATACTGCACTCTGTTTCATTATAAATAATCACTTGGTCGTCATGGAATAAGATATCCCTGTAATCCATATCAAACTCAATCGACTGCCGCAATTCTCCTGATTTATGATATACGTCCAGCCTGTATCTGTTTCCGCTCTCCGTACCGTTAAACACCAGTCCCACATATTCACCGCCGTAAAACACACTCTGCACATCATCGCCAAACAGTTTCTCCGCAATGCTGACCGGCTTCTGCGCACCGCTGTAAAACATGATTCTGTCATCGGATACCGCAAAGATAGATTTATTATCCCAAAATCTTGTAAGAGGTACAACAGCATTTAAATAGTCATACCCGCTGACATAATTGTTTGTACTGTTCTGTCCTACATCTCCGAAATTATAAAAAGCAACGCTTGATTTCATCTGTCCACTGTCCACAAAAAGATAAGACACACAGACTAACTGTCCATTCGGTGAGATTGACACATTAATCGGATAACCACTTTCTTTCATGGTTGTCCGAAAATAAATCAGTTCTTTTCCCTGTGAATCGTACAAATAAATCCATGTAGTATCCGTATCATCCAAAACCACGGCTACAACACCGTTTGATGCCACACAGAAATCCCTTATTGGTTTATTCGTCGTTATATTTCCCATAATGCCGCCGGTATTCATAACGTAAATGGTTCTTCCGTTATAATCCCCGATTGCAACCGCATTCTGACAAATATCCACTATCGGGTTCTGCATTTCAAATGTCTGATTCCAGACAGCATTGCCTTTCACATCCATACAGCCTGCGCCGTCTTTACTGTAAGTCAGAAGATAACCCGAAAAAGGAAGCAGAATGGAGTCCTGCGTGATATTAATTTCCGCAGTGGACAATACCGCCGCCTGCGTATATATCTTATTATTCCATTGAACATACAACGCCGCAAGGATTGCAGCAATTAATACAATAATTAGGATTGTCCGATAAAATATCGTAAATTTGTGACTTTTAATCTTCTCACGATAACTAATTCTAACTTTATTGTCTTCTCTGTCCTTTTTCTTTTTCAGGTAGTCCCTAACGTTCGACATACGTTGTTCCTCTTCCTTATGGCAATATCTTTTTCTACTGTATCATAATCACTGATGCCGTAACACTCCATCATTTCAGCAATTACTCCGCAATTCTTGTAACGCAAGCCGCTGGGCTTGCGTTTATTGTATCACACATTTTCCTACGGCAGTATTATTTTTTGTCCATATCGGATATTATCCGGATCGGTAATTTGATTCAGTTCACATATTTTCTGCACATATGCAGTATCACCGTATATCTTTTTGCAAATAGTATATAACGTATCGCCCCGTTCCACTTCATAGTATCTCGTCACATTTCTGGATAATGCCTCCAGCTCTTCCTCCTCGTCAAAACCACTTTGTGCAGTCTCTTCATTTCCCTCTTGACCAGTTTTTTCATGGTTTTCCGCCTGCACATCCACACCTGTCCCAGAATCGTCTTTGCGCTGTTCTTCTTGCTTCCCCTCGGTCCCTTCCTTCGCTGACCCTGCTGTCCCCTCCTCTGTCCGTCCTTCTGTCTGCCCGCCTGCATCTTCATCCGTCTGCACGGGCGACTTTCTCTCTGTCTCTCCCTCTTTCTGCTCAACCGCCTCCGTGCCTGTCTGTCCCTCATTTTCCAGCATCGCCAGCTTCAGTATATCTTCATCCCGTGTCCGTTCTACGACAACATCCGCCTGTTTGTCATCTGACGCCGTCAAATCTTCCCCCTCTTCCGCTTCTTGGTTCTCTATCGCAAAAAGTACTTCCTCCGCCGATTGATTTAATTCCTGCATTTTATCATAACTATTTGTGGAATTAATCACGATGGCAACCAACGCCACCAGAATAACGCCAAGCTGCACCGTAATCGTATTGTGCGGCGTCTTTTTGCCGGTCACCCCTTGCTTCTTTGCACTTTCACCCGAACCTGTCCGGACAGCTTTCACATACTCTGCCCGCTCCGTCCTGCCTCGTGGTCCCGTTTTGATTGCTTCCGTTTTTCGTTCAATCAGATAACTCTGCATTTCTTTATTATCTTGATAAAAAATCTCATACCCTTTTACCTCATACTGCGTTCCATCCTCTTCCCTCACTAAAAACACCGGTCCCGCCTGCGTCAGCCGACATCCGATTTCCTCCAGCAGATCGTATTTATCAAAAACAGTAAGACGCTTGTTACGCCCTGCCCCGTATATGACATATTTCCTATCGTTTTTTTCTTGAAAACCATAAAAATGAAATTCTGACAGTTCCAGCGTTCCGGTTTCTTCTTTTAGATAAGAAAGCACATAGTCTTCCACATAAATCCTGTATTTTTCTTCCCTTCCTCCTTTGTGAATGATAACTGATGATTGTTCCATTTCATTCACTCCATTCCAAAGCCCTTAGCATGCTGCTTGTCCACAGGCAGTCCCAAAGCACTCTATCATTACTATAGCATGACACTTTCAAAAAATATGGCAGAATGTGCGATGCTTTTGTTTTTCACATTTCTCCCTGACACACGCAAAAAAAGGACATGGCAATATCACATCCATGTCCCTCAATCACACTTTATTTCAATTTTTTTGCGATTTATACAAACTGATAAATCGTTACGGAATCATAATCCTTCCCCGGTCCAAAAACTGCCTGCGCAAAGTTAGAATGGTGAATATTATCAGGAAAATATTGTGTTTCCAGACAAAATCCTTTGCGCGGTCCGTACACTGTATTCTCTTTGCCAATTTCTTCCTCAATGCAGTTTCCTGCATAAAACTGCACGCCGGGAAGGTTCGTAAACACTTTCAGCACTCTTCCGCTCTTAGGATCCTTCGCTTCTGCAATTTCTCTCAATGTCCCGTCAGCATTGTCAATCACAAAATTATGGTCGTATCCCTGCCCGATTTTAAGCTGCTCACAATCGGCATTGATATCCTGACCAATTGGTTTCATTGTAGTAAAATCCATCGGTGTGCCTGCTACCGGTGCAATTTCTCCCGTAGGAATCGAACCGGGAACCACCGGCGTGTAATTGGAAGCATTGAGCTTCAACAGATGATCCTCAATCTTTCCGGCTTTGTGACCTGACAGATTAAAATATGTGTGATTTGTCATATTAATAATCGTATCGGCATCAGAAGTGCCATGATAGCTTAACTTAAGCGCATTATCATCAGACAGGCTATACGTCATGGATATCTTTTTATTCCCCGGAAAACCCATGTCTCCATCTTTTCCCTCAATTGTAAGCGTTACACTGTCCGTTCCTTCTTCCGCGTCCCATAAACGTTTATGATAACCGTTCTGCATATGGCTGTGTAAGTTATTCTCCCCGTCATTCACGTCAATCTGATATTTCTTGCCGTTTATTTCAAAGCTGGCGCCACCAATCCGGTTGGCGCTCGGTCCAATCGTAGCCCCAAGAAAACAGCCGTTGCCATAATATCCTTCCAATGTGTCGTATCCCAAAACGACGTCTTCCAGATTCCCGTCTGCATCCGGAACAAGAAGACTTACCAGATTCGCGCCGTAATTAATAATCTTGGCGCGCATACCATTGGCATTATACAGCGTATATGCATACACATCCTTACCATCTTTTGTTATCCCAAACTTTTCTTTTTCTACCCCCATTGTCATCTCCCTTCCGAAGCGGCTCTGCGCTTCCACACTTATCTCTGCTACAATTCAATTCTTCCTTCCAATGCTCTGAGCAGCGTGACCTCGTCAATATATTCCAAATCACCGCCTACCGGAACACCACTGGCAATTCTCGTCACTTTGATTCCTGTCGGTTTAATCAGTTTACTGATATACATCGCCGTTGTCTCACCTTCCAGACTGGAGTTTGTAGCGATAATCACCTCGCCAACGTCACCTTCCAGACGATGCATCAGTTCTTTAAGTTTGATGTCATTCGGTCCAATTCCTAACATCGGAGAAATCGCGCCGTGGAGCACATGATAAACACCGTCATATTTGCCGGTCTTTTCATAAGCCGCCAAGTCTCTTGCATTCTCCACCACCATGATTGTGCTGTGATCCCTGTTGCTATTGGCACATACCGGACAAATCTCTTTATCCGTTAATGTATAGCACTCCTCACAGTAACGCACATTCTCCTTCGCGTCCAGAATCGCATGCGCCAGCCTTTCCACGCGCGCCGTCGGCATGTTAATTAGATGAAAAGCAAGTCTCTGGGCAGATTTAGATCCAATCCCCGGCAATCCTGCCAGTTCCTCTATTAATTTGTTAATATGCCCGCTGTATAGTTCCATCAGAACGGAAATCCTCCGCCCAAACCGCCGGTCATCTTATTCATCATCTCAGAACTGGCGTCTTCTGCCATGCGCAAAGCCTCGTTCGCTGCCGCCATCACGAGATCCTCTAACATTTCAATATCATCGGGATCTACCACTTCCTCAGAAAGCTTCACCTTCGCTATCTCTTTTTTACCTGTCACGGTTACTTCCACTGCACCGCCGCCTGCTTTAGCAACAAATTCTTTGGTTTCTAATTCCTTCTGACTCTCCTCCATCTGACGCTGCATTCTCTGTGCCTGCTTCATCAGATTATTCATATTACCCGGCATACCTCCACCCGGAAATCCTCCACGTTTTGCCATTTCAATCCTCCGTTATTCTTCTTCTACTTCTATATCCATATGGATGAGCTGACTCAAATCCACATAATCCTGCACAAAGGTATTGCGGTCGGGCACACTCTGTATCGTCACATCAATTTCTTTGCCAATCGAATCCGACAGCATCTGCACCAATAATTCTTTGTGACCTTCCTGCTTCATAAAATAATCGGAAGCAAGTCCGTCCTCCACCACAATCATTAATTTGTTATCTCCGCCCAGACTGAGACCCGCATTCTTGAGGTACTGCTTCATCGGCATGGATGTCTGACCAACGATGACCGACCATTTATCAACCACCATCTGCACTTCTTCCGGTATTGCTTTTGGAAGTGGTGGACGTTCTTTTAATGTACCGGCAGCCGTCGAAGTCATACCGCCATGTGCACTGACGTCTGCCGCAAATACACCGCCTGCAGATGCAGGCACTACGCCATTTTCTATTTTTTCTTCCACCGCCCTGATACGTTCTACGATAGATTCATAGTCTTTCTCCATATCCGGACGGCATAGCTTAATCAATGCAATTTCTATCAATATACGCTTCTGTGCCGCATATTTAATCTGTCCCGACAGTTCAGAAAAAATACGGATATAACGCATGACCGCGTCAATCTCAATCATATCCGCCTCTTCCCGCAATCTGACAAGATTGTCCGTGGAAACGTCAATCACATCCTCGATATCGTCGGAAGATTTGACTAACAAAAGATTTCGCAGATACCATGTGAAATCCGCAACAAACTGGGTAAGCTCCCGCCCCTGCATCACAATTTCTTCCAACAGCCCGATACACCCCGTTACGTCCCGGTCAAGCACATGACGAAGCAGTCTGCCAAACACTTCCGTATCTACAGCGCCCAGCACATCCAGCACTTTATCATAGGTCAATTCCTGTCCGAAATGAAAAGCAATACACTGATCTAACAGACTCAAAGCATCCCGCATAGAACCATCTGCTGCCTTCGCCACATATCGAAGCGCTTTCTCTTCTACCTGTATCTGCTCCTCATCCATTAATTCCCGCAGTCTTGCCGCTATCGTGTCGATGGTAATCCGCCTAAAATCATATCTCTGGCATCTTGACAGAATCGTAATCGGTATCTTATGAACCTCCGTAGTCGCCAAGATAAAAATCGCATAGGAGGGCGGTTCTTCCAGCGTCTTAAGAAGCGCATTGAAAGCTCCTATAGAAAGCATGTGCACTTCATCAATAATATAAACCTTATACCTGCCCTCCGCCGGAGAATAAGATACTTCATCCACGATTTCACGGATATTGTCCACGCCGTTGTTGGAAGCTGCATCTATCTCAATCACATTCATGCTGGCTCCCGCTGCAATCGCCCTGCATGCAGCACATTCACCGCACGGACTACCATCCTTGGGATGTTCACAATTAACCGCTCTGGCAAAAATCTTGGCAATTGATGTTTTACCTGTACCGCGGGTTCCGCAGAACAGATACGCATGACCGATACGCTCTGCTTTTATTTGATTTTGTAATGTAGTGACAATGTGTTCCTGTCCCTTTACGTCCTCAAAACGCCCCGGACGGAATTTACGATAAAGTGCTGTATATGACATTACTTCTCCTACTAATCGCCAAAGCTGATGCCAACCATCTTAGCTTCCTTCACGATGGTCGCATCCGGTGATACCATCTTGAGTTTTCCTGCCACTTCTTCAAGAGGTACTTTGACTACTTCTCTGTTTTTATACCCAACCATAAAACCATACTCGCCCTTCAGAATCAACTTGCCGGCTTCCGCACCAAGTCTGGTCGCAAATACACGGTCATAAGGACACGGGCTGCCGCCGCGCTGGGTATGTCCCGGAACGGTTACACGCACTTCCTTGCCACTCTTCTTCTGAATCTTATCAGCTATCTCATAGGAAACAGAAGGATAGGTATAATTTTTCATCTTCTCTTTGTACTCTTTCTTAGACAGCTTTGCATCCTCTTTGGAAATTGCGCCTTCCGCCACCGCCATAATCGTAAATCTGGAACCTCTTGCCTCACGCTCATTAATTGCTTTAATTACTTTATCAATATCATAAGGAATCTCAGGAATCAGTATGATGTCCGCACCACCTGCCATTCCGGCATTCAACGTAAGCCATCCTACTTTATGCCCCATTACTTCCACAATAAAAATACGCCCGTGGGAAGATGCCGTCGTATGGATACAGTCGATGCAATCGGTTGCAATATTCACCGCGCTCTGGAAACCGAAAGTCATATCCGTGCCCCACAAGTCATTGTCAATCGTCTTCGGAAGCGTGATAACATTTAAGCCTTCCTCACGCAGCATATTTGCCGATTTGTGCGTGCCGTTACCGCCTAAAATTACCAGACAGTCTAATTTCAGCTTATAATAATTCTGTTTCATCGCCTCCACTTTATCAAGACCGTTCTCATCCGGCTCACGCATTAATTTAAAGGGTGTTCTGGAACTGCCGAGAATCGTACCGCCCTTGGTCAAAATACCTGCAAAGTCATGACCTGTCAGCATACGAAAATCACCGTAAATGAGTCCCTTATAGCCGTCCAGAAAACCATAAATCTCAACGTCTTCTCCACTGCATGACAAACACTTAACTACACCGCGCATAGCCGCATTTAATGCCTGACAATCTCCACCGCTGGTCAACATACCTATTCTCTTCATTGCATTTCCTCCTCGTCAATCTTTTTATAACTTGTTCCGCCCCGCGCTGCACGCTCGCCTCCGGCTCGCTCACGGGCTTTCGCCCTGCCGCCCGCGTTTCGCGCCTTTGCAAACCGCCCCGCGCTGCACGCTCGCCTCCGGCTCGCTCACGGGCTTTCGCCCTATCAGACTATAATCTGGCAAAATAGACTGCAAGCAGTCTTTTTGCCATCTTATAGTCTGGCAGCGCTCAATGCTTACGTGAACATTATACAGTATTTTGGTGGGGTTCACAACTAGTTCTTCTGATGCTGGTGGTAAATTGATTGTTATTTATCTTCCGTTTCCTGCATGATTTTACGCTGCTCCTTTTCCTGTCTGTTTCTCTCCCTTAGTTCCTTGAAAAAGGTGGTTAACATCTGCGAACATTCTTCTGCAAGAACCCCGCGCTTAACCTGCACCTGATGGTTAAACTCCGGCATTTCTAAAATGTTCAGGATAGACCCCCCGCAGCCTGCTTTCGGATTCATACTGCCCATGACCACTTCTGTGACCCGTGCCTGCACAATGGCGCCCGCGCACATCTGGCAGGGCTCCAATGTCACATACAACGTACATCCCTCCAGCCGCCAGTCTCCCATTTTCCTGCTCGCCTTATTGATGGCGGTAATTTCAGCATGGGCAAGCGTGTTCTTGTCCGTATTACGTCTGTTATACCCTCTGCCAATGATTTTATCCTGATAGACAATCACGCATCCTATCGGCACCTCTCCGATTGCATATGCCTTCTTCGCCTGTTTTAACGCCTCTTTCATATATTTCTCATCCTGTGTCATAGCTTCCTCCGTATCGAGACCTCACGGATTCCCTGTCAAACCGTTTCTTAAAATCAATTCCAAAAAAACTGCTATTGTTGCTTTTCACACCTGCGCTAGTAACCGGCTCTTTTCTACATTTTATAAAGTTTTGGCAAAAGTTTTAAGAAAAACAGTGGACATTCACCGCAATTCAAATTATAATCTTATTCGTACGGAGTTGTATCGAAGTGGTCATAACGGGGCGCACTCGAAATGCGTTAGCCCTCCGGGGCACGAGGGTTCGAATCCCTCCAACTCCGTTTTTAAGCCGAAGCTTCCGCTTCGGCTTTTTCATTGTATAGGAAATTTCAACAAATGCAGAAGAACCAAAGGTTCTTCTTATATACATTATATCGGCGCCACACGCATAGGGCAACTTTATTTTTCTATTATAAGTATAGTAAAATAACGTAAAATGCAGTATCTGCTTCCTCTCCGCCAGAAGCTACTCGCTAAGGTCAATGTCTGACCCCGACAGCACATTGTTGTTGTAACAAACCATTTTATATTTATCCTGCCTTCTGGCAGACTGATGATATCCTATGCCGACAACATCCAGCAGAAGATAATAATCCGTTCCTTCTAATGTGATTTTACACGTATCTGAAGCCACCTCAATTCTATCCACAATAGCCCCATCGACCGTCTTCACTTTAACCCGGACTATGCCACCATTGTTATATAAGTTGATAATTTCTACTGCGGATGCCTGCCTCCTTTTAGATTATTTAATTCCGACTGCGTCAGCGCATAAATTCTAAAAAATACACTTGCACTGTAAGCACTGCTGCTGTCTCCTCTGGACGAATGAAACAGTAAATAACCGTTTCGAGTAATCGGGGACGTCAGATTATGGATTTCCTTATCGTTCATTCTTTGCAGTACAATTTTCAAATCGTCCCCATCAACCCGATTATTCCCCAATATGCCTGCACTGCCGAATCACGGTTGATACCCGTTCCAGCTTCCACATATATATTTGGATAATACGTCAAATTCGCAGGCTGTGTATCCTGCCTCTGGTCACAAACCGCTAATGTAGATAATTGTATTCTTGCCATAAATTTACTCTCCTTTCGCTGTCTACCGCTTTATCATTGATACAGACAACAGGCTTCACCTTCGCTTCACCACTATAGTATCATAGATTCAAAAAGATTTCATCTGTAGTTTCATTCATTTTAACTGCTAACTTTCTGCTAAATCAGCGCTAATAATCCGCTTATATTTCGTTCAACTTGCGTTAAGAAAACCCTCCTCCTATTTTCCAAAGCCTTTTCATTCCCTATAATAGCGAGTGTTAATGTGATAAACAACGAAAAGAAAGGAAGATGTCTTATGAATATTGGAATGTTAATTATTTGCGCCGTAGGTGGTCTGACAGGTCTGCTCAGTTCCTTATATCTGTTAGTGAGTATGCCGCTGATTATTGTGTGGAAAATCTACCGCCGCATCCGCTTCGGCTGCCCATTGTATCAATAACAGTCTCACATCACACAAAAAAGCAAGTCAACCGCAGATACCGCTCCCGTTGACTTGCTCTTTATCTCTTTTCATCACTAGCATACCGTTAAATAATTTAATAGTTTAACGCTTCTTCTTTAACGCATTCTTAACGTTTTCTTGATGTTTTCTTATCCCTTTCTTAGCGTCTTTTTAACAGTGCCCTCTGTTCCACTTTTCACACATAAAAGGTATAATAGATACAGATTGCAGATTTTGGTTTATGATATCATTACGCTGCGGGAGGTTTAAAATCTATGTCCTCAACAATCAAACAGGCTTTTACCCGGAAAAACATTCTGACAACGCTGTCCGGTCTGGCCATCGCAACTTTATTTGCATTCCTGTTCTTTTACCATGTACCGGAAAATCCGGGTAATATCTCCTTGATATATATTCTTGCGCTTATTATCATTGTCCGCTATACGGACGGCTATCTTCCGGGCGTCATCTCTTCCGTGGTTGCTGTGATATGCGTCAATTTTCTGTTCACGTATCCTTATTTCGAGCTGAACTTTACGCTCTCCGGTTATCCGGTTACTTTTCTTGGAATGCTCGGTGTCACACTGCTCACGAGCACCATGACGACCAACATGAAACAGCAGGCGCAGATGATTGCCGAGAAGGACAAGCTGCTTTCCGAAACAGAGAAAGAAAAGATGCGCGCTAACCTTCTGCGCGCCGTATCCCACGACCTCCGCACCCCGCTTACCGGAATTATCGGCGCAAGTTCCTCCTATCTGGAAAACAATACGCTGCTTGCGGAGGAGGATAAAATCGCCATTGTGACACATATCCATGAAGACGCCAACTGGCTGCTAAACATGGTGGAGAATCTTCTGTCTGTAACCCGGATAAAAGACCAGACATCCACAGTCAAAAAAACTGATGAATCGGTAGAAGAAATTGTCTCAGCCGCTATTAACCGCTTAAAAAAAAGACTGCCGCAGGCTGCCGTCAATGTTTCTGTGCCGGACGAACTGCTCATTCTGCCTATGGACGCCATCCTCATTGAGCAGGTACTCATAAACCTGTTGGAAAACGCCATTGTCCATTCACAGAGCCCTGAACCCATTCTGTGTTATGTAGATGATGACAGTGCCAATGTAACTTTTCATGTGAAGGATTACGGTATCGGCATCGACCCGGAACGTTTAAATAATATTTTTGACGGCAACTCTTATATCGGAAACCGTGAATCCGACTCCAATAAGGGAATGGGCATAGGATTGTCCATATGCAAGACCATCATCACGGCGCACAACGGCACAATCAATGCAAGAAATCATGTACAAGGCGCCGAATTTTACTTTACACTGCCAAAAGGAGACTAAGACCGGCTTCGCTCGGCAAGCCGGAACGAGAAGGGGAGGATTCAGACATTGACTCTAAAACACGAAATTCTTCTGATAGAAGACGAAAAAAATATATGCAACTTTATCGCAACCACTCTGCGGACACAGGACTATAAAGTCTGTTTCGCAAGCGACGCAGCAAACGGACTTTCCCTCGCTGCCTCCGGCTGTCCCGATTTAATTCTACTAGACTTGGGGTTGCCGGATATGGACGGTATTGATGTGATACGCAGTCTGCGTGAGTGGAGCAACATTCCTATCATTGTCATTTCAGCCCGAACACAGGAAAAGGAAAAAGTAGAGGCATTGGATGCAGGTGCTGACGACTATATCACCAAACCCTTCGGCACCTCTGAGCTGATGGCGAGAATACGCACCGCTCTGCGCCGCTCTTCCATGAACAATGCACCGGTTGCCGGACAGAACAGATACGCCGCTAAAAATCTCATTATTGATTACGAAAAGCACGTTATCACCGTAGACGGCTCCATCGTCCACTTTACACAGATTGAGTATAAAATATTAACGTTTCTTGCGCGCAACTCCGGTAAGGTAATCACATACGATACGCTAATCACACATGTATGGGGTCCCTATGCCGACAGCAATAACCGCATTTTGCGCGTTAACATGGCAAACATCCGCAGAAAGCTGGAGCACAATCCCGCCGATCCACAATATATTTTCACGGAAATCGGCATCGGATATCGAATGATTGACAACGAAAACGGCTGATGGATTGACAAATGCACAAAAAAACAGTATACTAATAAAACCGTGCAGCCGGGGCGTTAGCGGTGCCCTGTACCCACAATCCGCTCTAGTGGGGGTGATGCTTTATCGAGGGCGTACGCTTGTGTAGCTGCCCTTTATAAGTGGCGTTGAAGTTTGGGTCTTACGCAATGGAAATCTATGAACCGTGTCAGGGTGGGAACACAGCAGCACTAAGTAGAATCTTTCATGTGCCGTGAGGGTGCCTGGCGGAGTTAACTGTAAAGGTAACGTACATG
>CANOEC010000076.1 GCA_947564735.1 uncultured Lachnospiraceae bacterium | reverse complement strand
TTTGACGGAAAATGCTGTTGAAAAACGGGGGATATGATACAAACACGGAAACTGCATGGAGTTTTCGTGTTTGTATATGAGTTTCCGTGATAGTTTGGGGTTTTGCGTGATAGTATACAGAAAAATTGAAAATGATAACTGGAGAAAAGGGCTGTGCAATGGCTCTTTTTTGCTTTCCATTCCCGAAAAATAGTCATTTCGTGCCACTGGGTGAAAAACAGATAAATTTTATGGTATAATTCAGAGGACGCTTTTGCTTTAGGGGGAACGGTTTTCTGCCGAAGTAATAGGAAACAGTCCGGGAGGCATATCGGCAAGGCACGGAAAGTTTGAAATCCTATATGCAGCGCCAGTGGAGCCTTGTGGGAGGAATGGCCGGCACGTTCAGGGAGATGGAATGAAAGGGTAACAATGAAAAGGCTGGAACTGTCTGGCTGATTCTAAAAGCAGTGGAGAAGCCGATTGCTGGCAGAATAAAACAAGGGAGAGAAATCGGAGATGAAATTATTTATAATTGAGGACGAAGTTCCTATTCGGAAAGAGTTAACACATTTTTTTGAAAAATATGGTTTTCAATGTGAGAGCAGTGACGATTTTCATGATATAGCACAGCTTGCGCTTGCTTCCGGGGCAGACCTGATTCTGCTGGACATCAACCTGCCTTACCAGGACGGATTCCAGGTGTGCCGGGAAATCCGGCAAAGCTCCCATGTCCCTATCATTGTGCTTACCAGCAGGAACACAGACTTTGACGAATTGATGAGCCTGAATATCGGTGCGGATGATTTTGTATCCAAGCCATACAATGCACAGGTGCTGCTGGCACGGATACAGAAACTTCTTTCAAGGGCTGGCGAAGCACAGGACAGCGTGGTGCTTACCCATAAGGGGCTGACTTTGAATTTATTAAAGGCGGAGATCAGCCATAACGGCCAGAATAAGAAACTTACAAAGAATGAAATGGGAATTTTGCGCCTGCTGATGGTAAACAAAGGGAATATCATTCCACGGGATGCCATTATTGATGACCTATGGCAGAGCGAAGAATTCATTGATGAAAATACGCTTAATGTAAATATTGTCCGTCTGCGGAAGACACTGGCAGAAATCGGGCTTCCTGATTATCTGGAAACAAAGCGTGGATTGGGGTATCTTGTATGAAAGTGAAGGATTATGCGGCAGACCACATTTTTTCTTTCCTTTGCCTGTCAGTGTCAGGGCTGCTTGTTTTTGCGCTGCTCTGGCTGATCGAAACACCAATGATTTTTATCCTCTTTGTGGAAAGCATTCTGTTTATGGCTTTTGTATGCGCTTTTCTATATGGTTACTGGCGCAGGAGGAACTATTATAAC
Source organism: uncultured Lachnospiraceae bacterium (assembly GCA_947564735.1). GTDB lineage: Bacteria > Bacillota > Clostridia > Lachnospirales > Lachnospiraceae > UBA3282. The sequence continues at coordinate 11,691 of CANOEC010000076.1, read as the reverse complement.
CAGTTATGGGAAATTCTGGACAGGCTGGAGGAAAAAACGCTGATTGGGGAAATCCTTGTCCGCCCCGATTTTTTAGACGGACAGATATTGGATGAGATACTCAGACGCTGTAACAAGTACCAAAATGACCGGCTGGCGGATGCGGAACAGAACAGTCAGGAATACCGGGAATACCTTGATTCATGGGTACATGAGATCAAGACGCCGATTGCTGCCGCCCGCCTGATCGTTGAGAACCATAAAAATCCCACCACCTTGCGGATTGATGATGAACTGCGCAGGATAGATGGCTTTGTGGAACAGGTACTATATTACGCCCGCTCTGCGGCAGTGGAAAAAGATTTCAAGGTGGAAAAGACGACCCTGCAGGCCCTTGTAAATTCTGCCCTGAAGACTTATTCAAAGCCGCTGATCCAGGCGGGAGGCAGGCCTGTTTTCAGCGGACTGGACATTCCTGTCTGTGCAGATATGAAAAGCTGTTCCTTTATCATCGGCCAGATTATTTCCAATTCAATCAAGTACCGTACTGAGGACCTGCAGGTCTCGTTTTCGGCAGATGCGGAGCAGAATGCTGTCCGGCTGATCATTTCGGACAATGGGATTGGCATATCCCCTGCGGATCTGCCCCGTGTCTTTGATAAAGGCTTCACCGGGGATAATGGACGTCGCTACTCCAAATCTACAGGAATCGGCCTGTACCTTTGCAAAAAGCTCTGCGGTAAAATGAACATTGGCATTACCATCCAAAGTGAATCGGGGCAGGGGACGGCAGTCACCTTGACTTTCCCACGGGAAAGCTACTTGCAGGAGGCGGGATTATGACCCGCCTTTTTGCTTAACATAAAGATGTCTGGCGAAGCCTGGCATCCGTTGTTTCCTTACATTTTGGTAATGAAAATGTAATCTAAAATAATGGCAGGCTTCCAATCGGTATGGTAGATTAGGGGTGCAATAGGGATTACCCTTTTGGAAAGGAGACAAACATACGATGAACGATGCAATATTACAGGTGGATGATATCCAAAAGTATTACGGCAACAAGGGAAGCCTGACAAAAGCCGTAGACCATATTTCCTTTCAGGTCTGCAAAGGTGAGTTTTTGGGCATTATGGGGGCTTCCGGTTCCGGAAAGACAACGCTTCTCAACTGTATCTCCACGATCGATACGGTGACAAGCGGGCATATTTTTGTAGACGGGAAAGACATCACCGCCTTACACGGCTCACAGCTTGCGGATTTCCGCGGGAAGAAGCTGGGCTTTATTTTTCAGGACTTTAACCTTCTGGACACGCTGAACGCTTATGAAAATATCTCCCTCTCGCTATCTATCGCAGGGGTGAAGCCGGCAGAGATCAGGAGAAAAGTGACCCGGATTTCAGAAGCACTTGGAATCTGCGAGGTGCTGGATAAATACCCCTACCAGATGTCGGGCGGACAGCAGCAGCGGGTGGCGGCGGCAAGGGCAATGGTGACAGACCCCGCAATGGTTCTGGCCGATGAACCCACCGGTGCCTTGGATTCCAATTCCTCCCGGATGCTGCTTGGCATGCTGACGGAGCTGAATGAACGCCTTGACGCAACAATCCTCATGGTGACACATGACGCCTTTTCTGCAAGCTACTGCCGCCGCATCCTGTTTATAAAGGATGGGAAAATCTTTCAGGAGCTGAACCGCGGCGCTGACAGCCGGAAAGAGTTTTTTGCAAAGATTCTGGAGGTGGTTTCCGTTTTGGGAGGTGAGCAGAATGACCTCTTGTAAACTGATCATGAAAAATGTGGGGAAAAATATCCGGGATTACCTGGTCTACTTTTTGACCCTTATGATCTCGGTGAGCGTTTTTTACGCATTTAATTCTGTTTCAGACCAGCCGGCTTTTTCAGAAATGGGCATGACGAAAACGCTTCTTTATGACCAGCTCGGCATCTTGCTTTCTACCCTGACGATGCTGATTGCTGTTGTCCTTGCGTTTCTGATCATTTATGCGAATCAGTTTTTATTAAAGCGGAGGAAAAAAGAACTGGGTATCTATATGGTGCTTGGCATGAAGAAGGGACGTATTTCCCGGATATTCGCAGGGGAAACGCTGTGTGTCGGGATGCTTGCACTGGTGACGGGCTTATGCCTTGGCTTTGCGTTGTCGCAGGGAATCTCCCTGGTCGCCTTAAAGCTGTTTGCCATTGAGATTTCAAAGTTTCAGCTTGTCTTTTCCGTGGGCGCTTTCAGGAAGACTGCGTTCTGTTTTGCGGTGATTTTTCTGCTTGTCATGGTCTTTAATGTGCGGTCTGTTTCCAGTGTGCAGTTGATTGACCTTTTGACAGCCGGCAGAAAAAATGAAACGTCACAGGGCCGGAGCCGCTTTTTGCCCGTGCTGCTGTTCTTTGTTTCTTTGGCGTGTATTCTGTCTGCCGGGGCGATGTTCTACAAAAATGGTATACTGCCCTCACGGGAGAACCGCTCTTTTCAGACGGCGGCCATCCTGCTTGTAACAGGGACATTCCTCTTTTTCTATTCCCTGTCTACCGTGCTTGTCCGGATGCTCCGGGCAAACAGCAGCCTTTATCTTAAGGGGCTGAACACATTCCTTGTCCGTCAGGTTGGCAGTAAGATACGCACGAATTATTTTATTATGACGATTGTCTGCGGACTGCTCACAGTAACGATTTGTGCGGTATCGGTTGGCGTAAGTACCGCGCTTGCCATGAATGGGCTTTCAAAGTCTGCCACGCCCTACGACCTGAATGTGCTGTCTGATGTGAGCATGGACGGGGACGGCAGCATATTGGAATATCTTGTATCCAGAGATACCGATTTATCGGGCATTGCGGAAAATATGGAGCAGATCAGCATTTATGAGGCAGATTTTACTTACGGCACCCTGTTTGCAGGCCAGAATGTTAAGCTGTGGCCCATTGACGAAGGAATCTTAGAAAGTGGTGTATCCGTGCTGGGTGTCTCGGATTTTAACCGTGCCCTGGCAATGCAGGGGAAAGAGCCTGTCACGCTGGCAGAAGATCAGTATCTGCTGAACTGTAATTACAAGGGGACTTTTCAGTATGTGGAAAAAGCACTGGAAAACCATGCAGATTTCGTGCTGGCCGGAATTCCTCTGCAAAGGGCGTCTGATACGGTTTTAGAGGAGACCTATTTTATGACTTCTGTCGGGAACAATGACCGGGGGACACTGGTTGTTCCGGATGCGGTTGCCCGCAGCCTTACGAAAGACGTCAATGTACTTCTGGTGCAATACCGGCCAGATGCTGATTCGGATGCGGTTTTGCAGAAAATGATCCCGATTGGGCTGGATGATACCTGCGGTTACCGTTATGCGGAAAAGAACATGATGTACGATATGTTCTATGGGTTAAATGCACTGGTTTCATTCCTCTGCTGTTATATCGGCCTGATATTTCTGCTGATCTGCGCCGCACTGCTGGCTTTGAAACAGCTTACGGAGACAACGGATAACATTTACCGCTATGGACTGCTCCAGAAGCTGGGGGCAGGAAAGAAACAGGTTAACCGTACCCTGTTATTCCAGACAGCTATTTTCTTTGCGGCCCCGCTTGCTGTCGCCGGTATTTATTCTGCTGTCCTGATGGGGAAAGCAATGGAGATTGTAGAGGAATTTATGAATATCCATATTTCAACCAATATGGTTTTCACAGTTGTGATATTCCTTATGGTATATGGAAGCTATTTTATCGCCACCTATCTGTCCTGCAAACGGATGGTAACAGAACATCAAAATAAACGAATGGAGGAGTAAAGGATATGCCGGAAAACATTAAATGGGATGCTGTATTTCAAAGCATTGTTGATACATGGCTGCCGCTGTTTGGCGTCACTGCAGCAATCATTGTTATCGCTGTGGTAGTCCATATCATCAAGAAAAAACGGAAATAATAAAAATGCCAAATAATACAAAAGCTAACCGCCGCTATGGTAGACCGCCATATGCGGCGGTCTGCGTATTGGAAAGCGGGGGAAACAGAGTTAATATGCTGACACAGCGGTTTGCGTTTGTGCCGCCTTGCGGGGCATTCGCCCCTTTCAATTTAGAGAGAGTGAAGAATTGTTTTTTGGAAAGCAACCAACAGTTGCCGGATTGGAACGTATAGGTGGATTGATTATGGAAAAACGCTCAAGTATAATGAATGCCTGGAGGATGTCAGAATGGAATTTAAAGAAAAATTGCAATTACTAAGAACAAATATGAAACTGTCACAGGAAGAACTTGCTAACAGGCTGGATATATCAAGACAGTCTATAACAAAATGGGAGAATGGACAGTCTTTTCCGGATATTCAGAACCTTATACAGCTTAGTGAGATTTTTAAAGTCTCCATAGACAGGCTTGTGAAGGAAAATGATATCTGTACAATCAGTCTTTTTTGTGAACAGAAATATCCTATGCAGGATATCAGAATTTTTTTAGTCAGGGCAAAAAATAACACATATATCACGGGTGAAAATGAAATCATGCCGTCACAGCCTGGTTCCCACGATTTCCGTTATGAAGATGGTGATTACCTGTATATGGATACTTACCTTGGCGGGCAGAAATTCATAGGCGGGGAACGAGTCTGGATAAGGAATCATGCAGTGTGGGCTATGAATTATTACGGGGAGAGCCTGGATGAGAATTTTGATATTATATTTTTGAAAGAAGCGCTTTCTCATGTGTCGGTTTCCATGCCGTTCCGAGGGCCGGAATTCTATCAGAAAGGCGATTATATGTACCAGTGCCAAGTGCAGGGTGATTTTGAATGTTTTTCAGGAGAGGAACGGATATATTGCAGGCAGAAAAAGGTATATGCCTGTATGTTCCACGGAGGGACTATCTTATGAACATGGTAGAAAAAGAAGTAGTAGTAAAAGATCTGGTTACAAAATCAAACCTTCCGTCAAGCGATTATGTGATAAACCCTTATGTGGGCTGCCCTCATGGGTGCAGGTACTGTTATGCCTGTTTTATGAAGCGGTTTACGAACCATAGTGAGGCATGGGGGAGTTTTATTGACATTAAGCGGTGTGACAAGCCGATAAGCAAAAAGAAACTGCAGGGAAAGTCAGTATTCCTGTCATCCGTAACGGACTGTTACAACCCATTTGAGGAAAAATACGAAAATACACGGAAGATATTGGAGCAGTTGATTTCCATAGATTGTGAACTGAATATCTCAACGAAATCCCAACTGATCTTAAGGGACATTGATTTATTGAAACAGTGTAAAAATCTGAAAGTTTCGGTTTCGGTCAATACATTGGATGAGCAGTTTAAAAGTGATATGGATCGTGCCAGCAGCATCGGAAAACGGCTTGAAACGATAGAAACATTGCATGAGAACGGCATATATACCGTTTTGTTCATGTCGCCCATCTTTCCGGGCATAACAGATTATAAGGAAATAATAGTAAAAACACACAGATTCGTGGATGGATACTGGTTTGAAAATCTGAACCTGCGTGGGAGTTATAAACAGGATATCCTCAGCTACATAAAAAATGCCTACCCACAATTAGTGGAATTATATGATGAAATATATGTAAAAGGGAACATGGGGTTTTGGAACAATCTTTCCGTTGAGATTGAAGAATATTGCGCTGAACATTCAATAAAACATATAAATTATTTTTACCATAAGGAGTTGGTAGAAGCAAAATTGAAACCAAAGTAACCGAGTAGTGACCGCCGCTGTGGACTTATTCTCTATATGCGGCGGTCTGTTATTTCTGCAGGCAGGCCGGAAATTACTTGGAAAGAGGGGAAGTGCTTAACTATGATCTGTCCTCTGTCCATACCCATATCATATAAAAGCGTCAATGGCTCTTAACAATTAACGATAATTGACCGATATATAAAGTGACGAAATAAAACGAAAGGAAGGAAACGGTATGGCAAAGGAAGAGATTACACCGAGTGAATGGCAGATCATGGAAGTCCTGTGGGCGTGTGGGGAGCCTTTGACATCCTCCGAGGTCTACAAGAGGATGCAGGGGAATGTGGATATGTCGATGAGGATGGTGCGGGTGCTGATGAACCGCCTGAACCAGAAGGACATCCTCGGCTACACGGTGGATGAGCATGATTCGAGGGTTTACCACTACTATGTGCAGAGGTCAAGGGAGGAATGCGTGAAGGAGAAAAGCAGGAAGTTTGTGGACAGCTATTTTTCCGGCAGCGGGACAAATGCGATGGCGGCGCTGCTGCAGAGCTTCGCACTGACGGACGAACAGATAAAAGAGCTGGAGGAGATTCTGGAGAAAAGCAGGGAGCGGGGGACAGAATCCACGGATAAGGAGGGTGGAGCCCATGCCTGACTGGTCATGGATTGGCAGCCTTTTGGATTTCAGCGCGGCATATTACACTACCCAGCTTGTACGGTGTGCGGCATTTTCCTTTGTGCTGATCGGGCTTGTGATGCTGCTCCGGAAGATGCTTTTTTCAAGACGGACATTCATAAGGGGGCTGCTATGGTCATCCTTCCTGCTCATCCCGTTCCTTGGAAAGCTGAAGCTGTTTTATGAGAATAAGGCAGTGGTGGGAATAACAGGACGGATAACGCATGGAACCATGACCTGCCTGTGGGCAGACCGCATTTATATGGCGGGCATCCTTATAGCTGCTGTCTGTATATTCGGAAAGCGGCTGCGCCTCCGGAAGTCGGTTGCCGGGATGGAAAAGGTTTCTCTGGATAATATGCAGGTCAGAATTACAGACATGAATGTGACGCCGTTTACTGTGGGGCTGTTTGCACCGAAGATCGTCATCCCAAAGGTAATGCTGGAGAGCTACAGCAGGGAGGAATTAAGGTCTGTCATTCAGCATGAGCGGACACATATCCGGTTAGGGCATTTGTGGTTTGGGTTTGCATGGGACGTCCTGCGGTGCCTCTTGTGGGTGAACCCGTTCCTGACAGTCTGCCAGAAACAGTTCCGGGCAGATATGGAGGATATCTGTGACAGGGTGTGCATACAGGGCAGCGGGAGGGCGGCTCATGAATATGGAATGGTGTTGCTGAAAACCCTGAAACTGCTACGCTCCGGGACAGAGGGTACGCCGCCTGCCGTCACCTATGCCGGGGAAATGGAATTTGCAGACATGAAAAGGCGGATGGGCGAGATTGCAGGTTTCCGCCCATACCGTAAAAGGATGTGCATGGGCGCGGCAGCCATAGCTTCTCTAATAATTGTAATTATGCTGCTGGCGGTACATAGCCATTCCTATGCACGTTATAGTAATGATGAAAACATACTGGTATATGAATATGCTGATGGGCAGAGCACTGTCATTTCAAACAATGACAGCAGCATTCAGCAAATGATCTCATATGATGACAGCTACGTTTATGTAGACAGCGAGGCATTTGAGGATTTTTTAGAAGAAAACAATGCAGAAGGAGAGGTTTGGATTGTTTTCGGCGGGTTTTATAAACTTCCGGGTTTAACTGGCATAGCAGAAAGCTGTATTTATGAAAACAATTCAGAGGATGAAGTAGTGCGGATTCCATATGAAAGCATCACGGACGACTGGTATTTTGGATTACTTAAAATGTTATAAGCATTTCGTGTAAAAGAAATGGATTTCAAAAAATTTTATTATCAAGGAGGAAAAAATTATGGCAATGGAGATTACAAACAATTACAGTAGCTATGCGGCACAGAGCAATGCGGCAGGCAGCACAAAAAAGAAGGAAACAGAAAACACATCAGAAACAGCAGGGGGCAGCAAGCCAAGAAGCACATCGGAGTATATGGACGAACTGGAAAAACTTGTTCCAAGTGTGGAACTTAAGGTTGGGAATTCTTTCTCAACAGCTAAAAGCGGCAAAACATTGACGATCAATCCGCAGCTTTTGAAAAAGATGCAGAATGATCCGGAGAAGGAAAAAGAAATGAAAGAGTTGATTAAAGGTGTTGAATCGGCGGTGAATATGCTGGACAGCGTAATGAATGCCAGTGGATGGAGTGTGGTATTTAAGCATGATTATATAGATGAAAACGGAAAATACCGCCAGATTGCCCTTGTCAGAAATGACTTTATGCTGAATATGAGCGACAAGCTCCGGGAAGAAAGACGGAAAAATTCCGAGAAACTGATTGAAAAAACGAAAGAAAAGGCAGTCGAAAAGAAAGTAAAATTAGAGGAAACATTAGAAGAAAAGAAAACGGAGAAAGCAGAGGATGGAACAGTAACTCCGAACAAAGCAGAGCGGCTTTTACATGAAAAAATGGCTGATTCCAAAGGCGGAACGGTTTATCTGAATGATACAGATATCCGGACAATTATCGAAGCTGCCCAGGAAAAGGATGCAGGAAAAACCACAGTAAAAGATCAGCCGCAGGTTGGTGCGAATCTGGACTTGAAGATATAAGAGGAGGTTGTGATATGAATATCAGCAGTAACAATCTGAGAGGACTTTCGCAGTATTCCCTTTTGAATAAACTGTTTTCGCAGAAGAATGGAAATAAAACAAGTACATCTAACCAGATGGGTGCTGCTATTAGCGGAGGGGTAAAGCATAAGCACAGCAATTTATATTATGATGAGAACGGTATTCCATGGATGTCAAAAGAGCAGGCGGACAGATGTATATCGGGGAGAAGTGACTGGAAAAAAATTGTGTCTGTGTCAGATGAAGTAAAGACAGAACTGGCAGAGGTGGTAAAACAGGATTTTATCAGCACCAATGGAAAGAGCATACCGGAAGGAACCAGGAGAAACGATGTCATCAATAAGTATTTAAACACTCTTCCTTCAAAACAGCGCAGTTCTGCTTCGTGGACATTGGACAGAATGGCAGGGGATTATGGAAGCCGTTTAGAGGCATTGGTAAAACAGAACAATCCGGGATGGAAACCGGGAGATGCCTTTGACACAAGCATTTTAGACCAGCTTGATGGGACGCTCGGCGGAGTGGATTTCAGGGCGTAAATTTGGAAATGGAGGATTTGATATGTCAGTAAATATAGAGGGAAATATAAGCCGGGCGGGTGCAGCAAGCGGATGGTATCAGAATAGCAGATTGGCCAGTCCGCAGGAGAAGGAAAAGGATGCGCCGCAACCGAAGGCGGACAATGCGGTGAAAGTTTCCATTTCGCAGGAGGGAATTGAGAACTATCGGAAACAGACCCGTGAAAAAGGGATATCGGGCAGGGTTGTTGTAAAAGGGAACAAGGAGAGCGTTATAAGGCAGGCAAAGCAGGCGGCAAGCGCACTGTCTGCAAACGCCTATGGCGGCGAACTGGCCGGGGAAATGGAAAAGCTGCAAGGGCAGAGGGCAGGCAGTGCGTACGGCATTGCAGACCAGATGGAGGATTCCGTCAGGGCGTATGGCAACCTTTATGATGAAATCGTGCGGGGCTACCAGGACGGCACAAGGGAGCGTTATGTGGAGGATGAAAATTCAGAGACGGGTTTCCGCAAAATGACAATGGAGGAAGAATTAAGCGGGCTTGACCGGGCATTCCAGAAGATGGCGGACAGGGCGGATGCCAAGGAAATGATTGAGGGCGAGTTTAAGAGGCTCAGAACTGAAGGAGGGAAAGGGCTTTCCTCAAAAAACAATAAAAAGCCGCAGGGGACAGATGGGAATGCCCCAGAAACAGCCGGAACGAAAATGAAAAGGCTGGCGCAGGAATGGAGGGATGCCTACAAGACTTCCGGTTCCAAGGAAAGCAGCATGGAGAAAGTGTTATCCATGCTGAATGGTATGTTTGGCATTCGTAAAGAGGCGTAATTGGATATACAGATGTAACCGTTACACCCTATTCCGCAGAGGCGCATAATGCTTTGCCTCTGCGGTCTGCCCGGAGGCGAGGGGCGGATGTAGGTGATAGAAATGAAACTTTTTTGGAGGCTGGCTCGTATTATTAGTGGATGGCAGCGAAAGGGGGTGTTTGTCATGAAGTTTGACAGGGGAAGTTAGGTTGTATGTCCGCATGGAGGCATAAACTGCTCGGACTTATTACATGGGAGCAGGGGCGGCTCTGAACGACAGAGGGGCTGCTATCAAAATAATTGATGACAATGGAGGATTTGAAAAATGAACGTAAATGGAATAGGACAGAATTATTATCAGAACAATGTATCAGCGAATAGATACAATAGGAGCAGGGCAGGACAGTTCTACCCGCAGAAACAGGCGGCAGAGGAATCCGCTCCCGGAAGTGCAAGGCAGAATGCCAATGTGCAGGATATATATGACGCACTTAAATCAACAAATCCAATAATGGGGCAGGAGGAAAACACCGTATCAAATGACAGCGGGCTGACAGTGTGGTATGGCGATAAGACCTTGGAAGAATGGGCGGCAACAGACCCGAAATATACGGACAAAGCAACAGGTTTTTCATGGTATGTCAGGGATGGGAAGCACCCTTATATGACGGGGGAGGATGCTAAGAAATTTAAGGAAATGTGCAAGGAAACGGGAGAGTCGTGGCTGAAAAAGTTCGCGGAAATGACAGGAACGATACAGCACCTTGATGACAATACAACTGCCTATGTGGGAACAAACGGTACAGCGATTAAATCAAAGGACGGAAAGGAACTGTTTATAGATACGTCATCCATGACTTATGACATGATCATGAATATGTTCAGTAATCGGCCCAAAAGCGGGAACTATTTTGACAGCTCATATTGGCAGAAAAATATCCAGAAAGCTATGTTTTCTGTAGAACAGTGATGCTTTACATATTCAGACTGGCACAGCGTAGCTGGGGGTGGAAACATATCACTCCCAGCCACAGTATTGAATAAATGACAATAGCGGAGGATTTGAAAAAATGAATGTAAATGGAATAGGGGCAGCAGGATACCCGGCATGGCAGGGAACAAGAAAGGCACAGCAGAATGCGGTAAAAAGGAGTTTTGCGGAGCAGGTAAACAATGTGGCAGATACTCCAAAAGTCTATAATATTTTTACAGATGAAGATATGTTGTGGACAGGAGGGAACGGTACAGGGCTGTCTTATTATCTTAAGTATGCGGAAGATTCAACAGAGGATGATCCGACAATCATTGCAAAGGGTGTTGATGAGAATGGGAATGAATTTGAAAAGACCATACATATCAACGAGATAAATCCCAAGTCAGCGACTGTTGTGGAGATGCGTGCTTTGGAAGCACATATGGGGGTAAAGAAGCTGGGGGGATTTACTTCCCTTCCGATGGAAGCCGGGGCTATGGGATTAAATGACAGGACAGATTTCATGGATATGTTCCAGAAGCAGATTGGCGATATGAAGCTGTTGCTCCAGAAAAAGACGGCGGCATATTATCAGTACAGTATGCAGGCATATTGGGATTTTATGAATAAGAAATAAATTCCATCGGCTGAATATCCCCAATAAGCCACAGCTTGACAGGGCAGGGCAGGCTTCCCCGGCGTTCCGGCAAAACAGCGAGAGGCGATTGAAAAATGGATATTACAGGAATAGCAAAAAGCCATCAGGCGAACCGTATTGCAACGGGAAGGCTATCATCCAAGAAGGACTGGAAGTTGTCCAATGCCCTCCGGGAGAAGATAACGGAATATGCCAGAGAGGATGCGGCGCAGAATGTCTATATGGGAAATAAGTTCCTCGCCCTGCGGAAAAGCGAGGTCGCCAAAGTCGCGCCGGACAGGGTTTCTCCCCGGTTTCCGGCAGATTGGGGAGAGGCTTCATGAATGGCAAAGTTTTCT
>CANOEC010000075.1 GCA_947564735.1 uncultured Lachnospiraceae bacterium | reverse complement strand
TCAATTGCCAGATAATAGGTCTTCATATGCCCTCCTTGTATCCTTTTGACAGCCGCTTGTTTCTCCCTGCCGTTATCCCATTCCCAGATGCCGTAATCCTTCATCATTCCAACAAGAATTACGAAGTAATTCCTGCAGTGAAGGCTCCGCGTTTTCACTTATTATATCAGCTAATCCTGCTGATTCTTAGGTCTTTAAAATACATTATCAGGGACCTTTCTTGCAGATGTCAGAAAGCCATGCTATACTGGTATCAATAGGATTTTTCAAAAAAGGAATTTGTGATGCAGCAGAAAATCATTGACTATCTTGGAAAAATTACAGAAGAAGAACAGGCAATCCTTGACGGAAACCCCGAAGTGCAAAGGGGACTCTATACATCCGAGCACGAATTTATCATAGACAGCAGCAAGCTCCTCGCCAAAGGAAAATTAATTGATATACGCCCACACACCCGTTTTGCGTATTTTCCAAGCCACCGCCATAATTATATCGAAATGCTCTATGTTGTACAGGGGCAGCTTTCTACAATCATCAACGGCACAAACCGTCTCTCCATGTCCGCCGGAGATATTTTATTCTTAAACCAGCAGGCGGCTCATGAGATCCTTCCTGCCGGTGAAACAGATATTACCGTCAATTTTATTATCCTGCCGGAATTTTTCCGCTATCCCATCGGGATGGTGGACAAGGAAAATATGCTTGTGGATTTTATCATTTCCAGCCTCTCAGGAACCAATTCCGCCACCGACTATATTTATATTCAGGCAAAAGAAATTCTTCCCGTGGAAAATCTGATTGAAAATATGATCTGGGCACTTGTGGACAAGAATGCCGCTTCCCACACAATCCTTCAAGTCTCCATGGGGCTTATTTTTCTCAATCTATCCCGGTATGCCGAACTGTTTAACCGAAATATGCCGGATTCTTCCGAACTGAATCTACTCTTTTCGATTCTGAATTACATAGAAAATCATTATCGGGACGGCAGTATGCAGCACATCGCCGAAGCAAGCGGTTATCCCGCCTACTATATCAGCCGTCTCCTCAAGAAAAATACCGGGTTCAATTTCAAAGAACTGCTCCAAAAAAGAAAACTCCAGCAGGCTGTTTATCTGCTGGAGCATACAACATTATCCATTGACCTTATCATAGAGCGGATTGGCTATGAGAACAGCAGCTATTTCTACCGGAAATTCCGGGAGCAGTACAACTGCTCGCCCAATGAATACCGAAGTTCCCACTCCCTTATTTACCAATCAGCTCCTTCACCCAGACGTCCTTAGCACAAAAATCCGGCTTCATGGCCTCCATAATCATCTGAAATTCCTTCGGATAAATACAGTTGGCAAAGGTTCCTTCCTTTATCCCTTCCAGTACCTTTCCATAATCCATAAAAACGACTTGCTCTACCTCGCTTTTCTCAAGAACCAGCCGGTCTTTGGTCACAGGTTTTTCATAGAGATACACTGCGCTGATTTCCCAATCCTTAAAGGGACGTCCCCAAAAATTGTTCTCCACATATCCTTCATGAAAACCGATAAATCTTAGATCCCTTTTCTCGGCAATCACACCCAGCTCCTCTTTTAACTCTCGCAAAGCGGAGTCTTCAAATTCATCTCCCACATGTACATGTCCTGCCGAAGAAATATCATAGCAGCCCGGATAGGCATCCTTCTCTTCACTGCGCTTCTGCAGCAACACATCCAGTCCGCCGTCCGCTCTTTTACGAATCACCCATATATGTACGGTTCGATGGAGGTCTCCGTCCCGATGCACCATGCTCCGCTCCTTCACATGACCAGTAGGCGTTCCGTCCTCCCCACAGATATCTAAAAGCTCCATCTCTTTTCCGTTCAGCACACTGCGATACCAGCTGCCGTCCTTGCGGTAACAGAGTTTTAGAGAAAAGAAGGGCGTCTCCTGCCTCAGCATCTCCAGAAAAAGCGTATCGCCGTCCCACAGATTAAGGTCTTGGATTTTATCTTTATCTACCCACTCAAGCGTTCCTTCGTCACATTCTCTCAACGTTCCTTCAAATTCCTCTCCGATGTAAAGGCACATATACTCTGTTGGATAATCCTCATAGGAAAAGGTGATGATTCCCCGGAAGCTGTATGAAGTAAGCGTCAGTCCGGTCTCTTCTTTCACCTCCCGCAAAAGACAGTCCTCCGGGCTTTCTCCTTCTTCAAAGTGTCCGCCTACCCCAATCCATTTATCTTTATTCACATCATTCTTTTTAGATATTCTGTGCAGCATCAGATACTGACCGTCTTTCTCAATGTAGCACAGCGTAGTAAGTCTGCTCTTCATGATTTTCCCCTTCCCTTTGCTAGTACATCGAATATTAAGTTTCTGATACATTGACGCAGGATGATTGTTTCATATGCAAGGCGGAGGAATGAGGCGTAGCGGTGGCTACGTCGATTGACGGTGCTGTGTGCCGTTGGCACACGTTCAGCACGGACCGAAGCGGAGCGTAGACCAACGAAGCAGATGAAAAATCAGACAAGTCAAGGTGGCAGTTACTTATTATTCGATGTACTAGTATTATACCTGCCATAGAGTCTGCAGTGCAAGCGGCTGTTTTACAATCTGTTTTACAATTTCCATTTTGTATATTGCATTTTCACCTACAACGTGTTAATATAATTGCACCTACATAATGTTAAGATAAAAAGGAGCACAGCATGGCGCAACAAATCTCTGAATCCGAACTGGTACTGATGAAAATCATCTGGAAGAACGGAGGAGCTGCTTTATACTCCCTCATCATGGAAGAGCTGGAAAAAGACAACAATGAATGGAAGAATAATACCGTACTTACCCTGCTTTCCCGGCTGGTTGAGAAAAAATTCTTAAAAGTTAAAAAAATCGGCAGACGGAATGAATATGTTGCAACCGTAACGGAAGCGGAATACCAGACCATACAGACGCACAGTTTTCTTGATAAGTTTTACGGCGGAAATGTAAAAAATTTAGTTTCAACACTGCTGCGGCAGGATATTCTTTCGGCAGATGAATTGAACGAAATAGAAACCTTTTGGAGAAAAGAACATGAATGAATTTATGAAATTATTCTTATCACTGTCTGTTTCCGGCGCACTGTTAATGCTGCTCATTTTGGGAGCAAAACCACTATATCAAAACAAATTCAGCCGGCGCTGGCAGTATTTATCTGGATTATCGTCGCGTTGCGATTTCTGCTTCCTTTTACACCCGATACGTCGATTGTCGGAAACCTGTTTGAGAAGTTTGAGACAGAAACAGTAATAAATGAAATGCCGGCAGTACAGATGTATCGAATCCAGTAATCCTAAATCTGCTGTCGGACTGCGAAGAAAAACTGCATATGAAAACAAGGGTGGAGCTATCTCACCATCCGCTGATAACTTCTCCTATCATGATTGGCTTTTTTCATCCAAGAATTGTCTTACCTATCCACAAACCGGATGATAAAGAGTTATCTTATATCTTTCTGCATGAGCTAGTCCATTGCAGACAAAAAGATATGTTTTATAAATGGCTGATACAGATTGTTGTCTGCCTCCATTGGTTCAACCCTTTTGTCTATTTACTGGAAAAGGAAGTGAACAAATCCTGTGAACTGTCATGTGATGAAACAGTCCTATCCATGCTTGACGACAAGGCAAGACGTGCGTATGGAGATACGCTGATTTCCTTTTTGAAATCAGAAAATCTCTACAAAAATGCTTATGCTTCCGTTACCCTGACAGAGGGAGCAAAACAATTTAAAGAAAGGCTGGGTGCTATTATGAATTATCAAAGGAAAAATAAAGGGATTCGGATTGTAACAGGTATCATGACCTTGTGCTTCGTTTCTTCGGCAGCTTTCATTGGCGGTTACCATACGGCAAGCGCGTCTGAGTCCGCAGACATTGTGGAAAACGCGCAGGCAAATGCAGAAACAAATGCACCGCTAATGGAAACATTGGAGCTTCAAGGGACAACCTACTATTTAGTATCTGATGAGGCGCAGCTTCGGGCAATTGGAACCGGCGCATATGGCATGAATCAGAATTATATGCAGCAGGCGGATATCCAATTATCAGCAGATGAATGGACTCCTATCGGAACATGGGAGAATCCATTTACAGGTACTTACAATGGTAACGGCTATGAAATCATCGGACTGACCATGACAGACCCGGACGCAGAAATTGCCGGACTGTTTGGCGTTGCCAGAGATGGCGCCCAGATTTATAATATTACTTTGCGGGATTGTGATATCACGAGCGCCGGCAGAAATGCTTCAAAATTATCAGCCGGCGCAATCGTTGCAATCACGTACGGAGGCCGCGCTTATGACAATAGCGTAATTGATTAGCAGCGAAGGGGGCTTGTGGGTCATAATTCCAGACTATTCGGATTCAACAGAAAATCCATAATCCCCATTACCACGATTCCTTCCTCATTTCGCCATAATTTAATTCGATCTTTGACTACAATTATTTTTTTAAAAGAATCTCCAATATGCAGCAATGACTTCTGTTCTTGCTGCATTTTATCATGGTCTGGGATTGCAAACGCAGATTGGATATAATATCTCTGATTGCCACGATGATGTTCTCCATGAGATGATTTTCTTCTTGCTGTCTAAAATTAAGTCTGGCATTTCTAAGTCCCACATCGGTAAAGTAATATTTAAAGGGAGAATTAATATATCTCTTTCCTTTAATATCATATCTCTCCGCTTTATTGATAAAAAAAACGGAGAGAAGATATCCGATATATAAGCTGATTGTTTTATCACCGACGTGTGTTCCATTACTAACGAACGTATTTGCCAGCTTTGTCGGATTCGTCAAAGAACCTACTGCGGAAGCAAGTATATTGACCAATGCATCCATCGCATTATCCCCTCGCAATCTGTAGCGCTCCTCAATATCCTTTAAGTACAGTTCCCTGCACAAATCAATCAGATATTTAGCTTTCATTTCATCCGATTTTCGGCTGAGAATCAGTGGAAGTCCTCCGTAAGTATAATAATCAATCCACGCATCGTATTTGTCTCCGGGATATGCCGAAACATATTCCGAAAATGAGAGTGGATAAACCCATACCTCATCACCACGCCCCCGAAACTCGGTCAACACATCCGACGAAAGGAATTTCGAGTTACTGCCAGTTACATAGATATCCAGATTATCTCTCCGATTCAAGCCATTGAGTACCGATTCAAATCCTTTGCACATTTGAACTTCATCAAGAAAAACATACCACATACCTTCATCTGTTATGTGATTCTTGATATATCCGCTAAGCTTCCTGCTGTCATGAAATTCCTCATAATCGTCATCATCCAGTGAAATTCGGATAATTCTAGAAGGTTTTATACCAGAATCCAATAAATATTGATAATAGAGCTTGAACAAAAGATAAGACTTTCCACATCTTCGAATACCGGTAATCACTTTAATCAGACCATTCTCTCGACGTTCAATCAAACGGTTTAAATATTACTTCGGATTTTTGCATATTTATATACTTTCCCGTAGTTTTATTGTATAAAAAATAATAAGGGAAATCAATCCATAACAACTTACATTATACCGATTTTTTTGTAAAATATGCAATTTCCCGGAGTAATGATGGCGAAATTCGTTATCCTGAAAAATCATTTGGCACACCCCCTAACGCAAGATACAAAAAATGCAGATTTTCATGTCTGCGTATAAATTCGCTGTATCTTTTGTCTGCGTTATACCAGCTCTCGTCCTGCACAAGCATATCGTCCCACCCTAAATTCATAGTCATAGGCTTACCACAAATCGGACAGTGCGTAATTAACTCTGACGGCACTTTCATATCCTTTTGCCGCTGTATCATCTGTTTTACTGTTTCCTCATTGTCGTATGTTTTTTGGTGGCATGGCTCACAGCATTGCCATAGCCCATAATCGCCCTGCTTATAAAATAATCCTTTTCTTTTGCCAAATCATAAAGATTCCTGTACACTTCCACACCGCCCGGCTGATAACGGTTATACCAAATCTGCCTTCTCCAGCCTGTGACTTTCCGAGTTCATGGAGATGCAAACTTACAGATTTAGTTCCGCTATGGAATAAAGCACTGCCTTACCTGAAAGAAAGATATGACTGCCTTCCATATGACAATACAGTGTTCCTCCACGCCTAGAAGCCTGTCTAGCCACAAGCTCAGTTTTATTCAGCTTATTTGCCCAAAACGGAATGATATTACAATGTCCCGAACCACAAACGGGATCCTCTGTCACATTACATTTAGGTGCAAATGTCCGGCTCACACAATCGTACTGTGTGCCTTTGGCTGTTATATTCAATAGAAGCCCATCCAGCCTTACCACCTTTTCCAAGTCAGGCTGTGCCTTTATTACCTGTTCCTCACTCTCCAATACGCAGACCAGATCACGACCCAGCCACGCCTCCATAGGTCGAAGTCCGATAGCCTGCTCCATTTCATCCGTGACACTGACAGGCTTAATAGCATAAGAAGGAAAATCCATTTCATAAAGTTCGCCTTTTTTACGCACAATCAGTTTACCGCTCTGGGTATTGAAATGTACCTCTGTTTTTGCTGTTTCAAGATAGTTCATTAAAACATAGGCGGTAGCAAGGGTGGCATGACCGCACAAATCAATTTCGCCGCCGGGGGTAAACCAGCGCAGATGGTATTCTTCGCCCTCCTTTACTGCAAAAGCCGTCTCGGATAAGCTGTTTTCATTCGCAATCTGCTGTAGGAGTTCGTCATTCGGATAGCGTTCCAGCACACATACGGCTGCCGGATTCCCTTCAAAAAGCTTTTCTGCAAATGCGTCAACAACATATTGTTTCATTCTATTTTTACCTCCGTTTTTCTTATTGCAAATATGCGGTTACTTCCATTATGTATATTCTTTACCTAAATGGAACAATCGAATATAATATAAAGTCCACCGCAATTGCCACCAGAACACAGACCATAACCGGGCATTTACGCCATGCCAGAATACCTGCGGCAAATCCGCCGGCAATTCCGATAATCGGTCTTTCGGCATCCACGGTAAATACACCGGGAAAAATTAAGGCAGACATTGCCGTATAGGGAATCAGTGTCCGACTCCAAATCCACAAAGAAAACGCCGATAAAAGCGCAGACGAGTGTAGAAGCAATCAGTGCCCAACTGGATTCCATAAACTGTGTCAGAATGGAGTTGCAAACGGCTGTCAGGACAACCAAAACTCCCAACCGCCAGTTTTTAGTCAGGTTCGGCACAAGGATACCGATAAACATCGCATAAAGCGCAATACCAAGGCTGGCGGTAATATTGACCGGCAAAAAGTCTGATGCCACCGCTCCAATCAAAGTGCCTACATTCCAAGAGGTATACGTAACCGTTATCAGTCCCAGAAAATATACAGCAGAACATTTTTCTGTTTTCTGTGTAGTAAAAATAGCAAAGGACTCATCTGTTACCCCAAAAGCTGCAAGCAGCTTGATGCCGGTCGAATCCTTCCGCATCC
The DNA here is from genome assembly GCA_947564735.1 of uncultured Lachnospiraceae bacterium. Lineage (GTDB taxonomy): Bacteria > Bacillota > Clostridia > Lachnospirales > Lachnospiraceae > UBA3282. The sequence continues at coordinate 5,676 of CANOEC010000075.1, read as the reverse complement.
GGTTTACAACGCACACACTCATAATCAAATGGCGTAAATTTAAGATAAATGTGGCAAGAATCATGGCGAAGATGCTTGCTCCCTGCACATACATCCCCACCGCCATCATCTGGCTTGCTCCTGCAAATACCGCTAATGACATGGTACAGGTTTGCAGAATTGTAAATCCTGCCTGCCGTGCCATGATTGCATATGCAATTCCAACCGGAACGAACCCTAATATAACAGGTATTGCCGAACACATGCCGCCTATATACTGTACTTTTTTATTACTCTCTTCTTTCATATCAAATCATTTCCTTTGCAAATCAAACTGTTTCATTATGAAATCACATTTCTGGCATTGACGAAGCGTATTTTCGCTATCCTCATGATGATAAATTCCGGACCACCGACAGATACTCTGTAAAATAGGAATGACAGATTCTCCCTTTTCAGAAAGACTGTACTCCACTTTTGGAGGAATTTCATCATAGGACTTCCGAATTACAATACCGTCGCGAATCAATTCTTTCAAAGTAGCTGCCAGCACCGCATCCGTAATATTCATCATTTCATTGCGGAGTTCGCTGTACCGGAACACTTTCATTTCGGCAAGTACACAAATAATCCGTGATTTCCATTTCCCTCCGAAAATATCCAGACCATATTCCAACGGACACCGGATATCTTTCTAAGAGAAAGTCAATTTGATATGATGAGTATGCTTTCAGAAGCATACAAAAACAATTTTGGGAGGGAATCAAAATGAAAGTATCCGCTTATCTTGAAATCACAATGAAAATCGACAACGCCAACCGTCCTGCCGCGGCAAAAGTGTATACAGACCACCGTCAGCCGTTTCTGGACACCATCGAAGGTGCACTCACAAAAGACCTGCTAATCCGGGATGAAGATATTCAGGTGCTTCACGGTTTTGACAGCGCGGAACACACACAGGCTTATCTGTCCAGCGCAATGTTCCAAAACGATGTGTTTGTCGGACTGAAACCGCTTTGGAGCGCAGACCCCGAAGTAAAAATATACACAGTCGCTTAAGAGAAAAACGTGGCTTTCGAGTCACGCTTTTTCTACATTATCCGCAAAACTAAATGTAAAATGCCGGCGTTTGATTTTGGAGATGCCGCCGGAAGTTGTTAATATGCTTTAACCTTTATCAGCTCACCAGCCATCGCGCCTCCGATTATGCAAATAGCATCCGAGTCCTGTGTTAACAAGTCCTAAGAAGAGTATCCAAAAAATCTGTGTTGACTGCATATCAATAAGCACACCCTGCCGCATTATCGTGAATACTGCGACTGCCAAAAAGCTGACTGTAAGCTGTATGACCGAATTTTCCAGTCCAACAATCATTTTTGACTGTTTATTGCACATAACCATTGCAGAGTACATTACCGCAGACATTGCTCCGCAAAACAAGCCCCAGCCGTTTCCACCTGAGAGCATTGCCCTGCCGTTCACGAAAAAAATCCCGATAAGAACAATTAAAAAACCGAGCACCTTTGGAGCAGTTAACTTTTCCTTGAAAATAATTGGAGATAAAATCATCACAATCTCCGGTCCACAATAGTACAAGAGGGATGAGAAAGATACTCCAATTTGCTGATATGCTTCGTATAGAAACATCCAGCTTGCCCCATTGCAATACCGGAAAGAAGAATAAACAGGCTATCTTTTTTGTTTTCTTTTATATGAAAATGTCCACCTGTCAGTTTAAAAATAGCAATTAGCATCATACTGCCAATGAGTGTTCTCAGATATACGATTTCATAGCTTGACAGTGATATATGGCTGGCAACAATTCCGTTAAAGCCAAACAGCAGCAAGGCTGAAAAATATTTCAGATAGTGCTTCATTTTCCCTTTCCCCACACAAATCCTTATTTGTTGATTTGCTCAACGTAGGTATTCTATCACACACTCCCACGCCATTCCACAAAATTCGCAACAGTTTTTATCAAAATATGTATCTGCAAGTCTTTAACAGTGGATTGCTTTATTATGGAAAAGATATGGGGAAGGAAAAGAAGCGGACCTTATGAGACGAATCCCACAAGGTCCTGAATCTGACTTTTTTATTCTGTTGTTTCTGATGCCTTCAGCCAAAAATAAAATCTGCATTCAGCAAAAAGATGTTTTGCAGGAACAATTTCTACTACTCCAATTCCACAGTAGCCGGAGGTTTTCCAGTGCAGTCATACAAGACTCTGTTAACCCCCTTCACCTCATTCACAATCCGGTTTGTCACTTTTCCGATTACTTCCCACGGAAGTTCAGCCGCCTCAGCCGTCATGAAATCGCTCGTCTCCACTGCCCTAAGCACCACCGCATAGTCATAAGTTCTCTCGTCGCCCATGACGCCCACGGAACGCATATTTGTAAGCGCCGCAAAATACTGTCCCAGCTCCTTATCAACGCCGGATTTGGCAATTTCTTCCCGATAAATATAATCCGCCTCCTGCACAATTCTTACCTTTTCCGCAGTCACCTCTCCGATGATGCGAATACCAAGACCCGGTCCGGGGAACGGCTGGCGGAATACCAGATAGCCCGGAATACCCAGCTCCAATCCCGCTTTTCTCACCTCGTCCTTAAAGAGCATACGAAGCGGTTCGATAATTTCCTTAAAATCAACATAATCCGGCAGACCGCCCACGTTGTGGTGGGATTTGATGACCGCCGATTTGCCAAGCCCGGACTCAATCACGTCCGGATAAATCGTACCTTGTACCAAGAAATCCACGGCGCCGATTTTCTTCGCCTCCTCCTCAAACACCCGGATAAACTCCTCGCCGATGATTTTCCTCTTCTGCTCCGGCTCCGTCACGCCGGCGAGCTTCCCATAAAAACGTTCCTGCGCATTGACGCGGATAAAATTCAAATCATAGGGTCCGTCTGCACCGAATACCGCTTCCACCTCGTCAGCCTCATTTTTACGGAGTAGTCCGTGATCCACAAACACGCAAGTCAGCTGTTTTCCCACAGCTTTTGCCAAAAGAACTGCTGCCACGGAAGAATCCACGCCGCCGGACAGCGCGCAAAGCACCTTCCCTTTCCCGACCCTGTCACGAATTGCCTGAATAGTCGTCTCCACAAAGGAGTCCATTTTCCATTCTCCGCTGCAGCCACATATATTTATGACAAAGTTCCGCAGCATCATCATTCCATCTACCGTATGCATAACTTCCGGATGGAATTGCACGGCATACAAATGCCTTGCAGGACATTCCATGGCGGCAACAGGACAGACCGGCGTACACGCCGTCACTCTGAAATCGGCAGGTGCTTCCTCAATATAATCTGTATGACTCATCCAGCAGATTGTCTTCTCAGAAACGCCCGTAAAAAGTGCTGAACCCTCTTTCACTTCGACTTCCGTTTTACCATATTCGCTGACGGGCGCCGTCGTCACCTTACCGCCCAGCATATGCGCCATAAGCTGGGAACCGTAGCAAATACCAAGAATCGGTATGCCTAATTCAAAAATTTCCTTTTCACATACAACTGCTCCCTCACCGTACACACTGTTCGGTCCTCCGGTAAAAATAATTCCCTTCGGATTCATCTCTTTGATTTTTGCAAGCCCCAGACTATACGGATGTACCTCGCAGTAAACATTACACTCCCTGACCCTTCGCGCAATTAACTGATTATACTGCCCTCCAAAGTCTAATACAATAACCGTTTCTCTTTCCATCTTACTCCTCATCTCCGTTTTCACTCTTGTATTTTTCTTATCTTAAGATGCCATAGAAAGACATCTTTTTTGCATTTAATATTCCTGTCTTAGTATAACTACATAACTTATTTTTTGTCAAAAACATTTCTGTAAGCTATGATAGCAAGCTGTACTGCCTTACTTCCAACTAACAGATAGCCGCCCGTTACTTCCCATGCATTGCCTTCTCCCACTTTCCGCTGTGGTATCGAAGTTCATAACATATCCCCCGGAATATCCAGTCAATGGTCATGGCAATCCAGATTCCAATCAGTCCCAAATGAAATACATTGCTGAAAAAGTATGCCGTACCGATTCTGAACACCCACATGGATACAATAGCGATAATCATTGTCCACATCACATCTCCCGCCGCGCGCAGCGTGTTAGGAAGGGAAAAAGACGGCACCCACGCAAACATGCACATCAGCGCATGAAAACGTATTACCTGCACAGACAGCTCCTCCGTCTCCGGCGTCAAGTGGTAGAGCAGCAGCATTTTCCGGCACAAAAGAATCATCACCACAGATACCGCAATCATGCATAAATTTGTCAGACGCATCAGCTTCTTCGTATAATATCTTGCCTGCCCGTAATCCCCTGCCCCAACGCAGTACGAAACCACAGACAGAATCGCCATATTGATTGCCATCCCCGGTAAAATATTGAAATTCGCTACCGTTCCGCAGACCGCATTGGCTGCGATAGCCGATGTCCCGAAGGTTGACACCAGACTTAGGAGCAATATTTTTCCAAGCTGAAACAAGCTGTTCTCCAAGCCGTTCGGGACGCCGATATATAAAATCTTTTTAATCTGTCCAAAATTCATCTTCGCAGTGATGCGCTTTCTAAAATGAATCGCCCTGCCTTCCCGGAACAAAAGTCCGAAAATAATGACAGCCGCAACAGTTCGTGATACGGTCGTTGAAATTGCCGCGCCGGCAACTCCCATTTTAAATCCAAAAATCAGAAGCGCATTGCCAATCAGATTCAGCAGATTCATTAGAAGCGATATATACATCGTCGTCTTGGAATCGCCCATGGCGCGAAAAAGTGCGGCACAGCCATTATAAAGCGCTAACGGACAGATAGAAAGACCTGTGATAATCAGGTATGTGGCAGCGCTCTCCATGACCTCCGCCTCCACCTGCCCAAAAATAGCACGCAGAATTGCCTTGTTCCAGCCAATCAATATCATAGTCGTAACTGCCGAAGTATACAACAAGAAAAGAACCATCTGCCACGCAGACCGTCCTGCCGCCTCTTCATTGTGCTGCCCCAGAGCATGTCCCGCCACAACGGCGCCGCCGGTGGCGAGCGCCGCAAATACCTGAATAACCAGAATATTAATATTATCCACCAGCGAAACACCCGACACCGCCGCCTCCCCCACACCGGAAATCATGACAGTATCCAGCATACCGACTAAGATAGCCAGAAGCTGTTCCATAATCAAAGGCAGAATCAGTTTCTTAAGATCCGCATTGCTGTAAATTGTTCCCTGTACATTTTCTTTTGCATGCATCGCACTTCACTGTCCTCACAAAAATTCTGAATGGGCAATTCATATTATTCTGACCCCTATTCTATGCCCATTGGGCTTCGATGTAAAGTGCCATTCATGCAATATTTTATATGCCATTCATCTTATATATGATAGGGTGATACATTCTGTCGTTGCTCCTAGCAGCCGTGCTGATGCAGATATTTCTCTCTTGTAGCCAATCCCCCACGGATATGTCTTTCCGATTTATTAACGTCCAATACTTTCCTTGCCTCTGCCGCCAATGACGGGTTTAACTGCGCGAGGCGGTCTGTTACGTCTTTATGTACCGTACTCTTACTAATCCCAAACTCCTTCGCAGTCTGTCTCACCGTAGCATTATTCTCAATGATATAATTGGCAATCTGGATTGCACGTTCCTCAATATAATCTTTCAAAAGGAAACCCCTCAGAAC
>CANOEC010000074.1 GCA_947564735.1 uncultured Lachnospiraceae bacterium | reverse complement strand
AATCCCGCAGGAAATTTTTCCATAAGCTGTATCGATATACCCTTCCATGGAAGGGATTCCTTTGATCAGCCTTGGCGCTATAGACGATTTTTTATATCCCGGCTCAATCAGGTCAATTCCGAGAAGTTTATGGAACATCCAGCCGCCGATAGAACCATAGCTGTAATGGTTCAGGGAATTCATCTCGAACTTGTTAAAACTTCCGTCCGGGTTCACGCCATCCCATAATTCCCATATGGTCGTTGCGCCCAGCTTCACGCTGTAAAGCCATGACGGGCAGTCTTCTTTCAGAAAGACGTTTCCCGCAACATCGTGTGCGCCGTTATCAGACAGAACCGGGCATAGGAACGGCGTGCCTGCAAATCCCGTTGTCAGATGATTCTTGTGCAGCTTCAGGTTTCCAATCAGTGCGCCTAATATTTTGCTTCTATCTTTCTCTTCCGCCACATTGAAATGCAATGCCATAGCGCATCCTGTCTGTGTTTCGCTGACCAGACGCCCGTTTGCCGTAATATATTCTTTGCGGATTTTTTCCAATACCTCCTGATATAATCTGCCGTATTCCTGTTCTTCCTTTTCCCTTCCGAGTTCTTTCGCCGCTTTTGCCACCAGCAAAATAGAATTTAAGTAGTAAATGTTTGCCACGTAATAGGGATCCGTTGCACCCATTTTCTCGACAAGTTCCAGATTCCAGACTTCTTCGGTTCTCTTCAACATCGGTCCCCGCGGCACATCCATGGACACCCAGTCGCCAAGCTGCTGCCCTGTCTTAATCAGGCCTTCTTCCCCTGCCAATTCCCTTGAATACTCTATACAGGAGACCATGCTGTCAAACTGATTCTCCAAAATACTCTTATCTCCGTAATTTTGGTAAATCGTCCATGGAATAATCGTTCCGGCATCATGCCAGATTGCAATACCGCCTGCCGGTCCTAAGATATTCGGCACCGTCGTCGGTATCCCGTTTCCAAGGGACTGCTCATAGTTAAGATCCTGCAGCCATTTTTCAAAAAAGGATTCCACATCCCGCAGACAGGCGGCTGTTGGCAAAAATATCTGTGCATCCCCCGTATAACCAAGACGCTCATCCCTCTGCGGACAGTCCGTAGGAACATCTACAAAATTATCTCTAAGCGCCCAATCAATATTATGGAATAACTGATTGACCAGCTCATTGCTGCAATGAAAATCCCCTGTTTTCCTCAAATCCGTATAAATCGCACAGGCCGTAAAATCCTCCGGTCTGACTGCATCTTTTTCCAATCCTTCCACTGCAATATAGCGGAAACCATGATAGGTAAACCGGGGCCGGAACACATCTTCCTGTCCGCTGCAGATGAAGGTATCCGTTGCCTTTGCGGTTCTTAAGTTCTTCGTATACAGATTTCCATTTTCATCAAGGCTTTCCCCATGGCGGATGACCACCTTCGTTCCTCTCTCTGCTTTGATATGCGCTTCTACAACACCGGCAAGGTTTTGTCCAAAGTCAAGAATGATTTCCCCCTTCGGTGATATCCGGACTTCTTTTGCCGAAATCCTTTCCATAATCCTGACCGGTTCATCCTGCTGCGCAGCCAGTACTTCTTTTGACTGCTCCAATAAAGAAACAGGTTTTCGTTCCTGCTCCTCTATCGTATAGTCAATCTCCTCTCCATGATAGAACTCACTATACCGGACGGCTCCCGTTGTGCTTACCCAGCTTTCATCCGTACAGATAATCTCCCGGCTCCCATCCGCATAAACCAGCTCAACCTGCGCAATCAGCGCCGTTCTGTTTCCATAATGATTTCCCTGATTGAAAAATCCAAGAATTCCCTTATACCAGCCATTTCCAACTGTAAAGGAAATCCTGTTCTTTTCCCTGACTGCTCTGGTGATATCATAGGTCTGGTATTGGATTCTCGTCTGATAGCTGGTCCATCCCGGCGCAAAACAGGTATCCGTCAGCTTCTCTCCATTCAGCGTAAATTCATAGATGCCAAGGGCGCTGGCATACAGTCTTGCCCGAACGACTTCCCCCTTTGCCTCAAAATCCTTTTCAAAAATTGCACAGGGTTCTAAATCGTCCTCAAAGCCATGTGTGATCCACTGTGCCAAAATCTCCTGCCCTGACAAAAACGCGGTCTCAAAATGACCTTCTGCTGATGCCTGCTCTCCATGGTTATCCGTTACCGTGACATTTACTTCATACAAGGTTTTTGACTGAAGCGTCTTCCCGGCATATCTGATTCCAATACATGCATCGCTTTCGACCAGCCCCGTATCCCACACCATGTTTCCTTCATAAGAAACGACAAGACGATAAGCCTGTTGCTTCGTATTGTTCCGGTCTGACCATAACTTCCACGAAAAACGCGGATTCATTACATCAATTCCCATCGGATTTATTCTGTGTTCTATTGAAAAATCTTTTATCCTGTTCATAGTTTTCCTCCTGTTCTATACCGCTAATTCTATGGAAAACGGACGCACCGGAAGATTATTTTTCCCATAGATGTTAACTTTACAATATGGCATTTCTGCAAATGAAACGGTAACCGTCCCATCTCGTTTTAGTTCCTTTATCTCCACCCGGATTTGATTTTCAACAATCTCATACGTATAAGAAAGGGTTTTCCCACATTGTTTCACGGATAATAGAAACTGTATCCCGCTAAATGGAACATCCGCCATCTTCTCTACAAGACCGCCATCTGTATTTTTGAAACTTAATATAATGCTTGCTCCCTGAACAACCGCTTTATCAATATTAGGTGCATGGCCGGATACAGGATGCCCATATACTTCATTGAGCGCCAATGCAGCCAACCTTTCCCCAACAGGCCTTTTTTGCTTGGGATGGATATCATATCTGCTCCCGCAGTCCATAATAGATGCCATATAAGTTTTTGGAATCGTATTTTCCACTTTCTGTTGCTGTCTTCTGATTGCAGGGAAACGCTTTCCGTCAGATGCCATCCATGCCTCAAAAGGCGCTAACTGAACAAATAAAAACGGAAGTTCCTCCTGCCATGCTGTCCGGAAACAATGAATCATCTTTGAAAACAGTTGATCATATATTTCCGCATGGTCCACGTCCGACTCTCCCTGATACCAGATTATTCCGGAAATGGTAAATCCGGCGACTGGTCTTATCATTGTTTCATATAATGCGCCGGGACGGTTTTCGCTGTGCGGTCCCGTTACCATACACTTTGCAAACCATTTTCCCAACATTTTTGTTAAAATGCCCGGCGGTTTTTGGCTTTCTGTTTTCATGCCGCTTCTATTGCTCTCTATCTGTTTGGGTGTATATGTCTGCTCCCTGATCCGACGGTTTTGCTGTTCATATTTTTTTAGGTCAATGGTTTTCAGATTTTTTTCATAAGTATCTGTATAGAATGACAGGACAGGGGCATTTTGCAGCATTTTTTCATCTATCCACGCAGACGCTTTTGTGCCTCCCCAGCTGCACCCTATCACTCCAACAGGAACCTTCAGGCTTTTTCGTAACTGCATGGCAAAATATACTGCCACTGCCGAAAAGCACCCCGCATGTTCCGGCGTATAATCCATCCAGCGAAACCAATTTGCTTCATCGGGCTTTAATCCCTCCTCACGCTCTCCTTTAAATGCATACTCTCCTACATCATAAAAGCGAAAATGAGGGTCCGACGCAGAAGAAGCCATAACATCCCCTTCCCTATCAAACTGCAATTCAAAATCCATATTACTCTGACCGCCTGCAAGCCATACTTCCCCAATGTCGATGTCTTCCAGACGAACCTGCTCGCCTTTATTTCCCTTCAAAAGAAGGACTGCTCCTTCCACTGCCTCCTGCGGCGGGAGAAAGATTTTAAATTCACCCTGCATCTGCTCTTCCATAATTTCTACATCATTCATAAATACCCGAACACTCTGTGGCACTTCCATTTCTCCCCAAATGCAAATTGGTTTTCTTCTTTGCAGAACCATACCATTTTGAAAAATTTCTGCTAACTTCATTTTTCCTCCCATCCATGCCAAGCAAAAATACCCTCTTTCATCCGGCTCGCATAATGTTATACAGGTTAATCAAAATAATCACCGCCATGCATCCTATAAAAAGCCTCTCCACCGTCTTTTCCCTGATTCTTTTGTTCCATGCCCTTCCGCAGATACCCCCAAGAATACCGCCGGCTATCATGCCCAAAAGAATCGCAGCTGCAAACGGAGGAACATTTTTACCTGCAATGCTTGCAAACAGACTCATTAGTTGGGAGAAGAAAATAATATACAAAGAATTTTCCGCCGCCTCCTTCGTACCCATAGAAAAGAAATAATAAAGCACCACAAGATTTAGCGGTCCGCCGCCGATTCCAAGGAATGCAGAAAGAAGTCCTAATCCTGCACCGATTGCCCCGCTGGCAAGCACATTGTCTATGTGCTTTGTGGCAATGTGTTTTTTAAGCAGCGTATAAACCAATGTTCCAATCGTTACAAACAGAAGGCAGACTGCCTGTATCCTGCCAATCCTGTCACTGCTTTGACAGACCGTCTTGATACCCGTCAATATCTCTTTTCCCGCCATTCCCCCAACAGCCGCCCCGACAGCCAGCGGAAATCCTGTCTTTCCATTTATTTTTGAATTGCCGCCAAGCTTACTGCATATTACAGAATAAGTACTCATGGACAATACCGTACAGCCTGAAAGAAAGCTGATTGTCACCGCATCATAAATCCCAACTGCGTCCAAAAGTGGTTTGATGATGACTCCGCCGCCAATCCCGCACACTGCCCCGATTACAGATGCACCAAAACATATCAGTAAAACTATGAATCCGGTCATCAGTCTGCCCTGCTTGCCAAAACGCCAAAATAGTAGATCATTGGCTGCATTTCTCCCGGTATCAACTGCGGAATGAGTCCGAACATTTCTGCGACTGTTGCCTTTTTATCTTCTGCCGCCTTCAAAGCTTCATTTACTCGATCCAATAGTTCAGGCGTCAGGAACCTCGCCATGACAAAATATAGATTCAGTGCGCCTCTCTCCCATGAAAGTTCCGCCAGCTGCTTCGGAATACGGTCTTCAAATTCCGCTTTTCTTAACTTTTCAATCTGTTCTGCCGTTACGGGCTTTTCGGAGTCAAATCCCAAATACGCATAATACTCAACAGGCGCGTCATTCTCTTTCATCAGCCGGATCATCTCATTTGCCAGTTCCGCTTCTTTTTCATAGTCTGTAATGGGATTTTCCTGCTTTCCATCTTCGGAAAGATGAAACAGCTTGCTTCCAAAATTGATCGGTGGATTCATTGCTCCCTTTGCTGCAATCTTCATCGTGCGGCATCCTTTTGTAAAGGAAAACGGTTCCTGCAGTGCAATATCATTCAGTTCTTCCACCGAAAACCGCTGGTTCATGTGAGTAGGCATCAGCGTATATTCATAATGCGGCTTATTTTCCAAGGGAGACTTCATATATACCCAATCTCCGTCCGTCACATTGCAATGCATCTCATGAAAGCCAAACAGTGCATAATCCCGCACCTTCTGGTCTTTTTCCACGACAGGCAGTAAAGATTTGCCCTGCATGTCCTTTGGAATCTCAACACCGAAGAAATCAAGGATTGTAACCGGAAGGTCAATAGTCTGCGTCAGTGCCTTCCTGCGTTCCCCGCTTACCTTCGTTCCGGGAACATAGATAAATAAAGGAATCCTTGCAATCTCTTCATAAAGCGGCATAACTGATTTACTCCACCAGTCATGTTCCCCAAGCAGAAACCCATGATCCGTATTTACAATTAACAGCGTATCCTCCCACAGATTATATTGATCCATTTTATCCAGCACTTTGCCAAGATAATTATCGCACATGGTAATCAAGGCGGCATATTCCATCCGCATGTGGTTCACCCCATCTTCCCCTTCCGTCACGGGATAATAAGGCGGCCAGTCCTTTAACGGTCCGTCATATTCATGGGCAAATGCTTTCTTGTATTCCGGCTGACAGAAAAAAGGCTCGTGAGGATCAAAAGTTTCTATCTGCAAAAACCAGTTATCCTTATCGTGGTGCTTCTCAATAAATTCCAAACCTGCGGCAAAAGTCTGTGCCTGCGGCATCCTCTCCTCCCGGTCCATATAAGCGCGGTTCGCATTGTCATAATGATTCTCCAATGTCTGCGGTTTTTTTGAAGTCACAAAATCCAGCAGCTCGGAAGATGTTTTCCATGGGTCTCCTTCCTGCCCGCGATTTAAGTCAAAACTATTATACCGGTGATGGTATGTGGCGCCGCCGTCCTCCCAATAATGGTCATGGTCTGTTGTAAGATGCGTATAAATCCCATGATTTTTCAAGATCTCCGGCATGGAATCATCAAAAGGCTCCAAGGGTCCCCAGCTCCTGTGAAGAAAATTAAGCCGTCCTGTATGTAGCTCCCGCCTTGCAGGCATACAAGGCATACTCCCCACATAATTACAGTCAAACGTTACCGCCCTCTGTGCCAGCCGTTTAAAATTCGGTGTCTTGATCCAGTCGCATCCATAAGGTTCCAACATATTCCGGCATAACGAATCATACATTACCATAATCGCTTTCATATTAGATTTTTCCTCCATTTTTGATTGCTTTGATATAGCAGAGCAACAGACAATACACTTCATGGACTGCCCTCATGCCACTATCCTTGTATCAATAAAAGTATAGAAAACAGTTTGATTTCATCGTTATTAAATTTTCGTGTATTCCGGTAATTTTTCACAAATTTTTTATTTCTGACGAATTTTTGATAGTTTTCCTTAGATTTTGTTATTGCTCTGGTTGCCAAAAACATGAAAAAAGACTAACATAAAAGAAGTAAAGGAGAGATGACCCATGACATTAAAATCTGATATCAAAGTAATTGATTTTTTAAGAAGTGTAAATAAATGCAGTAAAGACGTATGGTTCCTGACAAAAGCCGGAGACCGGATTAATTTGAAAAGCGAGCTTTCCCGCTACCTGTTTCTCACAGCCGTTTCCACGCCAGACGAAACCTTTTATAATCTTGGAGAGATTTCCTGTGATAACCCAGATGATTTCTCCATACTGACAGACTACCTTACTGACTGGTAACCATTCATACCGTTTCCTAAAATCTGCAGACAGGAGAAAAACCTATGATTGATGTCTATGCACGAACCGCTACCATGCGCGATATGTTCCTTTACGCACAGAATCTGTATTGCTGGTGTTTTGATTCCCAATACCAGCTTTTGTACAGCAATGCGGAAAACCAAGAATTTTTTTATCAGGCATTCATGATCAGTTCCTGCTTTGACGCGGCAAAAAAACATTTTGAACAGTTTTTTACTCCCATTATCTTAAGTGACAAGACCGGTATAGCATGGATTGCAGCCGCCCAGCTAAACGAGACCGAACAGACCATCAGCGCTTACCACATCCTTGGTCCTTTCTTCACGGTGGAGGCTTCTGAATCCTACCTGTACCAGCTCTGTTCCAGACTGCCGGTTGGAAGCGCTCTGGTCAATGACCTAATGAAAAACATGAGAAAGCTTACAACCATTCCTCTGGGTACGGCAATCCGTTATGCCATTATGCTGCATTATTGCGCTGCCGGAAAACAATGCAGTGCCAATGATGTATCTCTTCATATGGAAAGTGATAAAGATGTGGCAAATGAAAGCTGGAGCGACTATAACTGGCATGGCACATGGGAGATGGAGCAGAAACTGTTCAAGCAGTTGAAAGACGGAAATGCACGGAATGTCTATGAACTATTATCCCAATTTTCTTCCGGGCGTATTGGCTCTATCTGCCCCGATGATCCCTTGCGGCAGGCGAAAGACGAAATGATCATTTTCATCGCCCTGTGCAGCCGGTCCGTAATCTTAGGCGGCGTTTCCCCCGAAGGCAGCTACAATCTTGCCGATTACTATTTGCAAAGAGTGGAAGCATGCAATTCCGTTTCTGACATACAGAATTATTCCATTGAAATGTTCAATGCCTTTCTCCACCGTTCCAGACAGGCAAAAAAAGCACAGTCTCATTCCGTTCCCATCGCCAATGCAATGGAATATATTGAAAATCACATCAACGAAAAAATAAATTTAGACGCTATGGCCTCCGAAATCGGGTACACAGGATATTACCTCAGCAATAAGTTCCAGAAAGAAGTGGGAAAAAGTATCAACAGTTATATACAGGAAAGAAAAATTGAAGCAGCAAAGGGAATGCTGCGCACCTCACAGTTCACTGTTTCCGATGTCAGCGAACGCCTCGCCTTTTCCTCGCCCAGCTATTTCAGTTCCATTTTCCGTAAACTGACCGGAATGGCTCCCGGCGATTTTCTGAAAGGTCCGACATCGTGAGCTGCGCAGACAACTGCCCATTAAATATGCTCCAACCGCTTAGTGTCTCAAATATGATGCTTCTCCAATTCCCGCTCCATGGCGGCAAGCATTTCCCCTGTAATGATTTCCGGTGAAAACTGGTTCATCACTTTCAGAGAATACATTCCTGCGGAAGGATTTGTCTCCAGCATCTGCTCCAGCCCTTCAATATGGGAAATCAATATCTGCCTGCACTCTTCCTTTTCCATTAGGACCTTAAGCGGCGTGTTAATTCCAATCGTATGCTGATCCATGCCAAGGTCAAGGGATTCATTATCCGTTGCAAAATCTCCCCATATCTTTTTCAGGAAATTCATGCTCTCCTGAAACCATTCCCCGACCCTTGGATTTACCATATTCGGTTTTCCGTTGGAGGTCGCTGCTCTTGCCAGAGACAGCCCATGGTTCCCTTCCGGGAAAATATGCAGTTCAAACAAAACTCCCGCCCGGTCTAATGCTTCCGCCATTTTCAGGCTGTTTTTTACGGGAACCAATTCATCTGTACAGGTAGTAAAAATATATGCCGGCGGTGTCTGTCTGGTCACATGGTCAGGCGTTGACGGCAGTTCCTTTTTTATATCCCTGCCCATTTCATCCAATGTGACCGGATAACCTAAAATCATGGCGCCGGGCTTTACCTCTCCCATGGTTCCCAATGCTGCCGCCAGATGCCCTCCTGCTGAAAAGCCCGCAACTGCAATCTTATCAACATCAACTGCCAGTTCTTCCCCATGTTCCCTGATATAGCCAAATGCCTCCACTGCATCCGCATAAGAGTCCGCAAAAGGCACATCCTGTCCTGTGGAATAACGGAGTACAAAGGCCTGATATCCTTCCGCCATGCAGGCGAGGGCTACCGGTTCACCCTCCCTGTCCGAACACATAAAATACCCGCCTCCCGGAAAAACCAGAACTGCCGGCCTTTTATCCGCATTACTCAGCTCTTCACTTTTATCATGAATATATGCTGTTAAAGTTGCCCTTTCATTTGTCAACTTCTTTACAAAACATTTCATCTTATCACCTGCACCTTTTCGTCTAATTATTCTTTGAACAGCTTTTTTTCGGACTATTTTACTCCTAAATCTTTTCCCGTCCGCTTCTGCACCACCTTAAGCATTGCGCGGACATTTGCTTTCAGTCTATTTATATCAATCTTCCCTACCTTAACGCCCTCTATGATTGGCGTCACATAAGTGTCGTCCGCACTTCCCGGCGTCATCCACCCGTTTCCTGCCTGAACTGCCTCAGCTATATCCACTGTGTCATATGAAGTCCAGTCTGTCATAACAAAACCTTCAAATCCAAACTCCTTCCGGAAAATGCCCTGCAGCATCTCTTCATCCGATGCCGTAAAGCACCCATTGACTGCATTGTACCCTGTCATCAGGGAATCCGGCTGGTGTACAGACAACGCAACCTCAAACGCTTTCAGATAAATTTCCCGCAGCGCACGTTCCGGTATCATGCTCTGGTTCCGCTTTCTGGACGCTTCGCAGTTATTTCCAACCACATGCTTCAAACAGCTTGACACACCATGGTCTTCTAACCCCTTGCTCTGGTTTCCCGCCATGATTCCTGCCAGATATGGATCTTCACTGAAATATTCCGGATGTCTGCCATTTAACGGATTCCGATGGATATTCATACCGGGTCCCAAAATCATGTGGATTTCATTCTCTTTTGCCTCTTCCGCAATCACACGCCCCACCTGATAAGCCAGCTCACGGTTCCATGTTGCGCACACCGTATTGCTGCATGGCATACCGATATTTTTACGGTTCACATTGACGCCGTTGTTTCCATCCGCAACCACATAAGCAGGCATATCATACTCTTTCAGACGATAGATACGCCCTGCTTCCCCTTTCTCATGCATTCCCCATCCATGGGAAGCACAGACGCTCAGACGGGCCAGTTGTTCTATGGACAGACTGTCAACAAAATCTCCTGTTTTAACTTCCGTTTCCGGATACTGTTTCCTGGACGCTTTCGGCAGCAGCTCCGACACACCTTCCTTAATTCCAGTACGGCCGCCCTGTGGGAATTGTCTGCCATTTTTGGAAAGCACTTCCATCTCTACCGGAAGTTTCATAAGATTTTCCGATACTTTCAAAACCTGCTCCGTCTCAACCCTTAACTCCCCGCAGACAGACAGCTCTTTCACACAATTTCCTGCATAGAACACATAAGTTCCCTGCTCCATGATCCAGCTTGCCCGTTCTTCATCGTAGGAAGAAAGCTGTTCTTTTGTAACTGTAATTTCCAGTTCCTGACTTTCTCCCGGTTCCAGTTCCTTTGTCTTTTCAAAACCAATGAGCCGCAGGGACGGCTGTTCCAATTTTCCATCCGGAATCTTAACATAAATCTGCACCACTTCCTGCCCGACAACTTTCCCTATATTTTTTACAACTGCGTATACACGGTCATCTGCCATCGCCGCACTGATTTTAAAATCTGTATAAGAAAGCCCGTATCCAAAAGGATAAGCCACTTCCTTGCCGAAAGTCTCAAAATAGCGGTATCCTACATAAATGCCCTCTTCATAATATGTGTCAATATAACATTCACTCTCTGCATCCAGTGCTTCCTCTTCACTTTCCGGAAGGAAAAAGTTCCTGCTCGCAGGAATATCCGGATAGTCCCAGCTCCATGTATCCGGCAATTTTGCGGAAGGGTTGATACGTCCGTCCAAGATTTCCACCACTGCCTTTCCGCCGCACATTCCCGGAAAACCGCACCAGAGAGCAGCTTCCACCTGATAGGTTTCCAGCCAGCGCACATCCATGGGATATCCGGAATTAATCACTGCGATAATATGCTTGCACTCCGCCCGTAATTCCTTCAACTGCCCTTCTTCTTTTTCAGAAAGATAAAAATTCCCTTTCGTGGCATTATTGTCATAATTTTCACCTGACGGACGGCTGATTACGATTACCGCCGTATCGCTGTCCTCCGCAACAGTAAATTCACTGTAATCTGCAATCGCACGGTTCAGACCGATACTGTATCGTGGATTGATCTTTCCTGCCCCCACAGCGCCAACACGAAACTCCCCGGCATTCCTGAGTTTAAAGGATGCCGCCTTTGACAGCGGAAGCAGATGGTTTTCGTTTCTTAACAGCACAATCCCTTCCTCCGCTGCCCGCAGCGCAACCCCGTCATGCTCCGCATATGCCGCGTCCGGCTCAGGCTTGGGAAGCGTATGCACTTTGATCGTTATCGGCTCCATCACATTTCCATCTGTATCCTTGAAATCCTCCAGTAAAAGTTCATACTCATGGTCGTATTCCCTGAAAATATCCCGCACCGGAATACTACACATCTGCATACCTCCTGCCGCCTTAATTCCCTTAATCAGCCCTTTGGGCAGCACTTGACCGTTATAAGTCACTTTGCCATATGCGTTTTCATCCATTGTCTTGGTAAACTGTATGATGATACTGCCGGAAAAACGGTGTTCCAGCATATACATAGGTCCGTCCACATCATCAATGTTATATTCCATCACCGTATCACCCATAAGCTCCGGTTTTACCGTCTTTGGGTCAACCGCTTCATACGTCACTTCTTTCCCGTTTGCGGCGTCCAACAAAAGCAGATAGGTCGGTCTTGCCTTCTCCGGCGCGCTCTGCATCACCACTTCCAGCGGAAGGTCTTTCATAAACCCATAGGCAGGGCTCTCCTTCATCCCCGGTGCAATCTGTTCAAACAATGCTGCCGCCGCATCCATTTCCAATAATTCTGCAAGTGTATTTTTTTCTGAAAACATACCCTGTCCTCCATACATAAAAAATATAATTTTTTGCCAATATGATACTCCCCGTATCATTTCTGTTATTATACTGTTTAATAAAATAATCCTGTTAATAATAATTACGGTTTTTGGATATTTTTTCATGTCTTACTGTGGCAAAAAGAAAAAAGAAGTCATTTTACTTTTGCAAAACAACCTCTCTTATTTTATTTTTTACTACACCACCACATTTTTTAACATTCATCTTTTAAATTCATATCATTTCTCCGGTACACCCTGACTTTCTTTAAGCGGCTCATGCCAATCCATGGCGGTATAACCGTCAAAGGAAATTTACCAGTTATGTATGATTATAGAAAGAATCTGCTGATTATCATGGGTATGCTGTAACTATATAGGCACTGGACGCTGTGAAAAGCTTAAAAATATCCCGTTGTCCAAAGTTTTTCTCCAACCCTCCAGACAACGGGAACCTTATTTTCTTACTGCCTATTTCAATATACCGGCATTTCTATCGCTTATAAGACTACCCCCGGCGGTTATTTTCCACTTCACTGGCACGAAGAACTGGAAATTTTATATCCCCTGAACGGAACAGCAGACATTATAATAGAAGGTCAGCGTTTCTATCTTCCTAAGAAGCATATATTAGTGGTAAACCCCTGCAAGATTCACAGTTCTTATGCATATGACCAGCTATCCATGTTTGTCAGCATTCATATTTCCATAAAGCATATACGGCAATATTTTCCGGAAATAGATTTTTACCAGATTCTATGCACTCCCGAAGCCATTTCCGAAGAACAGTTCCCGGCATACCGTTCCATCTGTGAACTTCTGGAAACTTTGACCCGGTTATATGTGGAAGACCCGCCTGCCAATCCTCTGGAAGCGAGAGGACTTATGCTGCAGATTTTGTCGCGTCTGATTCGTTTCTTCTCTGTCAGGCAGATTCAGTCTGACACTGTAAAAGACAGTTTGTCAGCAGAGCGTATCCGTGATGTAATCACTTACGTATCGGAGCATTTCATGGAACCTATTTCACTGGAGGAAATGGCACACCTGCTAGGGCTGGGAAAAGAATATTTCTGCCGTTTTTTTAAGCGAAATATGGGAACGACTTTCCTTGGCTATTTAGTGTCTGCTGACTAGGTCATAAATGCTGATAAATACTGAATTTTGAGCC
>CANOEC010000073.1 GCA_947564735.1 uncultured Lachnospiraceae bacterium | reverse complement strand
CAAATCATATGCAGGAAAATCACGAACTTAGTACCGCTGCGTTTGGATGCGAGCGAAAGCGTGTCCTTCGGATAACTACATTCTGCCAGAGGCGTCCGGATGGATAAACCGCCATTACAGGTCAAGCTGTTACCTTCCGCGTGATTCCACCTGCACGGACTATTGACCAAATTATGGATTATGTGTAATATATAAGCTGAAAGAGTCGATATATGAATTGATGGATTATGCGTCTTGTAAGATGGGAGTCTGCAGGCGGCATGGCGAATGTCAGGCTTAGGCTGCGGCAGAGTCTTTGAATAGATGTTGTGTGTGAGAACAGGAGGCGGTAATATGCACGGGAAATGGAAAAGTTTATTTGCACTGGGCATGGCGGCGCTCATCGGGTGTATGATGCCGGCAGGTACAATGCTGGCGGCGGAGGACGAAGCGGAAATCGGACTGGATGCGGGTTCTGTCTCCGACAATACGGTGCTTGGCAGTGGTAGTGACACTTTAGGAGATACCGGGGATGCGGAGAACGGAGCGGAAACTAACACGGATACTGGCAATGACCAGATTAATACGGATGCCGGTAATGGACAGACAAATACGGATGGTTCAACGGAGAGCGACAAAACAGATTTAAACCCTGCGGCAGATGTAGATGAAGCAGGCGGCGTTTTCGCGCTGACGCCGGCAGCGGAGCAGATTCCGGAAGCAGATAGTGCGGAAGCGGCGCAGAGCGCCGAGGTGCCGGTGATTACGTTTAAGTGGAACGGACAGGATAAGACATGTGAGTTGGGCGGCGCGGTTTCCTATGAATATGTGAACAATACGAACCAATCACTGGAATGTTCCGTGACGCTGGGTGGTCAGGCGGTTCCATTTTCTTTTTCGCAGGACAAAGTTGCGGATATGACTGCAGAGGCTAAGGGAAGCGGGCAGATGGATGCCTTGGCATGGACGTCGGTAGAGAAGGAGTCCGGGTCTGATACCTTGGCGAGTATCCAGTTTCTAAATGATGGAAATTATGTTGTCTATGTGAAAGTGGAAGCGGACGGACAGTTTTTTTATAAAAGGTCTTGCGGAATTGTGGTGGATACCCAAAACCCTAAGGTGGTTAGGGTAGAAGAGGGCAAATCCTATGCAGAAGGAACCGCTTTTGAAGTGCAGGACGCCAATTTAAAGAGCGTTACGATAAATGAGCAGCCGGCAGAGCCTGCGGCGGACGGAACGTATAAGGTGACGGCTAACGGCGCCTCCTGCGTGATCAAGGCAGAGGACAAAGCGGGAAACAAGGTGACGTGTACCGTTAACGTATCCGGGAAAGATCCGGCACAGGACGGCAACGTTATTTCAGAGAGCGGAAGGTATGCGTTACAGGAAGGTGTCCGCTATCAGCTTGCAGAAGGAAAATGGGGCATCTTTGGTGACCGCACGGTTTATGCAGGCGGCGGGGACATTTATGTAAAGACAGCAGGCGATTATCTTTTTATGAAGGAATGAATGAGGTTGAATACAGTCATCCGAAAGAGGGGCGTGGTGAATCATGCAGAAACAGGTGTTTGATAAGAAGATTATCATTGGCATATGTGCTGCGGTAGCTGTTGCTGTAGCAGTGCTGGTGTTGATATTTCATTTTAATAAGGAAGAAGCATATCGTTCCATACTGGTTTATAATGTGGAAGGAAGCGCCGTTATCGAGAGAGAAGGCGTAGGCAGTATGGATGCGGTAGAGAATCTGTATCTGGAATCCGGAGACCGTGTCAGCGTGGCGGCAGATTCCGGTATGCGTATGAAGCTGGACGACGATAAATATGTGATGGCGGAGGCGGACACGATTTTTTCCGTGGAAGCACAAGGAACGGACGCCGATTCCAAGACGCGGATTTGTCTGGAACAGGGAGCCATAACCAATGAGATTCAGCATCCGTTAAGTGCTGGTTCCCAATATGAGACTTCTACGCCGAACTCTGTCATGGCGGTGCGTGGAACGATATATCGTGTAGAACTATATACAGATGAGAATGGTGATAAGAATACGAAATTATGCTGTTTTCAAGGAAAGGTTGGAACGAAGCCCATTCTGCCGGACGGAACGTATGGAGAAGAAGTGCTGGTGCCAGCAGGCAGCGAACTGGTGATATACAAGGACGGAAGTGTGGAGGGTCCGGCGGAGATTACATATGAAGCGCTTCCCGCGCAGGCGCTTTTGAATTTAAAGAGTATGGCGCAGAGCGGGCAGTCCATGACGGGTATTACGCTGGAAGATTTGACGGCGCTTGCTGAGCAGGCGGCAAACCGGTCGGAAGCAGCCGAAGAAAATGAGCCGGAGCAGGCGCAGACTGCCGATGTGGGTGGAGAGTCCGTACAGAGTGATCCAGATAGTGCAAAGGAAGATGCACAGACAGATGAAGCAGCAGCGAAAACAGAAAACACGTCAAAGAGCGCATCGGAAAGAACGAATAAGGGCACGGGCGCAACGGAGTCTTTGACACAGGAAGCAGCCAAGCCGGAGACGGCAGCGGAGAATACACAGGCAAAGACGCAGCAGAGTACACCGATAGCGGCGTCAGCGCAGACAGGCAGCGATAACGGCGGCGGTTCTTCCGGTGATAACGGCAGCAGTTCTTCCGGTGGAAATAACCATGCCGGTGGCAATGGTCAGACACCGGATTATAATATGCCGGACGAAAACCCGCCGGAGATTAAAATACCGGACGGCAATCATCAAGGAGGATACGTTCCGGTGGTTCCGCCGCAAATACCGACTTACACGGTGACGTTTACATATCAGGGAAAGACATTTGCCACACAGAGCGTCAAAAGTGGCAAAACGGTTTCAGAGCCCTTGCTGATGCCGACCCAGAGCGGTGCATGGGAGTTCGATTTCACAACCGCGATTACGGCGGATACGACGGTAACATGGAAAGAAAATCAATGACCTTGGAAGGATTAAATAATAATCATGAAACATCTGGGCAGAATGAAAGCGGCGGCGTTTACAGCCGCCGTTATTCTGGCATCTCTTGCATTTCTGTATTTTGGCACAGCGGGCTTTCTGGATATGGGAATATCCGACAGGCTGAACCAGAGAGAGACTGTCACCAATAAGAAAATTTATATCATTGGAATTGACGATAAAACATTAGAACAGTATGGCCCGGTCAATACTTGGAGCAGGGAAATTCCGGCGAAGCTGATATCGACGCTAAATGCTGCGGACGAGTCGCGTCCGGCAGTCATTGGCTTCGATGTGATTTACAGCGAAGAGGCGGACAAAGAGGCGGATGATCATTTTGCCAAGGTCTGTGGGGAAGCCGGGAACGTTGTTGCCGCCATGAGTTTTTCTTTTAAAGAACAGCCGGAGCAGGATGCGGACGGCAGGATTGTTTATAACCCGTATTATGTGGACTATGTGATAGAGCCCTATGACAGTCTGAAAAACGAAGTAGTGTGCGGCTTTGCCAACACGTTTGTGGACACGGACGGATATGTGCGGCAGGCGATGGCATATCTGGAGCATGAAGGTGTCAGAAAATACAGTCTCGCTTCCCAAGTCTATCAGATTTATCAGGAGAGCAGAGGAGAAAAGGCGGTATTTCCGGATACATATGGAAGGAATAACCGGTTCTATTTCACGTATTCCGCGAAGGCAGGCGGCTACAGTGTCGTTTCTATGGCGGATGTGCTGGATGGCACCGTAAATCCGTTAGTTTTTCGGGATGCGGTAGTGCTGGTGGGCGCCTATGCCGTGGGCATGCAGGATTCCTACATGCCTGCCATCGCGCATAACAGCCAGATGTATGGAGTGGAGATACATGCGAATATCATAGAGGCTTTGCTGGAGAAAAAGACGCAGCTTCCGGTATCGCCCGTTGCCTATGCGCTTGTTGCGGCGGCTCTGTGCGGCTTGTTTTATCTGTGTAGTGTGAAGCTGAGACTGCTGCATTCGGCGCTGCTTCTGGCAGCAATGACGGTGTTGGACGTTGTTTTTGCCAAAGGGATGTATGAAGCCGGATGGATTGTTCCGGTCATACTGCTCCCGGTCTGTCTGTTAGCAATCTATTTGATACAGGCGGCACGTGGGTATCTGGCGGAAATCATGCGCAGGCGGCGTGTGATGAACGTGTTCAAACAATATGTGGCGCCGCAGGTCGTGGATAAAATCAGTAAGGACAAAGATTTTGAGCTGGTAATCGGCGGAGAGAACCGCCATATTGCCGTGTTGTTTGTGGATATCAGAGGCTTTACGACCATATCTGAGAGCTTAAAGCCGGAGGAAGTGGTGGAAATCTTAAATGAGTATCTGGGGCTTACCACGAAGGCAATTTTTGATAATGGCGGAACATTGGACAAGTTTGTAGGAGACGCGACGATGGCGGTCTTCAACGCACCCTTTGATTTGGATGATTATATTTTCCGTGCGGTTTGTACGGCGTGGGATATGCAGGCGGGAGCCAATGCGATTGCCGAGAAATTCCGTGAACGGTACGGCAAGGTGGTATCCTTTGGGATTGGCATAAACTGTGGAAATGCCGTTGTGGGAAATATTGGCTGTGATTTCCGTATGGATTATACGGCTATCGGCGATACTGTCAATACGGCGGCACGACTGGAGAGCAATGCGCGTCCGGGAAAGATTTTAATCAGCAGTGATGTTTATGAGGCGGTCAAAGACAGGGTGAGCGTGACGCCGATAGGGCAAATTGCTTTAAAGGGAAAGAGCAATGGTGTCTTTGTATATCAGGTAGATGATGTAACAAGATAAAATATAGAGGAAAGAGCGTTTATGCCCTTAAGAGGCAGGACGGAAAGTATAGGAAAATGAGTAAACTGTATTTGGTTCCCGACATAGCAGATATGGAAAGGGAGAGCCTTCTGGCGGAAGGACATGAATGTGTATTTGAATATAATGATTTCTATATGGCAAACGTGCTGGACGCTCCCGGACGGCAGGAAGAGATTATCACATACTATAAAAAGTACCGGAATGATTTTTCCAAGGATACGATACACGGCGCTTTTCTGGATGTGACGATACACAGTGACGATCCGCTTATAAAGGAAGCTTCCATGCTCCGGATACGTCAGTCCATGGATACGGCAAAGCGTATGGGGGTAAAAGGCGTTGTGTTCCATACAGGGAGACTTGCCGGATTTCGCGTGTCGAATTATCTGCGGAACTGGTGTGACAGAAACGCAGCGTTTTTTACGGAAATTGCGGCAGAGTATCCCAAGCAGCAGATTTATATGGAAAACATGTTTGACGAAGCGCCCGATATTCTGGCAGGGCTGGCGGAGCGTATGAGGGATGTTCCCAATTTTGGTATTTGTCTGGATTATGCCCATGCCATGCTTTCGGGATGTCCGGCAAAGGAGTGGTTTGGCGCGCTGGCGCCTTATATCCGGCACATGCATATCAATGATAACGATTTGGAGAACGATCTGCATCTTCCGGTGGGAGACGGGCGGATAGACTGGCAGGAATTTAACCGGCTTATTAGTCTTTATCAGATAGACGCGCCGGTGCTCGTGGAAGTGAAGGGATATGAAGCGCAGGAAAAATCGCTTGCATATATGGAGCGTTACGGGATCTATCCGATGAATAAAGAGAGGGAAAGTTAGTATATGCATTTACAATACGAAGATTTTGAAAAAATAATGGATATTGGAATACGTCTTTCGACTGAAAGGGACAGAAACCGCCTGCTGATGACCATTTTGGAAAAAGGGATGGAAATTACGAACTGTGATGCCAGTACGCTGTATCTGTATGAGAATGACGAGCTGACATTTAAATATATGAAGACCTTTTCCATGGGAGTCAGCCGGGGAATGGACGGGGAAGATATTGATTTGCCGCCAGTGCCCATGAAAGAAGAAAACGTGTGCGCCTATGCGGCGATTCATCGGGAAGTTGTGAATATCTCGGATGTGTATGTGAGCAGTCGGTTCGATTTTTCGGGTCCGAGGCAGTATGACAATCTGACCGGATATCGCACGCAGTCACAATTGGTCGTGCCGCTTGCGAATAATGAGAACGAGCTGATAGGTGTATTACAGCTCATCAATGCGATGGACGAAGCAGGAAATGTCGTTGCCTTTGATAAACAGTATGAGATTATCATCCGTGCGCTGGGTGCCATGGCGGCAATTGAGCTGACGAACCTTTCTTATGTGGAGGCGCTCAAAGCGCAGATTTATTCCTTTGTGGAGGCGCTTACCACGGCGCTGGAAGAACGGACGCCATACAATGCCCTGCATACGAGAAACGTAGAGAAATATGCGAGTCTTCTGGCTGATTATATTACGCATTTACATAAAGAGGGAAAATGTGAAGAGACATTTGAACCGGAGAGAAAGGAACAGCTGATGCTTGCCGCGCTGATTCATGACATCGGCAAAATGGTGGTGCCGCTGAGCATTATGAACAAGGCAACCAGACTGGACAAGGGGCTGGAAAAAGTAGACGACCGGTTTGCGCTGCTTAAGGCGCTGTATGAGATTGATATGCTGCGGGGCAGGATGACGCGGGAGGATTATGAGAAGACGGCTGCCGAATTGGAATCCGAACTGGCATTTATCCATGAGATAGATGTGATTGATTATGTGAACGATGAAGCATATGAACACATACAGAGGCTGGCGGAGAAAAGGCATGTCAACGAGGATGGAACGGTTCTCTCCTATCTGACTGAAAGAGAGGCGGAATGTTTAAGTATCCGGAGCGGAACGCTGACGAAGCAGGAGCGTAAGGAGATGGAAAACCATGTGGTCATGACTTCTAAGATTCTGGAGAAGGTACAGTTCCATAAGGGCTTTTCCATGGTACCCAAGTGGGTGGGATCCCATCATGAGTATCTGGACGGCAGCGGTTATCCAAAACATTTAAAAGGCGATGAGCTTGATTTGGAGACAAGGCTTCTTACGGTGGTGGATATCTATGACGCGCTGGCGGCTACGGACAGACCATATAAGAAACCGATTCCGAGAGATAAGGCAATCGAAATATTAAAAGGCATGGCACAGAAAGGCAAAGTGGACTTAAGGCTTGTGGAATGGCTGGATGAAGCGCTCAAAGCGGGGCTTCCTGACAGTGCAGAAGAAAATAAGACGCTATAAAGAGTAAAACGGAGGAAAACATGGATATTATATTAAAACTGAAAGAAGAGTTAAAGGTAGAGAAATGGCAGGTGGAAGCTGCCGTGAAATTGATAGATGAGGGAAATACGATTCCTTTTATCTCCCGATACAGGAAGGAAGCCACCGGTTCTTTGAATGATGAAGTGCTCAGAAATCTGGATGAGCGTCTGACCTATCTGCGTAATCTGGAGGAAAAGAAAGAGCAGGTCTTAAAGAGTATCGAAGAGCAGGGGAAGCTGACGGATGAGCTGAAGGAACGTATCGTTGCGGCGGAGACGATGGTTGTGGTGGAAGATTTATACCGCCCGTACCGTCCGAAGAAAAAGACGCGGGCGAGTGTGGCGAAGGAGAAAGGACTGGAAGGTCTGGCACAGTTTATTCTGGCACAGGAAACGACGGAACCGATTGAAAATGAGGCGGAAAAATATATCCGTGAGGACGAGGATGCGGCAAAAGCAGTCAAGACGGCAGCGGAAGCATTGCAGGGTGCGAAGGATATCATTGCCGAGATGATTTCCGATGAAGCGGATTACCGTATCTATATCCGTGGCATTACCGTGGAAGAAGGAAAACTGGTAAGTTCTGCCAAAGACGAGAAGGCGGAGAGCGTTTATGAGATGTACTACCAGTACGAAGAACCGATAAAAAAAGTAGTAGGACACAGGACATTGGCAATTAACCGCGGGGAAAATGAGAAGTTCCTTGTGGTGAAGGTGGAAGCGCCGGTGGAGCGCATCCTGCAGTATCTGCGCACGAAAGTGATTACAAAGGATAATCCGGTTACTTCCCCGGTTCTGGAGGATGTGATCAAAGACAGCTATGACAGGCTGATTGCGCCCGCTATAGAGAGAGAAATCAGAAATGATTTGACCGAAAAGGCGGAGGACGGGGCAATCTCCGTATTTGGCAAGAATCTGGAACAGCTTCTGTTGCAGCCGCCGATTGCCGGAAAGGTTGTGCTTGGCTGGGATCCGGCGTTCCGCACAGGCTGTAAGCTGGCGGTAGTGGATGAGACGGGAAAAGTGCTTGACACGAAGGTGATTTATCCGACTGCGCCACAGAATAAAGTGGCGGAGGCGAAGGCGGAACTGAAAAAACTGATTAAGAAATATCATGTATCTTTGATTTCCGTCGGTAACGGGACGGCATCCAGAGAGTCCGAGCAGGTTATCGTGGAATTACTCAAGGAGCTGGATACGCCGGTGCAGTATGTCATCGTCAATGAGGCGGGTGCCTCCGTTTATTCCGCAAGCAAACTGGCAACAGAAGAGTTCCCGAACTTCGATGTGGGACAGCGGAGCGCGGCTTCAATCGCGAGAAGATTGCAGGATCCGCTGGCGGAGCTTGTGAAGATTGACCCGAAGTCCATCGGCGTGGGACAGTACCAGCATGATATGAACCAGAAGAAGCTGAGCGAGGCACTAAACGGCGTGGTAGAGGACAGCGTCAATAAAGTAGGTGTGGATTTAAACACAGCCTCCGCGTCTCTTTTAGAGTATGTTTCCGGCGTGACGAAGGTGATTGCCAGAAATATTGTAGATTATCGTGAGACGAACGGCAGATTTACCAACCGCGCCCAGCTGTTGAAAGTAGCAAAATTAGGTCCGAAGGCTTATGAGCAGTGTGCCGGGTTTATGCGCATCACGGATGGAGACAATCCGCTTGACGCCACCAGTGTTCATCCGGAATCTTACGAGGCGGCGACAAAGCTGCTTGATAAGATGGGACTGACCATGGAGGACGTGAAGGAAGCGCAGAAGAAAGCGGCGGTGAGGAAGGCGGCTGGCAAGAAAGAGATACCTGCAAAGGAGAAGAAGAAGCCCCAGCAGAAGGTGGTCATCCGCAACACAAATACTGCCATGGGCAAGGCGCTGGCAGCAGCCATGGGCGGCGTGACGCTTGATAATAATTCTGAAACGAATGCCAATTCCGGCAGGGGAGCGGGCAGCGATAAGAATGGCAGTAAGACCGAAATTACGGTCAGCAGTTTAGAGAAGAAGATTAAGGACAAGAAGAAGCTTGCGGAAGAACTTGGCATCGGTGAGATTACCCTCACGGATATTTTAAAAGAACTGGAGAAGCCGGCGAGAGACCCGCGTGATGATATGCCGGCGCCGATTCTTAGAAGCGACGTGCTCGATATGAAAGACTTAAAGCCCGGCATGATTCTGAAGGGAACCGTGCGGAACGTCATAGATTTCGGTGTGTTCGTTGATATCGGTGTACATCAGGACGGACTCGTGCATATCTCACAGATTACCAATAAGTTTATTAAACATCCGCTTGAAGCGGTGAGCGTGGGCGACGTGGTAGACGTGCAGGTACTTACCGTGGATGTGGCGAAGAAGCGGATTGGGTTGACGATGAAGATTAAGCAGGAGCAGGTTTAGATTGAAAAATAAGCTTGATAGCTTATTTTTCAATCGGCAATTTGAGTCAGAGCCTCAAATGTGCCTTGAGCGCAGATGAGAAATCGCCTTCGCGAATTTCTCATCGCGTGTCATCGCAGCAAGCTGCTCTGACATGAATGATTAGGCTGAAAAGTACATTTTTCACACACCAGAGGTAATTTGCCTGCAAAGTATCTTGACGGTTTGAACGAATGCGGATATGATAAAAGTAGAAGTGGAAGTTTGCCGGAACATACAGGAAACGGCAATCATTTCCTTGGTCAGACATAGAATAGAAGCAGGGAAGGGGGCATAAAAATGAGTGTAACAGCGACTGGCAGCAATGGCATCTACCAATCGTATTCTCATCTTTCCAGTGGGAAAAGAATCAATTCGGCGGCAGACGATGCGTCGGGACTGGCGATTGCGCAGAAGATGCAGCGGGAAGAGACTGGTTTGAGTGTCGGCGCCGAGAATGCAAAAGCAGGGATAGGCGTTCTGAATGTAGCGGATGGTGCATTGGACGGCGTGACGGATTATCTGCAGAGAATCCGCGATTTAGCGCTACGCTCCATGAATGGTCTGAATTCTGCGGATGATAAGAGAATCTACCAGAATGAGATTGACCAGCTTAAGGAAGGAATCCAGTCTTTGGCGAAGGATACTTCTTTGAATGAACAGAAGCTGCTCGATGGTAGTATGGCGGATATGAATCTTGCGACGAATCCGAATGGCGGCGGTATGAAGATTCAGATGACGAACGCTACACTGGAGGCGCTTGGAATTGCGGATCTTGATGTGACTTCTAAGGATTTCAGTCTGGATAGCATTGATAAAGCGCTGGATATGGTGGCAACCCAGAGAAGCGGCATGGGTGCGTATACAAACCGCTTAGAGTATACGGTTAATTATAATAACAGGGCTTCCTTAGAGCAGCTTAGCGCAAGAAGCCGTCTGGAAGATTTGGATTTTCCGAAAGCGATATCCGAGAAACAGAAGAAAGAAGTCTTAAATCAGTATCGTGTGCTGATGATGCGGCGACAGATGCAGCAGAAGAGCTTGGTGACGGGTATGTTTTTCTGATTTTCTGATAGTGTGAGTGTGTAAATACCCTTAAAGATATGTCAGGCACATGTCTTTAAGGGTAAGTTTTTCTTTTAGTCTGTAGATTCTTCAGTTGCAAAAATCTTGCTGCCCAATTCATAATATTCATCATACGAGATTTCAGAGCCGTTCAATGTATATTTCATTCCAGAATCGATATTATTTTCATCGACAGGTTCTTCACTGAAATTCATTTCTGCAACTAAATTGTCTGCGCCTTCAAACTGTTCCATATGGTATGATTCGTATCCTGCATTCATTCTGTTGCTGTACATAATCCATACAGATCCATTATAAACAACATAAGAAAGCATGAGGGCATTTCCTTCCCCGGCAGCAAATTTATAGACCTTGTTATCACGTGCATCAAGGTATATTCCGCCATAAGGACCGCAAAGTATCAGTTCGTTTTCCCCATCATTGTCAAGATCCACTTTTTCTCCAACAGAGTAGGCATCCCATTCTTCGGAATCCATATTTAAATCGGTAATATAAAATGTCGATGTCAAATCTGCGGAGTCAACTGCACTTACGGAGCCGTTGATGAATAAATCTAATAATTCATCTGATGTCATTTCTGCATCCGTAAGCGCGGCTGCCGCTGTGGCGTCGTCCTGTTGATTCGCAACAGATTTTTCTTCGTTTATAGGTTCCTCTTTTGCTGGTTCTAAATTTGTACTCTCTATTGTCTGTCCATTATTTTCCTGTTGATTTGCAGCTGATTCATCTGTATTTACAATTTCCTCTTTTTTTACTTCTCCGCAAGCAACAAGATACAAAGTTGTTATAAGAACAGATGCTAATATAGCTATCTTTTTATATTTATGCATATCCAGACCCTCCGATAAGATTCTATTAAAAGCTTTTGTTGTGATATACAGCTTTATAATATTATCACATACATGTATACGATTCTATTAAATTTTTCTTAATATTTGGCACCCGAATCTATTTGGATAAATTCTTCTCATAAAATATGCTTGACAATCTTGCACAAGATGATATATGATAATACAAACAAGAGTAATCAATGAAACGTGCAATCGCACATTCGGGCAATATCTGCCGCTTTACTCAACCAGACAAATTAAATAGCGGCGGAGGAGAAGAAAAGGTGCTGATACGCGATTGTTCCATTGCGGACTCCTTTCTGCCGGCTAAGGAAGCAGGAGGACAAAGTATGGAGTATAAGGTACTGGAAAGAGAGGAACGTTTTATGACTATCCGAGGCGGAAAGAGCGTGCAGGAGAAATCCGCTCAAGATAAAATAGTTGGAGAAGCAGCGTGTGGGACAGGATATACCGTTGCGGATATCGAGGCGCTTCCGGAGGGAGAGCGGGCGGAATTGATTGACGGCGAGCTGTTTCGGATGGCGTCACCGACATTGGCGCATCAGGAGATGCTTGGTGAGCTTTGGATGCAAATCAGATTGTATATTAAGGAGCATAAGGGACCATGCAAGGTGATGCTGGCGCCCTTTGCGGTCTATATCAAAGACGATATCCATAACTACGTGGAGCCGGATATTTCCGTGGTCTGCGACAGGGAGAAGCTGGATGAAAAGGGATGCCATGGTGCGCCGGACTGGGTGATTGAGATTGTCTCTCCATCCAGTAAGTATATGGATTATGTGAGAAAGCTTTCTCTGTATGAGGAGGCGGGTGTCTGTGAGTACTGGATAGTGGACGCGGCACAGAGAATGGTCACAGTGTATGACTTTGCGCATAAGAAAGATGAGGAACAGCATACTTTTTCAGAGAAAGTGAAAGCAGGGATTTACGAAGATTTATTCCTTGATTTTGGGGAGTGGAATTAGGGCAGGAAAGGTGTTCGAACTGTTATGCCGGATGATTTCCTCTCATAAAATATGCTTGACAATCTCTCACAAGATGATATATGATAATACAAACAAGAGTAATCAAAGAAACGTGCAATCGCACATTCGGGCAATATCTGCCGCTTTACTCAACCAGACAAATCAACTAGCGGCGGAGGAGAAGCCAAGGTGCTGATACGCGATTGTTCCATAGCGGACTCCTTTCTGCCGGACAAGAAAGAAGGAGGACGGAATATGGAGTACAGGGTACTTGAAAGAGAGGGACGTTTTATGACAATCGAAGGCGGAAAGAACGTGCAGGAGAAATCTGCCCAAGATAAGCCATTCGGAGAAGCATCGAGCGGGGGCGGATATACCGTTGCGGATATCGAGGTGCTTCCGGAGGGAGAGCGGGCGGAACTGATTGACGGCGAGATGTTTCGGATGTCATCGCCGACGTTGACGCATCAGGAGATGATTGTTGAACTTTCCGCTCAGATTTATTTATATATTAAGAGAAATAAGGGAAAATGCAAAATCATCCCGGCGCCCTTTGCGGTCTATATCAAAGACGATATCCATAACTACGTGGAGCCGGATATTTCCGTGGTTTGCGACAGGGAGAAGCTGGATGAAAAAGGATGCCATGGTGCGCCGGACTGGGTGGTTGAGATTGTCTCCCCATCCAGCAAGCAGATGGACTATGTGAGAAAACTTTCTCTGTATGAAGAGGCGGGCGTTCGTGAGTACTGGATAGTGGACGCTGAACAGAGAATGGTCACGGTGTATGACTTTGTGCATAAGAAAAAAGCGGAACAGCATACTTTTTCAGAGAAAGTAAAAGCAGGGATTTACGAAGATTTATTCCTTGATTTTAAGGACTGGAATTAGGGTAGGCAAGGCGGGATAGGCGCAGCAGCTTAGTCTTTCATGACCGTTCCATCCATCCGGAATGGATAATCAGCAGTAGCAGTTACATCGGCAAGTTACATCGGCATGAAAATTTGTGCTTGCGATACAGCCGCAAGAGGTGTATACTCATAACTGTCAGCGGTGTAACCGTATGATAAATTATTTTTATAGCAGAAAAAGTTCTTCGGGGTTGGGTGCAATTCCCTACCGGCGGTATAGTCCGCGACCCGCTGAGGCGTGAAGGTCAGTTTGTTCTTATATTATTAGGAAACTTCGACAAACGTGGAAGAACCGAAGGTTCTTCCCAAGATAATCTGCGAAGCAGA
>CANOEC010000072.1 GCA_947564735.1 uncultured Lachnospiraceae bacterium | reverse complement strand
TTTCAAGAACTGGGAACATAACTGCGCATTACCGAAGATGAGTTTGCTGCTGCTGTCATGTAGCTTGCTGTTGGAAATCTGCATCCTTTGTCTGTGTGCCGGGTTTCTTTTGTCTGTCATTGTAACTCTCCTTTCAATGTGAACAGCGGCAGCGCAGATAGAAAGCACAAGACATAAATCAGAATTGTGTACAAGCACGATAGGTCATTGTACAGATGGTGAGAAAAGAATGCGCTTAAATCACAATATCGTTCCTGCCTGCCGGATTTCAGTTGTGTATGGGTAATTCAGCCGATATCAGAAAATACGGCTGTGATTCCTGACGGAATCATCTGAATGCACAGTTAAGATGAAATCTGTGCAATTTTGTCTATTATAGAACAATTAAGAAAGTTGTGCAAGAGGGTCTGCAAAATAAAAATTTGCTTTCCAGTCCCCAGTATTATTTTAATTCTCCCGTCTTTATAAAGTCAATCAAATCCTCTATCTCATCAAAATGATCGTAATCCCCACAAAAACCTTCCCTGTGATATATAATTCCCTTTTTTTCATTTCTTTCAAGACAGTCAAGAAGGGTTTCCATTCCATAGCGCTTCGCAAACAATGTGAATGCATAGGGTTTGTTTTTTGACAAAAACCCCTTCCGACAGTCAATTTCACATAAAAAGCAATTCGATATCCCTTTTGCGAGAGAACAGTTTCGATTCTCACACCATTCTTTATCGGGACATTCACCGGCGCTGCAGCCTTTACAACTATCGTTTTTTGAACACAGACAGCAGGCAAGCCCGCATCTTGCAATCCCAAGTTCTCTTTTCATACTGCTCCCTCTTTCATTCTACGTTGGAAAACATGCACACAGACTCGCAAATTCTTTCCTTCTTATCTCTCATACTCGCCCCTGATATCTTCCTTGGGCGGCGCAAGGGGATACTGTCCCGTAAAGCATCCTTTGCAGATTTCCAGCCCGTCCACGATTTCCTCCAGCCGTTCCAGCTTTAGATACCCAAGGGAATCGGCGCCGATGATTTGACAGATTTCCTCCACGGAACGCTCGTAGGCAATCAGCTGCTCTCTTGCCGGCACATCCGTGCCAAAATAGCAGGGATACAAAAAAGGCGGAGAGCTGACTCTCATATGTACTTCCTTTGCCCCTGCTTCACGAAGCATTCTGACGATACGGTCCGAGGTGGTTCCTCTGACAATCGAATCGTCTATCATAATGATACGCTTACCTGCCACCGCTTCTTTTACGGCGTTGAGCTTCACCTGCACGCTGCTCTCGCGGCTCTTCTGCCCCGGTTTGATAAAGGTCCTGCCCACATAAGTATTTTTCACGAATGCCTGTCCATACGGAATACCGGACTCCATCGAATACCCCAATGCCGCACAGTTGCCGGACTCCGGCACCCCTACTACCAGATCGGCTTCCACCGGTGAATCCATCGCCAGAAATCTGCCCGCCATAATGCGGGAGTGATAGACGCTGACACCGTCGATGCGGCTGTCCGGTCTGGCAAAATAAATATACTCAAAAATACACCTGCCATGCTGTTTTTCCGGAAGGCACATGTGCTTGTCCGACTCAAGCCCTTTCTCCGGCGAAATGGTCACAATCTCACCCGGCTCCACATCTCTCACAAATTCCGCGCCAATCGTATCGAGCGCACAGGTTTCCGAGGCGAGAATATATGCATTATCCCTTTTCCCGATACAAAGCGGTTTGAATCCATAGGGATCTCTTGCACCGATTAATTTGCGCGGCGACATGACCACCAGCGAATAGGCTCCCTTCATCTTATGCATCGCGCGTCCCACCGCTTCCTCCACGGACTTGCTGTTTAGCCGCTCTCTGGCGATGTGATAGGCAATGACTTCCGAATCTATCGTCGTCTGAAAAATCGCGCCGGAATATTCCAGTTCATGCCGAAGCTCCGCCGCATTAATCAGATTTCCGTTATGCGCCATCCCCAGTGTGCCTTTGACATAGTTTAATACGAGCGGCTGGGCATTCTCCCTTGTGCTGCTGCCCGTCGTCGAATAACGGACATGACCGACACCGATATCCCCCTTTAACTTCTCTAAGGTTTCCGGCGTAAAATTCTCGTTTAAAAGCCCCATTTCCTTAGCGCTTAATACTTTCCCTTTCGGTCCCGCAGTATCGCTCACCGCAATCCCGCAGCTTTCCTGTCCCCTGTGCTGCAGGGCAAATAACCCATAATAAATGGTGGACGCCACGTCGCCTCCGTCAAAATCATAGATGCCAAATACGCCGCATTCCTCGCCTAATCTGTCTGTCCATTCTGCCTTTTCGTCATGCCTCATCCTTGTATCCACACCGAATCCTCTCCTGCTTTTTTCTACAGCATTTCTCATATACGCTTTCTATAAATCCTATTTTGCAAACTTCTTCTCATACTCCTCCACCGACGCCATAATTTCCTTAGCATACTGTGGATATTTCTCAACTAACGCCTTGATTTCCTTCTGGGAACCGCCGGCAACCACTTCCTTGTTATAATCCATCCGACGGCGCAGGGACTGCCTTCTGATAATCAGATTGTGACGGATTTCCACCATCTCCTTATGATCCAGAATCGCCTCCGTCTGGTGCAGCCATACCGCCGGGTCTTTGATCTGATATCGTTTCAAAATCTGCAGAAGCTCCTGCTCATTGTAATCTAAATCCAGTTCCGCCCTCCTGAATTTCTCCCGCTCATCCTTTTCAATCTTATAATTTTCCCACAGCTGCATCAGTTCCTTGGCGCTGCTTACGCCATACTTCAGGCAAAGATAATCTAACAGATTCGTATTATTGACATAACGGATTTTTACTTTATTCTGTAACAGAATAATCTTATTGATTCCTGTCTCCACGCGGTGAAGCTCCCGTCTGGCGTCCACATGCTTGACGTAAATCAACGTAATCGCCAGCGCGGCGGCGGCGGCTGTCACCAGATAGCCGGCATGCGTATCCATCTCCAGAAAAAATTGCAAAAGAAGCAAAAGCAGAATGCACAATCCCACTGCCACCACACAGATAAACGCCATGCCTCTCGTATCGGAAATGATATGCATCACTTCATTCTTCCGATACAGATAGGCATGTTTTTCACCTTCCAGCCTGTTCAAATCCTGTCTGATCAAATCCTGATACTCTTCCGTCTCAGTCAGCTTCCGATATCCCTCTTCAACTTCATCGGCAATCCGCTCCATCTGCTGATACTTTTCGTCGCTGATTCTGCGGGGACGCTCCATGAAATCCGCCTTGCTGTCCTGCAAAAGCGAGACCCTCTTGGCACACTCCTGTAACTGCGCACTTTCTTCCGGCGGAAGCGCCTCTATCTCCTCCATATCCTTCAGATAGGAGGTGACCATATCATACTCATATGTCAGATTCTCCAACTCCCGCGTGGCGTCAGCCATCCGCTCAAGACAGTTCTTGACATAATCGTTTCTCTGTTCCTGATTATGATAATCAATCTGATGGGAAGCCTCTTCCTCTTCCCACTCTTCCTCATATGCTTCCGCTTCATCGCTTCTGCGAAATTTATTAATGAAATTTTTCAACCAACCCATTGTCGTCTCCGTCCTGTTCAAATATATGTTCCATCCATGCAAATCCGCAGTCGAATGCCGCTAAATTTTATGAGGCATACTCCCGATACCGTTCCTTCAATTCGGTCGTTAATTTTTCAATCTCCTGATAATACTGCACGTCGCTGCCTCCCGTTCCGCTTCCTTCCTCTTTGAATACCTGTAAGGTAAAAAGCATCCGGTTCTCGTCCGTCCCTTCAAATTGTCCATAAGCCTGATTCATCCGTCTCTCTACCCTTAAGGATGTGTCATGATACTCCGGATGTCCGGCGATAAAGGTAATGTATTCTTTATCTTCAAAATGCATACGCATCGACGCAAGATACATTTCAAGACTCTCCTCATTTCTGTCCAGCCCATACGCCTGCATAAATAAGTCCGCCGCCTGTTCAAACATAAACATTTCCGCACATGTCACTCCCATATTGTGCAAAACAGCACTGCGCAGCGACTTATCCGTCTCCGGCAGTTGTTCGAGCAGACTGTAATACTGCTTAAGCGCCATAAGATATTTCCGGTTCTGCAGCATATAATCCGCCTTCGCCTTTTTACGCTCATAGGTATTCAGTCCCTCATTTCCCTTAACCACCTGCTCCGTCTTTGTAATCACTTCCTCCGGATACAGATTCACATATTCTAAGATTGTACCCACAAAAGCAACGACAGAGCCGTTCTGGTTTAAAAGCGAATAAAGGGTATGCGCCAAATCATTTAACCCGCACTGCTCATCCATCCATTGTACCAGCTCGCGCTGCATGATGTCCGAATCTAAAAGTTCGGCTTTCTCTACCAGAAGATAACACAGTTCTTCTATTGAATATAAGTTTACATAAAATTTATCCACATAGTATGGTTTTAAGGCATACATGCCCGTCCCCAGAATGATCTGACTCATGGCGTAATCCACACCTTTCCGTATCTTTGTCTTTCCTCTTATCTTCTTTCTTCCTCTTTGTCATATCAAAGCGGAGCGTTCCCATACAGCATGTTCCAACCGCTAAAAATCCGTCACGGTAATGCAAACGACTGCTCCCATATCTGGTCCGTTGAAGGAAACAATTCACCAAACCCCAGCTCGGTCACTTGAACCTGTACGGTTTCCGGCGCACTCATCGACATCTTCAAACGATACCTTGTAAAAGGCGCACTGCTTTTGTCTCCATTCAGGGTTATCTGTCTCGTCTCCACATTTTTACCTGTAAGCGGCGTAATGATAAAAGAAAGTTCCCGCTCTCCTTCCAGAAGAAATTCACACTCCCGTTCGACCTCGTACCAGTTCTCACCGGCATCTAGCAGCGCAAAATAAGATTCCTTCCCCTGCCTTAAAACATTCATCCCGATATTGGATTTCAGCTTGTCCTTTCCCAAAAACACATGTCTGCTGCCCGTTTCGCTCGGTTCCAGCTTTTCCAGTAATCCATAGCAGGCTCCCCGGCTGAACAGGTTATTCCCTTGAAAAACTCTCCTATTATGGCACAGAAATTGCAACGATTGCTCATTCCACCCGGCGCGGAATCCATCTCCTAACAAATAAGCGGAAGACATCACCCTGCCCTCACACAGCTTCTGCAAAATTCCCAGAAACCGTTCATCCGCCAGCCGGTAAGCGGCATGCTTCGTCTCCTCATCCTCCGTGTCTTCCGGAACCACCAGCGTATCGTAGACCTGCTCTTCAATCAGCACGACTATCGGCGTCGTGCGCTTATTGCATTCCATACGGTATATTTTCAACCGCATACCGTCATGCTCACAGGCAAGCGCCTGATAAGTCCACAGCTCCGGCGGCTGGTGCAGCATATAATAATAGAAGCTTTCCGTATGGCTCTGAAAATAAATATGGGACGTCCTTAATCCCAGATTCACCGATGCCTGCATCAGAATTTCTACCATCCGGTCATCCAGTTCATCCACCGTGAACATAATCGAATGTATCTTCTCGATCGTAGTGATAAAATTAAGCAGCGTCATACTGCGTTTTAAAAAAAGGGTCAGCAGCGCTACCGGATCATAAACTTCCCCGTCCAGCTCGATTTCTTCCCCTCTTCTGGCAAGCTTCAATAATCCTTCTACGGGAAACATCTCTTCCTCCCCTGCATTCTTGACCGCATCCTTGCCGTAAAACCACTGGTTGACGCCCTTACGTTTACATAACATGGTCGGAATGTTGTACTGCTTCGTACCGACAACCGTCGCCACCGTATCCGCATCTTCATCTCCATAGACAAAATAGCTAATCTGGGAATATTTTTCCCCAAGGTCATAACCGACCAGAACACTCCCCTTATGCAGTTTGCCTTCTTCTTTCTTCTCTAAGAACATAATGCCTCCTAGCGCATACGGAATATTTTATCAGCCATATAATCCTGCCTGTAATACTCTCTAAGCAAACCGTCCACCGTATCGTAATCGTGCAGCGTTTTGCCAATCATGATATCGTTTAACATCGTAAACCTGCTCTCAAAATTCTCCTGCGTAATATCACTTTTATTGATCGTACCACTCTTGGTCAGCTGTTCTGCTCCTTCCGACTCCTCCGTGATATAGAACTGCAGTCTTTCCCCGAAGAAGAGGATGAACTCTTTGACGCAGATTCCCGCAAACATGTCCCGCATCTCTTCTTTACAGTATTCGCTATCTGCATCTTCCTCACTCTGTATCACATAATGGATCACCGCTCTGTGCCCGGGTTTCGTCCGGTACTCCACAATTGTCTTATCCTGATATTCATCCATCTGCGGGATATATCCCTGATACTCTTTATAAACCGGCAGTACAATCTGTTCCTCCAGCAGCTCTTTTAAGAAGCTGCTGCAGACTGATTTCACGGCATCAGTCTGCTCCTGCTTTTCCTCCGCATAATACTGCAGACACGCTATCCTGCATACCGTATGGAGGGGGATTCCTTCCTGATACAACCGCATTACACTCTGAAAAATATAGGACTCCGTGATATGCCCCTCTATTGCATAATCATAGCAGCTCTGGGATAAAAACGCCGCCATCAGTTCGTCATTGCCGATGCCTTTACTATATGTACGGAAAATCTCCATCTTTTCCCCAACATACGCACCCGTATAAAGCATCTGAATTATCATACGCTCGCACAGCGTATAAGTGTCCATGCCAAAGTCCTGCGCCGCTTTCCAGACATCGCGCATATCTTTGATGCTGCCGTTAAAATACCGAATCAGATACCCTAAAATATTCTCATCGTATTTTCCCTTTTTCACCACATAATATAAGATGCCCGTCATAAACGGACTTTCCTCTGTCTGCTCTTCATCCAGCAGTCTGCTGCACAGCTTCGCCAGAATCTTAGCGTCCACACCATACGGTCCGAAACGGCATACCCAGCCATATGCCTCTTCATACATTCCGCGTACCACCATATAGCGTATCATTTCCTTACGGTCTCTTTTAGAAACAGCTTCCGGCTTCAGTTCCAACAGATAATCGTCCAGCTCGCGCATTCTGTCCTTTTCATAATAATAATGCACCAGCATCATACGAATCTCCTGTTTCACCTGCTCTTCCATCCGGTCTGACCGCGAAAGCAAAAGAAACAAATCCGCATTATCGTCTCTCACCACAAAAGTATTCTGGTATTCAAAACACGCATAAACTGCATAGCCGAGATGATCCCGCACAAAAGGCGCCACCATAAGAGCCAGTTTTGCAGGACTAAGAAGCACCTCCATACTGTAATCCACGCTCACCGTATACCGGTTTCCATCTCCGTCGGCAAACAGCACCTTACAGTCCGTATCGTAAACCGGCACCTGCGCACTCCCCGCTGTCACGGGATATACCTCTTCCCTGACACCATAGGGATACACCAACACAGCTTCCCTTACCTTATCCGAAGCCACCTTGATTTCCCGCATGAAAAGAAGCGGGATAAGCTGTTTTGCGCTCTCCTCGTCGATCATGGGGAGACTGACCAGATTACGATACAGATATGCCAAATCCTTATTGATTCTTCCGCGTCTAATCTGCTCAGTCACAAAACGCTCCATGGCAGCGGAATAGTTTACATAAATATCCGGTATCTCTTCCCGATGCCGGTGCACATATGCATAGAGATACGCCGTAATCTCATAATGCAAATCGCTCTGGTATGCAAAATACATCAGTATCATCTTCGGAAGCGGACCGTTGTATTCCAGAGAGAGAGACATCATATAATATTCGTACAGCCGGGTAATCCGCAGATTTTCCTCCACACCTGCACGGTACCACTCAAAATATGCCTCCCCGTAGCGGTTTCCCTTGATGAGCAGCGCACAGATTGCATGGAGCACATCACTGCGCGGATTTATCTCATAACATCCTTTTAAAATCTTGAATACGCTCTCCGAATAGGTCTTCTGCTTCTGCGCCAGATAGATCGTCTGCATCATAATCTCCTCTTTCATGAGGTCACGCTTCAACGCGTAATGCAGTATCTGCTGTTCAAAAGTCTCCAGCTTCAAAAGCATGGACGGATTTAAACATAACAGATGCCATGCTTCAATATAAATGACCGGCGAGTTACAATGATAGCGGAATAATTCCTCCAGTAATTCCCACCTGCGCGAAGGTTTCTTGACATACTCCTCCGATAAATACATCAGAAGCCATGCAATACGCCAGTTCCCCCTGTTGCGTTCATAGACGTCTGCCACCTCCGCCGCCACATCGTCCACATACTCATCGTCCTTACTGTACAAGGTCGTGAGATAAAGATAATAGCACCACAGCTCCGGACATTTTTCACGCCGCACAATAACCTGTTCTTCCTGCTTTTCTATCATCCACTTTGCTTCATTGTATCGCTCTTCCGTTAACAGAATCTGCGCCTGAAACAGCTTGAATGTGATGTCCTTATCGTCTAATTCTATCAAACGGTTCAAAAGTTTATTCGTCTCCGCCATCCACGTCTTTACACTGATTTTTTTAAGCCGGAACGCCTGATAGTACTCCATCACTTCTACTGTAAGTCTGCCTTTTTCTCTATGTATGCCAAGCGCCTTTCTTCCGGACATGTGGAGCACGACCGTGACCGGCACCCTGATGACGTTATGCTCCTGTACTAACAGAATTGCACCGTAATTGTTTCCCGCATGGAGCTTCTCCAAATCGACATAATAATAGACCCTGTAGATATTTCCCAGAAAAGAAGCATCCGATGCGCATTTTTCCTCCACACGCAAAAACGCTCCTTCCGTCTCAATCCCAAGATGGGTATATCCCCATCCGTTTCTGTTGACTACCAGCGCATACCGGGTCACCTGCAGCGGATCTTCTATCTTGACCGCCGTCTCCTCCGGAATGTATTCTATCGGTTTCTTTTTATGGATCTCCAGCAGAAATTCCTCCACGTTATGCTCATTGCCCTTCACCGCTGACAACCCGCGATAAGCCGCGAAGTGCTGTTTGTCATTCCCCGTAAACACCTGTTTAAACTCATCGGAATAAAACAGCTTGACCGCTTCCTCCCAGTTGCTCTTCGCCAGATTGGTAAAGTGGAACAGGTTCTTAATATTTCCCAGACTTGAGGCAATGTTCTCAGGGACAACCGTCACCAGAAAAGGCAGAACATATTCCCCCTGATTGGAAACCACATTGAAAGCCCCTTTCACCTCTTCCCCCACTTCCATCCCGCGAGAATCAAAGCGATAGTGGATTTCATCCTGACTCCCGCCAAAGGTCTGTGTCAGACATTCCATGCGGAGGTCGGAAGAGTCAACATGTCCCTCCGTCATAACCCCCTGCGGACCATATATTGTAAAAAAATCTTCTGTCACGGTATCGACATGAACGGACAGCTCGATACGCGGACAGGAAAAGTCCAGAGAACCGTTTCCAGCATTAAATTTTCCATTTAAAATCTCTTCGATTACCTGTCTCACGTTTTCAAACCTCGTATGTTATGTGATAGCAAGTCTGCATCCCCTGCTACTTACCCCGAAAAACTTTTTCTTACATAGTTATTAAAATTATACCATTTATAGGGTAGGCTGTGCAACCTTTAATCCGTCCGCGCATACCATATTAGGAAGAGAACACTATGAGGTTTTTTATGGAAGAGCCTATCTTAAAAAGTATGCAGTCCGAGGGAAGCAGCCAAGGCGGACTGCAGGTTAATGTCACCGCCAACGTAGGGCTGATACCCATCCAGAATGCAAATATTACCATCTCCTATACCGGTGAGCCGGACAGTGCCTTAGAAACACTGACAACCGATTCCTCCGGACAGACGGAAACCGTATCGCTGAATGCTCCGCCTCTTGAATATAGTCTGACACCCAACTCTCCCATGCCCTATGCGGAATACACACTGACCATTACCGCACCGGGCTATGAACCGGTAACGATATCCGGCGTGGAAGTACTTCCCGATGTAACAGCCATACAAAATATAGAAATGATTCCCAATGAAACGTCGCAGGAACCGGAGGAAACCATCGTCATTCCCGACCATACACTCTACGGAGATTACCCGCCCAAAATTCCGGAAGACGAAATTAAGCCCATCGACGAATCGGGAGAAATTGTTTTAAGCCGTGTTGTAATCCCGGAATATATCATTGTACATGACGGCGTTCCATCCGATTCCACCGCTCCCAACTACTATGTCAGATACCGGGATTACATTAAAAATGTCGTTTCATCAGAAATCTATGCCACATGGCCGGAAAGCGCCATTTACGCCAACACCCTCGTTATCATGTCCTTTACGCTGAACCGGGTTTATACGGAGTGGTATCGGAATCAAGGCTACAATTTCACAATCACCTCCTCCACCGCCTATGACCAGAAGTGGATACGCGGCAGAAACATTTATTCCAATGTAGACAGACTGGTAGACTCCATCTTCGCTAACTATCTCTCCCGCCCCGGTGTGCGTCAGCCTATTTTCACGTCCTACTGCGACGGCAAGAACGTCACCTGCAGCGGCTTAAGCCAGTGGGGTTCCAAATATCTTGGCGACGAAGGCTATACGCCCATCGAAATCATCCGTTATTACTATGGCAGCGATATGTATATCAATACCGCCGTGGCTGTATCCGGCGTACCCTCCTCTTGGCCCGGATACAACTTAAATATCGGCGCTTCCGGTGATAAAGTGCTGCAGATTCAGCAGCAGCTCAACCGTATCGCCCAGAACTATCCGGCAATTCCACGTATTACGGCAGACGGCATTTACGGCAATAATACCGCCAACGCCGTTCGCACGTTCCAGCGTATTTTCAATCTTCCGCAGTCCGGAATCGTGGATTATCCGACATGGTATAAGATTTCGCAGATTTATGTGGGCGTGAGCAGGATTTCGGAACCATAAATACATTCCTATCTGCAAAAACCGCATTGCCGCCCCGAAAAGCCGGCGGACCTTCCTATACAAAAATAAGCCTGCAAACATTTTTCTCATGCTTGCAGGCTTATGATGTTATTTATGTACATTACAATATTAATCCTTGAGTCCCAGCAGGTGTATCACGGTCAAAGAATTTGCCGGCGCCGTATAGGCAAAGGTTTCACCGATTGTAAGCTTGCTCTCCTCCGGTACGACAGCCATCTCTTTAAAGCTGTTCATCGCTTTCTTGTCCGCCCCGGTTAATACCGTTACATCTGCCTCCTGCAGAAAACATGTAGCATCTCTTCCTTCCAGAATCACATTCATCGAAATCTCCTCATCCGATACGTTGACAATCTTTAAAATCACATCGCCGTCCGCATCCACCGCAGATTCATAGAGCGTCTGCTCCCCGGCTCCCGTAAGCTCCGTATGCAGACTATAATCACCTGCATGCGTTCCATACATCTGCTGTACATAGTAGTTTGCCGAACCGAATATACCGTCGTTTGCATAAAAAATCATATCCGGCACCCACTGGTTCAGTTTTTCATGGGAAAACAGCGGCGCATAACATGCCATCTCAACCACATCGCCGTTCTTCTCAAGTCCCGTCATGTAAGCCGCCTCTGCAAGCGCTGCCTCCAGCGTATTTGCCTTCGCAGCATACTCGCCGAGAAAAACCTTCGCCTGTGCATTTCTGTCATAGCTGTCGTAACGATGCGTGTTCGCCAAAAACCATTCCGGCGGCTCATAATAGTGCTCGTCTACCAGTGTGGTAACGGAGTCGGGGTTCAAAGTCAGGTAATTCCAGCCGTCCTCACTGGCAGATACCGTACCGTTTGCAACAATCAGTTCCACATCTTTGTACAAATCGGGGGCTGACGCTGCCGCCTCCTCGAATGCCTTCACAAACTGTTTGTAATGCTGATGGTACTCGCTCTGCCACTGTTCGTTGCCGATACCGATATATTTCAGTTCAAAGGGCTCCTCGTGTCCCATAGCGATGCGCACTGCGCCCCATGTCGTGCTCGCGTCACCCTTACAAAACTCCACCAAATCAAGCGCATCCTGCACATACTGTTTAAACTCCTCATCGGCAATACTGTACACCTTATAGAACGGACTTTGTATCTCACACGTCATACCGGCGTTTAATACCGGCACCGGCAGACAATCAAGCGCCTCACACAATGTAAAATATTCGTAGAATCCCAAGCCGTAAGTCGTGTAATAGGGATTTGCCTTGGACCCCTGCCAGATACTCTTCCCCTGCGGGCGCACCGCGATATCTCCCACGGTACTGACGCCATTGATATCAAAGGCAAGTC
Source organism: uncultured Lachnospiraceae bacterium (assembly GCA_947564735.1). GTDB lineage: Bacteria > Bacillota > Clostridia > Lachnospirales > Lachnospiraceae > UBA3282. The sequence goes on along the minus strand of CANOEC010000072.1, from coordinate 1,447 downwards.
CACCGCCGATTGAATCCTTCCAACTGTAGATACTCTCCTCATCCCTTCCCTCTATGACACAGCCGCCGGGAAAACGTAAAAAGGCGGGATGAAGCGCTTCCAGATATTCCCCGAAATCCTTACGGATTGGAAGCCCCTTGTAAGTATCCTGCGGCATCATGGAAATCATGTCAAAACATGCCGTTCCCATCGGGACCGACACGGAAAGCCGCACTTTCCTGTCTGCTGTCGCATTTGCCGTCAATACCGTCTCATACTTGTGCCACTGATTCGAGATACCTTCTACCGTCTGCTCATCGTAGACCGTGCCGTCCTCATTGTAAAGCGTCACATAAACCGTGTCCACGGAACCGTCTTCCGACTTACAGTAAAATGACACATCATAGACCGCCCCCTGTGCAATTGCCATTCCTTCCAGATAGCCCTTGTTGCTGATTCCTTCATAGGGTCTCGCCGAAGAAATACCCGTATTATGTACCACCGCATACTGCGGATTATTCTCGTTGAGCGCCGTACCGTCTTCACTCCCGTCCCGCACTTCAAATTCTACCGCCTCATTCGTAGGCTCCCAGCCGTGAAGCTGCTCGTCCCGTGCCTCTATTCCATACTCAAAAGAACGGTTCTTCACCATCTCCACATACATGCCGCCGTCCACCGCATAATTGATGTCCTCCAAGAACAGCCCGAACAACGTATCGGAAATCTTCTGGCTCTCGTCAAGATTCTCCAGACTGATATCTACTTTATAAGTGACACCGCCGTCCGTCTGACTGGCGCCGGATTCCTCCTGCGTTCCCGCTGTATCCTGTGCACCTGCCTCACCTTGCGTTCCTGCTGTATCCTGTGCGCCTGCCTCTTCCAACGTTCCCACTGCTTTCTGCCCCGCTTCTTCCTGCGGGCTGCCACAGCCGGCTATATTCGCCGCCAACACCACACACATTCCATATGTCACCGCTTTTTGAAGTGCCCTTTTCATCGCTTCCCTCCACCCTTCTCCATCCGCATACATTACTCTATATACGGAGTATTTTAGATGTATCAAAACTATTTTACATTATTATATATTTATTTGCACCAAAAGGCAAGCCGATTCTTCTCCGTTATGCTGGCAATCAGTTCAGCCTTTCCGTGTCAGTTTATTCATCAAGACGCGTCTGACAGGATATCGTTATCCAAAGGACGCGCTTTCGCTCGATTACAAACGCAGCGGTACTAAGTTCGTGATTTTCCAGCATACAATCTACTCTGCAAATGATTTTGCCGTCAAATCGTATGCAGGAAAATCATAACCTCACTAAGTGCCGGCGTTTTCCAACGGTCCTTTGTATAACGATATCCTATCAGACGCTGTGTAATGGTATAGCTGACATGGAAGGCTGAACTGTTACTTACATAGTGTCTGCTGACTAGGTCATAAATGCTGATAAATACTGAATTTTGAGCCGCT
>CANOEC010000071.1 GCA_947564735.1 uncultured Lachnospiraceae bacterium | reverse complement strand
TAATACGCATTGTCAATATATTTATATGTATGATAGGATATTTTATACTATAGGGAAATCACTTCGCAATTATCTTGGGAAGAATGCCTCGCATTCTCCTCCAATGATTTTCACTGTCACAATTTCTTACATAAGAACAAAAAACCTTTTGATACCTAAATCCCATAGAATAAAAAACGAGCTCTGCTCGTTTGCGAGATTTGCTTCGCAAACTCGTGCATAAAGGTAGAAATTTCTTATTATATAAAAAGAGCATCACAAAACAAATGATTATTACTCACTTGCTCTGTAACGCTCCTTAAAGAGTACCGCTTCCCGTTATCTTACTGCACTACCCCGTTTCCGCCTCTCGTCCACATGATATTCTGACTAATCATCTGGTCGATATCCATGCCGATTATCTCAGACGCCCTCGCCTTTGCGGACGCCTCATTGGCGGTTCCAAGATTCTTATAAATATAGTATGCCGGCTTCTTATTGCCGTTTAAATCATACAAGCCAAGTGCCAGATGGCTTTCCATCTCATGCGCATCGTCTGTCTGGCGAAACAGCATGAACGCATCCACATCAGGCAGTGAAGCTGCCTTCAAATAACCATACGCCACCGATGCCTCCTGTTTCTCATCTCCGAAATCCGAGGTATACCCAATTTCGGCAAGCGAAATACTCCTCACTTCACCGCTCGGACTCAAGAACTGCGGCTGATGCATGTAATTAATCAGAATATCAATGTTCTGCATCGTAATATAGGGCGTCGAAATGCTATCCTGTACCCATACCGCCGGACCATTCCATGCATAGGGGTCATACAACGGTGAATTATACGGATGATAGGAAAGCCCCCAGTCAATATTACCCTCTCTGTTGATATAATAATTAAACTGATCCAGATATTCTTTTGCAAGAAAACTGCCGGGATTTGATTTCCTGTTCCACTCTTGGTCGATAGAGTTATAAATACGTACATTGGCATTCTGACTCTTCATTTCATTGTACATAATACGGAACGCCTTCACATAGACATTGACATTGAAATCAAGCGACGTCGAGTTGGTGTGCCACCATGAAGTTCTCGCATTCACCTCATTGCCGATAATCCAGTTATCCACCTGTCCGCAGCCTGCCTGCCCCGAATATCGCTGTCCCAAGAATGCACCGATTGCTTTCAAATGGTCGGTTCCCGACGCGTCCGCAACGTTTAAGGCATACCCCGGACAATCCCCGCCCTGTGCCATCGGATGTACAAGGTGCTGCGTATACTGACTTCTGCCGCCGTTTAACAGCACCATCGTAACCTGCATACCGTATGCGTTAAAACTCTTAATCATGGAATCAAACTTCGTCACCATTCCGTCGTTAAAATACCATGTACGTCCGTTATATTCAAAAGGAATCGCTCCGGGCACGGTCGCATCGACACAAATATCATCGACATACATATTATATACCACCTGCGAAACACCAAGCTCCTGCAACTCCTCCTTGGATGCCTTCGTAAGATCCGGCAAAATGCCTTTGATTCCCGCCGGTCTGCGTGGCGACGTATGTGACGCAATCGCCTCCGGATTGGTAATATAATGCTCGTCACTGACCTGCACCATCTGTCCGCCGCGTTTCACGGCAACCAGAAATTTACGGCTTAAATTGGAATCTGCCGTATTATAACCAAGCGGAAAGCTTGCCGTCACCGAAGTGCCCGCATCGACTACCGCCGCTATATTGCCGACCGGACCATCCTGATAAACCTCATCGGCATAAATATAGTATTTGCCGTCATCACTCGACGGAACACTGCCCGCACCAAGCTGGCATACCACATCCGCCCCGGAAATTGTACATGACTGAATTGACACGGGGCGTCCCGCCGCCTCTGCATACAGCAGACTGCCCTTTCCAAAAAGGACTCCGCAGATTGTAAACACCGCTGCCGCAAATGCCATCACAGCCGGCGCCATCGACCTTCCACGTTTTCCCTCGTATCCTCTTTTGTTCTTCTTCACACTCTTTTGCTCTCTTTTGTCTCTCATCATCTTTCTTACCACCGTTTCGCTTCTCTGTCTCTTGACTTATTATATCGGTAATTATTTCCTTTGACAACAAGAAAATTTGCTTCGCAAATTATCTTGGGAAGAATGCAAGACATTCTTCCACATTCGTTGAAAATTCCTAGTATAACAAGAAAATTTGCTTCTTTCACCCTGTCCCATCATAGAAAATCCTAATCCTGCTCTCTACTCCGCCGGATTCACATGCACCATAATATGTTTGACCTTCGGAAAGCCCTGCTCGATTGCATCATGGACATGCTCCGCAATTCCATGGGCGTCCCGCAGCTTCAGCTCTCCGTTTACCCTGATTTCGATATCGACATAAATCTTATTTCCAAACACGCGTGTCTGCAATAAATCGACTCCCTGTACACCGTCCTGTTTAAGCGCGCATTCAATCAACATCGTCTCCACTTTCTCGTCGCAAGCCTTATCCACCATCTTGTCTACCGCGTCCATGAAAATTTCATAAGCCGCCTTTTCAATGAAAACACAGATAACCACGCTTGCCACCGGGTCTAAGATTGGGAATCCCATTCTGGAACCGGCTATACCAATCAATGCACCTACGGAAGACAACGCGTCGGAACGATGATGCCATGCATCCGCCATAAGCGCTCCCGAATCAATTCTCTTCGCATATACTTTCGTATACTGATACATGCCTTCCTTCACGACAATGGATAATACCGCCGCTGCAAGCGCCAGTACCCCCGGCACCGTAAGCTGCGCATAATCGCCTCCCGCTATTTTCTGCATCGCTTTATATCCGATTCCGAGACCGGTAACCGACAAAATAGTCGCCAGCACAATCGCCGCCACGCATTCCATCCGCTCATGCCCGTAAGGATGGTCTTTATCCGACGCCTTTCCGGATATTCGGATACCGATAATCACCACAATAGTACTAAACACGTCCGACGCCGAATGAATCGCATCCGATATCATGGCGCCCGAATGCGCCACAATTCCTGCCGCCAGTTTCAATATGGTAAGCGCAAGGTTCGCGGCAATACTGACCCTTGACACTTTCATCGCTACTTTTTCATATTCCTGTTCGCTTTGCATAGCATTCCGACTGCTCCCCGCCAAAAAGATTATTCTCTACATTATACTTCTTCCCGCTCCGAAAAGCAATCATGTCATGCCTTCACTTCGGATACTTCGAGGTCATAGTCTCCTTCTTCTCCTCCGGCTGCTCCACCGCCTTTTCCGCCAAATACGTGAGACAGCCGTCAACCCATGCCATGGAGTTAAACATGCCTTTTAATTCCCACTCTTTTGCTTCCCAGATTGCCATATTGGAATCGTTAACGGAGGAATATGACTCTTTATCATCCTGCTCCTCAAAACTTGCCGTCACATAACGCACCGAATCACGGATATCTTCCCCGAAATCAAAGCCGACAAACTCCGCCTGCAGATGTTTTGTCAGCTTCATGCCGCAACACAGATATGCATACGTCGAATCTTGGTATCCATATTCACTGAAATCCATTCGATACCGGCAGGAATACAGATAGATATCCTCTCCCTTGACCGATTGGTAATGTTCAAAAGAAAACGTATCCGTTTTCCCCTGCAAATGCTCTTTGGCGTATGCTTCCAGTCTCTTTGTACACGCCTCCCAGTCGGAAGTTGTCAACACCGCCGCCTCTGTTTTATCCTGCACAAGACATGCTATCACGCCATTGCCCGACATACAGAAATTTCCCCCGTTCTCTCCAAATTCCATAATGCCTGTCGTGCATCCGTCCGGCATGGCAAATTCATAGTCCCACATGGAAACCTTGCTCCGCGGATTCTGTCGTTTCACATAGACACTTTCTTCGATTGCAAGGCACATCCCCGGATAAATTAAATCCGGATTCGATAACAGCCCGCTGTTGTGTATGACAATATCGCCGTAAAGACTGCCGTCACCCAAAAATTTTTCGGCGATATCCCACAGGCAGTCTCCCCGGCGTACTTCATACATTACGCTGTCCTTTTTTAATTCAATATATTCCCCTTCCGAATCTGCTCGGAGCGGATTGCTCATCTGTTCTGCCCCTGCCGCATGTGCAGCCTCCGTCTGCCAAGAAAGCAGCAGAATCGCCGCCATTGCCATTAATGCGCAAGCAGGTCGCCTTTTTCCTCCCAATATTCCCATACGCCTTCGATATCTCCTAACCAAAGATTGCCCTGCAATTCTTCACATTGCCTGATTTCTCCTGCCGGCTCGGACAACTCATATTTTTTCCAGAACTCTGACTCTGTCATAAACGCTTCCAAATCCTGCACATCACAACAGATTTCATAAAAATCTTCCTGCGGTTCATGGGCACTTAAATACTTTGGATTGATTGAAATACCAAGCGCTATCTCCTTATTTTCCGTCACATAAAAATAGGACTGAAAATCATAATATTCGTTCCACTCTTCATCATTCTTTAAAAACCATGCAAGAAGCGTCTGGCGGTCTTCTTCCTCGTCCCCGAACATGTCATCGTATTCTCTGTTTGCCCTTTTTGCCCAAAAATCAACAAACGCCTCATCAATCCGTATAATATCCGCCAGTTCATATGCCTCCCCGGTCAAAAGGTCGATGTTTAATCCTCTTTTCGTCATGCTGATATACCATACCGGATTCGCCGGGGCATATATTTCCGCATAATACATACTTAACAAATACTGGCTGTGGTATTTTACATTGCAAGTCACATCACTGCAAAAAAGGGAATATTCTTTCTGGAGCTCCTTCACCTCGTCATCCGGATTGAAATGCCAGTAATTTGACCGGTCCATTGCCACATCATACATCATGATATTGACTGCGTCCTGCTTTTCGCTATCAATCCCGGCAATCTCCGGATATTCTATCGTCAGCACATCCCAATAGTCATACTCGTCCGAGTACTCCACATAATACTGCTGCATCTGTACCGTATAATCCTCACAGCCCTTCGGCGGGCGCATCACATACCAGACAGACACCGCCCCTGCCGCCAGCAAAATCAAAATTCCGGCAATGACTGCCCCTATCAGCTTTCCGTTTCTGCCCTTCGCCTTTTCCCCGGCACTCTCCATGCCCTGTATTTTCTGTTCCATTGCGGTTCCTTGCACCGCATACCCTGTTCCTTCACTCTCTTGCACCGCGTACCCTGTTCCTTCACTCTCTTGCGCTGTTTTCTGTATACTCTCCCGTTCTTCCATTTTCTCCCCTTATTTTGTGCAATCGTACATTCTATCAAAACTGAACCGGCACCGCCTTCGTCGTCAGCCGTTCCATCCGGTATTCCGGCAGGGCGTCAATCAGCTCCCCAAGCGCATACGCCGTATTGTCCACTCTGTCATGGGCAAGCATCACCACTTCTCTTCTCCCGCGCGCCGTAGACACCGCATTGCCAATCAACTCTTCCGAAGTTACCGTATGCTTTGCTGCATCTCCCAGACTGGCATTCCAGTCATAATACACAAATCCTCTTTCCTCCATCTCTTTAATGATATCCTGATATACTGCCTTGTTATATGCGTTCACGCTTCCTCCCGGAAACCGGAAAAGCTGCGCCTGTACACCGGTAATCTCATACACCGTATCATACGCTTTCTCAAAATCCTCGATATAACTGTCAACGCTTTCATAAAGCTTCTGGTAATCGTGCACGTCACAGTGAATGCCGATTGTATGCCCTTCCTCGGCAATGCGCTTTGCCGTTTCCGGATACTTCCTTACATATTCCCCAATCACGAAGAAGGTTGCCTTGATATTCTTTTCTTTCAACACGTCTAATACCATATCCGTATATTCTTCGGAGGGTCCGTCGTCGAAAGTCAGATACATCGTCTTAGGATTTAAATAAAGGTCTATTCCGTTGGCAATTCCTTCGGCAATCTGGTCCCTGTATTCTGCAGAAGCCAATTTTTCCCGCTCCGACCGATTGGAAAGGAATCCTGTCTCGATCAGACATGCCGGCATCGTGCTTTTACTCGTCACACATAAATTCGGGTCAGATACAAGTTCTCTTCCTGTCGCGCCCGTTGCGTTTACCGTCTCCTGCTGTATCAGCATCGCCAGACGCTTACTGTCCGACGCTTCGTCACTCTCATCATACCACGTTTCGATGCCGGCAACACTTTTATCCTCGCAGGAATTTTGATGGATACTGACATAGAGGCGGGCATTCCTGCTGTTTGCCATCTCAACCCGGTCTGTCTTATCAATATATTCATCGCCCTTTCTCGCCAGCTCCACATGATATCCCATAATTCTAAGCTTCTGTACCACACGGTAGGCAATTTTCTTATTGATATCCTTTTCCACAATATCTCCGAAAACACATCCGCCATCTATGCCGCCGTGTCCGGGGTCGATGATAATCACACGCTCCGCTTCTTCCTGTGCCCGCTCCCTAGCTTTATCCGTTATGAACATTTGTCCGGAAGTCACTGCCTGCGCAATATCTGTCACACTTTTCTCATCTAATTGTATCGGCGTATCCGTTACTGCAATATCTGTCATTGCAGACTCTGCCGCCTCCGCCGCGATGACCTTGGATGCTTTGTTTGTCTTTACCGCCATTGCCACTGCGACAATTACAATACAAAGGACAGTCACGACCCACATCATCGTTCCCAGATACCCCTTGATTTCATCTTTTCTTCTCTGCGCCCTGTATAGGCTTCTTGCTCTTCCGTACATAAAAATGATGCTCCTCTCCTGTATCTGTTACCAGCATACTGGAAAGGTGCATCATAATTTCATCATTTTTGTAACATAGTTCCATCAAAATTGCATCATTTTTGCATCATCGTGAAATTTTCAGAAAAAGCTCGTCTATCCCGTCATAAAAACCGACTGTCACAACGGTTCTGTCTCCTCCGGGAGCAGTAAACACATATTTCTTATAATAGGGAGTGGTCTCCAAAAGCGGATTATCCGTCTCATAAGCCTCCGGCGCCGTCAGTCCCATATAACTGCTCCACGCTTCCACCAGCGCATCCGGGTCAATCTGCTCCCACTTCAACTGTGACCGCACATAAAATTCATAAATCTTACCGTCGTCCGCATCAATATAGGCATCCAGAAGCCGGTTTTCCTTATTGGCATTCTGCAGGCTGCCGGAAAGACTCATTTTCCAGACCGCCACATTATTTCTCGGCTCCGGCACGTCAATTGCCGAATACAGGGTTGCCTCATAAGAGCCGGCGTTTACTTCCTTGACGGCGTCCGGCAAAATCCCCAATTCCTTCAGCGCCGCAATCCCCGCATTGGCGGTTTCATAGATTTCCTCGTCTGTGATTTCCTGACCGGACGGTCCGTTATGATTGACGACAAAAGCATATGTGCCCGCCAGCTCCTGATAGGTTGCTTCCACATCCCTCGTCTGCGTGCTTTCATCCGTTCCGGGCATACTCTGGGAATTAAGGCATTGCGACAAAATATAGAGCTTTTCATCGCTGCTTAACTGATAACGGTATCCCTCGCCGCCTGTCTCCTCTTCCTGTGTTCTAATCTGGTCGAGCACGCCACGATCTTTATAGGTGGCGAGTGCTTCCGGTCCCCATATGGATAAAAGCACCACCATTGCCGTCAACGCAAGGAGCGCCAGATTAAGAATATACTTCTTCATGCTGCTCCTCCTTTCCCGCCTCCGGCAAAAAGAATCCGACTATTGTACCTTCGCCTGTCTTACTGTCGATCTCCAGACTGCTGCCATGCAGCGCAAGAATCTCCGTACAGAGCGATAAACCGAGCCCTGCGCCATTCCTGCTGCGGGAGCGGGATTTATCCACCATATAAAACGCCTGCGTAATCTTCGACACCTCTTCCTCCGGGATACCAATGCCGTAATCCCTGACCGTGAAACGATATCCTTCCGGTCCAAGGCATCCTGCCACCTCAATCCGGCTGCCCTGCTCAGATGCCTTGCATGCATTGTCCAAAAGATTCACGAGCACTGTCTGTATCAGGCTGTAATCCGCCAGCACATACGCATCCTCGTAGGAAAAAGCAAACTCCATACTCTGATTCGGAAGAAACATACTGCGCAGATATTCAAACAAGGGCGCCACAGGCATCTTCTGCAGTTTTGCCCCCTCTTTTTTCGTCACAATAATATCAAGAAGCCGCAGCGACATCGCCTCCAGCCTTTTGCCCTCCGTATAAATGTAATTGGCGGAAAGCAGACTCTTCTCCTCGTCAAGCTTTCTGGAACGCAGCATATCCGCGTAACCGATAATCGACGTAAGCGGCGTCTTTAATTCATGTGCAAAAGCGCCTACAAAGTCTTCTCTTGCCTGCACCTCATCTTCCAACTGTCCGATGGTCTTCTCAAGCGCTTCCGACATGTGATTAAAATCCTGCGTCAGCTGTCCGAGTTCATCATTGCTGACCTTTTTTGCACGGTAACTGTAATCACCGGCTGCCATCTCTTTCGTCGCCCGCATCAGGAGCCTGATCGGTTTTGTAAGGCGCGAAGAAATAAAATACATAATCACAATTCCCAGCACAAGCATAAGCATCATCAGCCGCCGGTAGACCGTAAATCCCATCCTGCGCTCTTCAAATACCTGCGACACATCCCTGAGCGTTTCCAGATATAACACTCTGCCGAGCGCATTCACGCCGCTGCCTGTCTGTATATAGTATTGTCCTCCCAGCTGGATGACGCGGTAGGAATACTTATCTTCCCCAACGGATGCAAGCAGTTCGCCGTCCGTCTCAAATCCGTCGCTTGCATAGAGTATATTTTTTTCCTCATCGGAAATGCGAATCAGACGACCCGTTCCCTGTCCGCGCACCTCCAGATTAGAAGCAATCTGCTCAATTGAGCTGTCCTGCAGCAAATCATATTTCACCGGGACGTTGAGCGCCGCCGTCTCGAATGCGAAGCGCAGAATACTGTTCTCATCAAGCGCCTGTCCGACTTCCCTTGTAAGCGAAGTCTCAAAAACATAATTCACAAAATAGTAACCGCTAAAGCCAAGCGTGATGGCTATGATAATCGTAGTCCACAGCAAAAGTTTTTGGGAAAATTTCATTTTTATCTCCACATGTGATTGTCACACCTATGATATCAATTCCTTTTCTTTATAACAGATTCATCCGACATAATATCATTGTCCTAAGAACCGCTTCAAAACACCGGAGAAGCTCACTTTATCTCCAGCCGGTAACCGACCTTATAGACAGCCACAAGGTTTTTCTCCCAGCCCAGCTTTTTTCTAAGCCTTTGTACATGAAGGTCTAACGTCCTGCTGTTAGCATAATACTCATCATCCCATACTTTTTCGTATAAGTTTTCACGAAACAGCGCCACATTTCTGTTCTCTGCAAAAAGCATCAGCAAATCGAACTCTTTACTTGTAAGCGGCACCGGATTGCCTGCGCGCGTAACCTGCCTCGCCTCAATGTCTATCTCAATTTCTCCAACGGTAAACTTCTTCTCCGCCTTGTTATATCTGCGCAGAACCGCCTCCACTCTCGCAAGAAGCTCCGTCACATCAAAGGGCTTGACCAGATAATCGTCCGCTCCCAGTTTTAAGCCTTTTACCCTGTCACGTACCTCGTGCTTCGCCGAGATAAAAATGACCGGGACCTGATATGGTCTTATGTAGTCCATCACATCATATCCATCCGCTCCCGGCAGCATAATGTCAAGAAGCACTAAATCAAATGTATTGTTCTCAACCGCATCTATCGCCGCCAGTCCGTCCTGCACCGCCGTGCAGGAATAACCCGCCGCTGACAGATTCATGTCAATCAAATCACAAATCGGTTTTTCATCATCTACAATCAGTATCTTAATCATGTCTCCGGACTCCACCCCCAATAGGCTCTCGCCTTCTCTACAAGTCCCGCAACCGTATCTTCATCGCTGCATCGTACGTTCTTCTTCACTTCCGTATCCGTCTCAAATCCGCCGGTACGCTGATAATATATCTCGTAATCGCTCCTGATCAACACCTCGTTGTCGCTGCCGGCATAGCTGTAACGCGCAAGCACAAGGATATCTTTCATACCGTCCCCGTCAATATCCCTGCAGGCAATCCCCTTGAGCGCATACAAATTATCAAAATCCCCCATCGGCTGAAAACTCCACACAATATTGCCCTGCTCGTTCACAAGATAAATCATGAATGTGGCAAACTCCGCCATCTTGTATGTCCCCGGCATCACCTCCAGATATCCCAGCTTCTCAAACTGTCTGGAATAATCCTGTTCGGCAGTAATCATAAATCCGTTCCTCAAAAGTTCCTTCTTTGTCGATGCCGTATAGAGAAACTCTGTCGAACGACCGTCCCTGACATACGCGATGATACTCTCCGCACTCTTATTCATCCCGAATCTGTTAATCTTATCGGAAATACGGTAATCCCTGTAAAACCCTTCCTCATCCTGAAACAACACATCCCCCACTTTATAGGTTTTGCCCGAATAAGCTCCCGTCTTGTTCCTGCAATCCGCAATCAACACAATATCCATTCTGCCGTCTCTGTTTAAATCCTGAAAAGAAACGGCGCTGATGGCACGGATTGGCTGTTCCAAGCTGCCGATATTCCAGCTGTTGACGGCAAGCTGGTCCGTCCTGTACACGATTGTCCCGTCTTGTTTAGCAAAAAACAGCGCAAGGCGGTGATAGTTCTCCTCCATTGCCGGCACGAGTAAAACCTCGCCGAAACATTCGGTTTCAATGGGAAATATCTGGGTTTCTATCACGCGAAACCCATTGCTCTCAATCTCCCTCTGTCTCCCGGCGGCATAAAGCCTTTCCTGATAGTCCTCGTAATCGGCAAGAATCTGGCTGTCGAGTTCCTGCTGTTTGTCCAATCCATCCGCTGCCCCGCTCTCCTGCTGCTTCGCCAATCCATCCGCTGTTCTACCCTCCTCAACAGCGCAGACATACAGCGGATAACATCCGGATAACAATACCGTCATACAAAGGAGCGCGGCACACATTATGAAGTTATAGGTCATTCTTGTTATTTTACTAAATACTATTTGAATCAACTGATTTTTCTTATGCACACTGTCACCGGATTCCTCTGTCGTAATCTATCTGACATTCCTGTTCTCTTCTGATGATGCCATGCTTTTGGGCTTATCGGATACGCAGTATTTCTATTTCCTACACGTTAATCTCCGCTTTTATGCCAAGCAGTTCTTTATTTTCTTCCAATATCGGATTCACAACCTCCGATAAGAATTTCTCTACCTGAAGCGGTGCGCGCCCTACATATCTGGACGGCTCCATCGTCTTTGCCAAGTCCTCCTGCGTCAAATTAAATGCAGGGTCGGCGGCGATTAACTCCAACAAATTGTTTTCCTTTCCTTCACGCTTCACATTGGCGCCAGCCTCCATGGACAGCTCCCTGATTTTCTCATGCAGCTCCTGCCGGTTGCCGCCCATCTTCACGGCATCCATCATAATATTCTCCGTCGCCATAAAGGGCAGTTCGCTCATCAGCCGTTTCGTGATAACCTTATCATAGACTACCAGTCCGTCCACCACATTCAGACACAAATCAAGAATGCCGTCAACCGCCAGAAATGCCTCCGGAATGGACAGCCTCTTGTTGGCGGAATCGTCCAGAGTCCTCTCAAACCACTGCGTAGCCGAGGTGATTGCCGGATTCAGGGCATCAATCATCACATACCTTGACAAAGACGCGATGCGCTCGCTTCGCATCGGATTTCTCTTATATGCCATGGCGGAGGAACCAATCTGGCTCTTCTCAAAAGGCTCTTCCACTTCTTTCAGATGCTGTAACAGCCTGATATCGTTGGACATCTTATGCGCCGATGCGGCAATGCCTGCCAATACGTTGCACACCCTTGTATCAACCTTACGGGAATAGGTCTGTCCGGATACCGGATAACACTTTTCAAATCCCATCTTCTTGGCAATCATCGGATCTATCTTGTCAATCGTCTCCTGATCCCCGTCAAACAGTTCAAGAAAGGAAGCCTGCGTGCCTGTCGTTCCCTTGGATCCAAGCAGCTTCATGGTAGACAGCACATAATCCAAATCCTCCAAGTCAAGACAAAATTCCTGCGTCCACAGCGTTGCCCGCTTGCCCACGGTGGTCGGCTGCGCCGGCTGGAAATGGGTAAAGGCAAGGGTGGGCAGATTCTTATACTGTTCAGCAAACTTGGCAAGCTCGGCTATCACATTCACCAGTTTCTTCTTCACCAGCCTCAAAGCCTCCGCCATTACAATCATATCCGTGTTATCCCCCACATAGCAGGAGGTTGCACCCAGATGGATAATGCCTGCCGCTTTCGGACACTGCTGTCCGTATGCATAAACATGACTCATCACATCATGGCGCACCTCTTTCTCGCGCGCCTTTGCCACCTCATAATTAATGTCCTCGGCATGTGCCTTCAACTCGTCAATCTGCTCCTGTGTAATGACCGGCTCCCCGTTCTGGCTAAGTCCCAGCTCCATCTCTGTCTCAGCCAAAGCAATCCACAACCTTCTCCATGTTCTGAATTTCATATCCGGCGAAAAAATATACTGCATCTCCTTGCTCGCATAACGTTCCGATAACGGACTTACATATTTGTCTGTACTCATAGTTTACTCCATTTCTGCGCTGCTTTTGACTCAATTTATTGAGTCTTCGCATTAACGAGTTTGTGACAGGCAACGCGCAGACACAAATCTCGTGATTGAAAATTTTAATTTTCAATCTTTTTTTCCTGTTCTTCCACATATTGCATAAATTCCGGCGTTTTTGACCAGTATTTCACGCCCCAGTTTTCAAAACTCCACTTGTCCATATACGCATTACACTCAAAATCAATATAATATACTTTTTCATCCTGAACGACAAAATTTGTCGGGAAATAATCTATATTTGTGCGGGCGGCATACAATAAAGTGCACATATCATGCAGTTGGTCAAAATATTCCGATTTCATTTTATCTTGCAAAATCAATTCATAGATTGTATCACCATCAATAAACTCTTTCAAAATACGCTCATTTTCCATATCAACAGCAAGCATATCTGGAATTGTGATTCCAATTTCCTTTAAACGCTTATAATCGTTTATTTCGGCTTCCAGCTTATTTCCAAATTGATAATAATCACATGGCTCGTGGTGTATTTGCTTTAACACATATTGCCCTGCTTGGTCCGCCGCCAGATAAGAGTACCCGCCCTTGCCTTTTCCCAGCAGCTTTAATAGCATATACTCTTTTCCATTAATGGACATCTTATGCTCCATAGTCAGTCTCCTTTTCCGGCTGCCCACAAATTTGTTTCTCCATGCCTAAACAGGCATCTGACTATATAACACTTCCCGGTATGCCGTGTCACTAAGCGCCTTTGTCAAATCATCCACACGGTTCGACTGCAGAAGAAACTGTGTAAGTTTCGCAAAGCGTGCTTCGCCTTCCGCCATACCTTCTGCACGTCCCTCTGCACGTCCCTCTGCACGTCCCTCTGCACGTCCCTCTGCACGTCCCTCCGCTAAACCCTCCGCGCGTGCCTTCTTCCTTTCTGCCGGGATATCAACATCTTTGAAATGCTCAAATAATTCCGCCATTCTACGCTCCTTTACCTGTCCCGTGAACGCCTCCACTTCCTCCTCCGGCAGATGCAGGTGCCGCAGCATGGCAGCGGTCACTTTTGCTACGATACCAAGCACTTCCTCCGTGGAATGTTCCGACAGGTTTTTCAGATAATCATCAGGTAAATCCAGTTCCTTAAATTCTGCCAGACTTTGCAGCCGGTTAATCAGCATCACTAAAGACAGCTCATCGTTTTTCTCTGCCAGTTGTTCTATACTGTAGGAATTTAACTCCACCAGTTTATAGAAGAATTTAGGTGTGAACGGTTCAAATGCCTTGTGAAACACAATCCGCTCCTGCAAGCTGCGCGCCGCAGTCCATCCGCCGCTCCCTTCATAGTATACGATTGGCAGGATCGGAGGATATTTGAAGTCTTTGGTTTTGCTGATGCCTTTCTTCTTCTGCTCCATTTCTTTCTCATAGTCTTCCCAGATATAGACCATGTACCGAAGGAGCTGCATACACACATTATAATCGACTTTGGTCTTATGTTCAATAAGGGATATAAAAAACAATGTATGATTTCCTTCCAGTTTTATACGTTTTACCGTATCTGCATTTCTTTCTTCGGTAAACATGGGTACATATCGCTCCGTAACATCCTCGATATCTTCCGCCTTTACGTTTTTTAAGAGCGGGATATCTATATAGTTTTTCAAGAACTGGGAACATAACTGCGCATTACCGAAGATGAGTTTGCTGCTGCTG
>CANOEC010000070.1 GCA_947564735.1 uncultured Lachnospiraceae bacterium | reverse complement strand
TTCCTTACTGGCTGTAAGGGGTATTAACCATAAATATATTGTAGTAGAAAGGAGTGAAAGAAAGTTGAAGATTGGGAATAGGGATTTTGTAACAAAAGGTCATACTTATGTGATGGGCATTCTGAATGTAACGCCGGATTCTTTCTCGGACGGCGGAAAGTATCAGGAGACGGATAAAGCCCTGTACCGCGTAGAAGAAATGATTGAGGAAGGAATGGATATACTGGATATCGGCGGAGAATCCACCAGACCGGGCTATATGTCCGTGTCCGAGGAGGAGGAAATCAACCGTGTCATTCCGATGATTGAGAAAGTAAAATCCAGATTTGATATTCCGCTTTCTCTTGATTCTTATAAGGCGGGTGTGGCAAAAGCGGGCGTGGCAGCCGGCGTAGATATGATCAACGACATATCCGGATTAAAGACGGATAGGGAGCTGGCAAAAGTCATTGCAGACAGCGGGCTGCCCTGCTGTCTGATGCATAACCGTGCTGAGGCGGTTTACGGGAATTATGTCGAAGAAGTGCTCTGGGATCTTGAGGCGACGTTAGATATCGCGCATAAAGCGGGCATTCATGATGACAGGATTATTCTCGATCCGGGGATTGGCTTTGGCAAAACATACGAGAACAATCTGGAGATGATTGACAGGCTGGAGATGCTGCATTCCCTCGGTTATCCGATTCTGTTAGGAGCGAGCCGGAAATCGGTCATCGGGACAGCATTGGAGCTTCCGGTGGAGGAGCGTGTGGAAGGAACGATTGTGACGAGCGTGTATGCGGTTATAAAAGGTGCGGCATTTGTGCGCGTTCATGATGTGAAACAGAATGTGCGCGCAATCAGAATGGCAGAAGCGATACGGGACGGGTATAAGTAATGGATCGGATTATCATAGAAAATCTTAAAGTATTCGCTCATCATGGCGTCTATCAGGAAGAAAATGAGAAAGGACAGAATTTCTATCTGAGCGCTACTTTGGAAACAAATACGAGAAATGCGGGAACCTTAGATGATTTAGACCTCTCCACCAATTATGGAGAGGTCTGTACGTTTTTGCACCGCTATGTGACAGAACATACTTATAAGCTGATTGAGACTGTGGCGGAGAAGACTGCGGAAGCCGTGCTTTTAAGATTCCCGCTCATCAGACAAATTACACTGGAGGTACGTAAACCGGAAGCGCCTATCGCGCTGCCATTTGAATCGGTATCGGTTCAGATTACAAGAGGATGGCGCAGGGCATATCTGTCCTGTGGTTCCAATATGGGGGATAAAAAGGCGCATCTTGACGGTGCGGTGGAAGCGCTGAGAGCCGATGAAAGATGTCGTGTACTTGAAATATCCGACTGGATTGTGACGAAGCCCTACGGAGGAGTGGAACAGGACGATTTCTTGAATGGTGCGATTATGCTGGAGACATTGTATACGCCCAAGATGCTGCTGGAAAAGCTTCATGAGATAGAACAGTCCCACGGCAGGGAGCGCAAGGTGCATTGGGGTCCTAGAACGCTGGATTTGGACATCCTGCTCTATGAGGACTGTATCATGAGTACGGAGGAGCTGACGATTCCGCATGTGGATATGCATAACAGGTGGTTTGTTTTGAAGCCGCTTGTACAGATTGCACCCTATGAGCGGCATCCGCTGTCTGGACGGACGATTGCACAGATGTATGAGACGGTTGCCGGTGAGGAAGAGGAATACCCGGCGAGTGGGCAGGACGAAGGACATCGGATGAGAGGGTAGGGAAAGTGCACCCGATGAAGGAGCAGGACGAAGCGAAAAGGACAGGAGGTGTCTGTCGTAATGGATGGCAGAATAGAGGTAAAGAAGGTGTCGCTACTTACGGCGCGTGAAATCTATGAGACCTATTTAAAGGCGGATTTTCCGCCGGAGGAGGTCAAACCGTTCTCTGTGATAGAGAAAATGTGGGGCAGGGACAGTTATTATGTGTATGCCTTCTATGAGGATACGGCAGAAGCTGCAATGGGAATGGCTGGCAACGGTACGGATACATTGTGCGCATATGCCTTTTTGCTTGCCGATAATCAACAACGCACGTTATTATTGGATTATTTTGCAGTCTGCCAATCGAAAAGAGGAGAGGGGTACGGTTCCCGTGCGCTGCTACTTTTGTGTGAGGCGTGTGCGGACTGGAATGCCCTGATAATAGAGGTTGAGGATGATGAGATGACGGATATCAGTGAGCAGACGCGGATGACAAGAAAGCGCCGCATTTCTTTTTACAGAACAGCTGGCTGTGTTATGACGACGGTGAGAAGTCTTCTGTGGGATGTCAATTACCGCATTATGGTAATGCCGTTACGGGATGAACAGGCTGAAAAATGCGCGGAGGAGAAGCTGTGTGCCCTCTACCAAGGCATGTATAATGAAAGAGAATTGCAAAAGCATTTTGCAATTCTCTCAAGATGATTATTCCAGTTCTTTTAAAGCCGCCTGCATTCCGGCGTCGAAGGTCGTGACATTGACGGGACCAAAGGTACTCGTTTTGTAGACAGGCGTCGCTTCTTTGAAGCCGTTAAAGTATACATACTGGGAAGTGATATTGATATTCTGGTAAACACCCTCCCGCACAAGCTCCTGAGAGCTTCCATCCGTAAGCATTCTTTTGAGTGCAGGCGCCTCTTTTGAACTGACCTGATAGTATATGTAATCGTTGTATACGTTAAACATATCAATCCGGTCGTTTGTCAGTACTTCCACCACGTCGTTGTTTATGGAATAGCGGCAGAGCCGGTAGTTGTTTTCCACATCCATATAATAGACATATCCGTTCTGATAAATCGGATTCCAGATATTGCCCTGCCACACGACGGAGGCGGTGTCATTTGCCGTGTTGAGCGCATACAGATAATGGTCTTCATCGGTTCCGTTATAGTAGATGATGCCGTCAACATAGCAGTTCGGGTTGATGATTGCATCCGGATTGACGGTCGTCTGGTCTTTCTTGTTTATCTTAATTTTTTCCAAGGAAATCGTGCTCTTGGCATCTAATTTCTCATAATATAGATAATTGCCGCATAACTGCATGGAAACAATGTGGCAGCGGTCCAGCCCGGTGGAGCCTTTGCCGTTTAACTTGCTGCGGTAGATGCCATAGGAACCGCGGACGGAGCCTAGGTCGGAACCGCCGCCTGTATTCGCCATCGAATAGTAGAGATAATCGCCGCCGGCACATATATGGGAAGTGGAACCGCCATGCAGTTTCTTGATATCGGTCTCGTCGGGATTCATGGAGTAGAGGGAATAGTTGTCATATGCATTCGCAAAATAGACGCGCCCGTCATGCTCGCAGAAGTATCCGTTGTTGTTCAGATTGCCGGGCGTATTGCCTCTCGTATACTCGTCGTTTGGCGGGATATGGCTTGCAAAAAGAGCAAGTGCAAACAGTACAGCAATCAAAACAAATGTTATGGAAAGAGTCAGTATATTTTTTTGTCTGGATGTCATGATTTCCTCCGTCTTGTTTCTTTTTTTATTAGGATTATTATAGCCTTAATCTGTCTTGCTATCAAGGGGGATTTGGGTTAAGATGGTATCATGATACTTCAACAAAATAGGATAATCTGCCAAAGAGTGGAAGAACCGAAGGTTCTTCCGAACATAATGCCGTAGGCATTTTGTTCTAGGAAAGGATGAACAAAGATGGATTTATCAGAACTGCGCGGGCAACTGGATGGGATAGATGAACAGATTGTAAGGCTCTATGAAGAGCGGATGGAAATCTGTTCCCGGGTTGCGGATTATAAGATAGAGAATGGAAAGAAAGTGCTCGATAAGGAGAGGGAGAAGGAGAAGCTTCGTCAGGTGTGCGCACTGACACATAATGAGTTTAATGCGCACGGTGTGCAGGAATTATTTGAGCAGATTATGTCTGCGAGCCGCAAGCTGCAGTATCGTAAGCTGGCGGAGAAGGGTGCGGGCGGAAAGCTGCCCTTTATTGAGATGGACAAACTGGACAGGGAGCGTGCGCGTGTGGTTTTCCAAGGTGCGGAGGGAGCCTATTCCCAGATGGCGATGATGAAATATTTTGGGGAAGACGTCAACAGTTTTCATGTGGATACGTTCCGCGATGCCATGGGGGCAATTGAGGAAGGAAGCGCGGATTTTGCAGTGCTGCCGATAGAAAATTCCACGGCGGGTATTGTCAATGAAATTTACGATTTACTGGTGGAGTATGAGAATTATATCGTGGGTGAACAGATTATTAAGATAGAACATTGTCTGCTGGGGCTTCCGGGGACGAAGCCGGAGCAGATTCGCACGGTTTATTCCCATCCGCAGTCTCTGATGCAGAGCGCAAGATATCTGAACGCACATGACAACTGGCGGCAGATTAGTATGCAGAATAATGCTTTTGCGGCACGTAAGGTCAGCGAAGATGGAGATTTGTCCCAAGCGGCAATCGCCAGTGAGCAGGCGGCGAAGATATACGGGCTGGATGTTATAGAGCGGGGCGTGAATCAGTCGGAGACCAATTCTACGAGGTTTATCATCGTCACAAATCGGAAAATATTTTTAAAGGATGCAAAGAAAGTCAGTCTGTGTCTGGAGGTGCCGCACGAGAGCGGTTCCCTCTACCATATGCTGTCTCATATGATTTACAATCATCTGAGTATGACGAAGATTGAAAGCCGTCCGATAGAAGGAAGAGACTGGGAATACCGTTTTTTTATTGATTTCGAGGGCAATCTGGAGGATGAGGCGGTGAAAAACGCGCTGCGAGGACTGCGGGAGGAAGCGCGGAATATGAAGATTCTGGGAAATTATTAAAAAGGGGGAAGATGCCGTGAGAGAGGAAGAGCTGATTCTGTATAAAAAATTTGAGAATGGAAAAGTACTGAGCGATATGGTTTGGCTGATGGACAGTTATCGTTCAGGAGACAATCGGATGCGCCCGGTGTTCTTTGAATGTATGCACGAACTGTTAGAAATGGCGGCGACACATGGATTTTCGGGTAATCTGTGGCATTGCTATCTGACAAATCTGCTGGTGAATAACGAAAACAGCTACAGCGTGGCATGTGAAATTAGAGGCGAGGTCGAGGGAAGCGTCAACCAGCTTGCATTGCATGATATTGCTATTTTTAAGGAATTCTTTGATTTTGATTTTACAGAAATGACGGAGGTGTTTAAGGCGCCGGAATTTGGCATGGTGCTTGACTATGAGAGCACAGCGGACAGCAGCAGGATATACAGCACCAAAATCAGGGACAGGATATGTTATCTCGCAGAACAGTTTGCGGCGACGGAGAATGCGCTGGAGATGAAAGCCGTGCTGACCGGGTTTTATAGAGAGTATGGGGTAGGTAGATTTGGTTTACATAAAGCATTCCGCGTGGTACACACCGACGACGGGGCGCGAATAGACCCAATCCGCAATATTTCCCATGTGCAGCTCGATGATTTGATTGGCTATGAGCTGCCGAAGAAGAAGCTGACTGACAATACGGACGCCTTTGTGGCGGGGAGAAAGGCGAATAACTGTCTGTTATTCGGCGATGCGGGAACGGGTAAATCCACGAGCATCAAAGCCATTGCGAATGAGTATTACGATAAGGGACTTCGCATTATCGAGATTTACAAACATCAGCTTGAGGATTTGAATGATGTGATAGCGCAGATAAAGAACAGGAATTATAAGTTCATCATCTACATGGATGATTTAAGTTTTGAGGAATTTGAGACGGAGTACAAGTATCTGAAGGCAGTCATTGAGGGCGGCTTGGAGAAAAAGCCCAACAATGTTCTCATTTACGCCACTTCCAACAGACGTCATCTGATTAGAGAAAACTATGAGGATAAGGAAGGCAGACGGGAGGATATGCACGCCAGTGATACCGTGCAGGAGAAGCTGTCGCTTGTGTATCGTTTTGGTGTGACGATTTTCTTCTGCGGACCGGACAAAAAGCAGTATGA
The DNA here is from genome assembly GCA_947564735.1 of uncultured Lachnospiraceae bacterium. Lineage (GTDB taxonomy): Bacteria > Bacillota > Clostridia > Lachnospirales > Lachnospiraceae > UBA3282. The sequence continues at coordinate 8,572 of CANOEC010000070.1, read as the reverse complement.
GGAGATTGTCAAAGGACTTGCGGCGAAATACGGCGTGGCGATGGAAGAGGAGAAGCTGCTTGCCGAGGCAAACAAATGGGAACTGTCCCACGGAGGCTTATCGGGCAGGACCGCACAGCAGTTCATTGATTATCTGCGGGGTATGGAGGAGAAATGATATGAAGACTTTTGCGGCGATAGACGTCGGTTCCTATGAACTGGCAATGAAGATAGTAGAAATTTCCGCGAAAAACGGTATCAGGGTGATTGACCATATCAGGCATCGGATTGACTTGGGGTCGGACACTTTTGCAACGGGTAAAATCAGTAATGCGAGAGTTGATGAGCTGTGCCGTGTGCTGCGGGAATATCATGAAATCATGAAAAGCTACAAGGTTGACGATTATAAGGCGTACGGTACGAGCGCGATCAGAGAGACGGAAAATACGATGATCGTCCTCGACCAGATCACCCAGCGGACAGGGATTGTGATAGAGGTCTTGAGCAATTCAGAACAGCGTTTTCTGGATTATAAATCCATAGCATCCGGAGGGGATGCATTTAACAGGATTATTGAGAAAGGTACTGCTATCGTGGATATCGGAGGAGGCAGTATACAGATTTCCCTTTTTGACAAGGATACGCTTGTGACCACACAGAATATGAAGATGGGTGTGCTCAGGTTACAGGATCAGCTAGGGAAGCTGAACATCAGACCGGAGCAGAATGAGAGTATGCTCGATGAGATTGTCAGTTCCCAGCTTTCGGTTTTTAAGAAATTATATTTAAAAGACAGAGTCATTGAAAATATTATTGTGGTGGATGATTATATTTCTGCAATCGTTGGCAAGAATGTGGCAGGTCTGGAGCATACGAGCGTGGAAGCTTCGGCGATGGACAAATTTCTGGAGCGGATACGGGCAAAGTCCGTGCAGGAGGTGTCGCGGATTCTTGGTATGCCGGAGGAGAATGTTCCGCTGCTTTTTATATCGGGTGTTCTGTTAAACCGGATTGCCAAGGTGATGGATGCAAAGTTAATCTGGGCGCCGGGCGTGTCCTTGTGCGACGGTATTGCCTACGAGTACGGCGAAAAGAATAAACTGATTAAGGCAAACCATGATTTTGAGCAGGACATCATAGCGTGCGCTCAGAATATCAGCAAGCGGTATATGGGAAGCAGACGCAGGGGCGAGACTCTTGAACAGATTGCACTGACAATCTATGACAGTATGAAGAAGGTGCACGGTCTTGGCAGGAGAGAGCGGTTGCTGCTTCGTATCGCCACTCTTTTACATGACTGTGGAAAATATATCAGCCTCGTCAATCTGGGAGAATGTTCTTACAATATCATTATGTCCACGGAGATTATCGGCTTGTCCCATGTGGAGCGGGAAATTGTGGCAAATGTAGTCAAGTACAATCATATGGAGTTCGATTACTATGAGGCGATGGGAAAAGATGGTTCCCTCGACAAGAAAGATTATCTGACAATTGCCAAGCTGACGGCGATTCTTAAAATTGCGAACGGACTGGACCGGAGCCACAAACAGAAATTTAAGAATGTAAAGACAGCGCTTAAGGATGAGCAGTTGATTATTACGGTAGACGCGTCGTTGGATATTACTCTGGAAAAAGGACTTTTTTCGCGGCGGGCGGAATTTTTTGAGGAAGTGTACAGCGTGCGTCCGGTCATCAGACAGAAAGGCTGAGAAAGTTGAGGTATGTTAAGATGGACTTTTCTAAGGTTGATTATTATACAAACAGGGAATTGAGCTGGCTTTTATTTAACAAAAGAGTGCTCGGCGAGGCGAAGGACAAGAAAAATCCGCTGTTTGAGCGGTTGAAGTTCTTAAGCATTACGGCGTCCAATCTGGATGAGTTTTTTATGGTCAGGGTGGCGTCCCTTAAGGATATGGTCGGCGCCGGATATAAGAAAAGGGACATCGCGGGCATGACGGCGCGCGAACAGCTTGTGAAAGTCAATGAAGAGACGCATAAATTGGTGGAACAGCAGTATTCTATCTATAACTGTTCCCTTTTGCCGCAGCTTCTGGAAAACGGGCTGCATATGATCATGCATCATGAAGACTTGAGTAAAGAGGAGGCTGCCTATGTAGACCGCTACTTTGCGGATAATGTATATCCGGTGCTGACGCCGATGGCTGTGGATTCTTCCAGACCGTTTCCGCTTATCCGGAATAAGTCTTTGAACCTCGGTGCGCTCATGAAGAAGAAGAACGGCGAGGAAGAGTTGGAATTTGCGACTGTGCAGGTGCCGAGCGTCCTGTCCCGTATCGTGACGATTCCGGGCATGCAGGAGTCGAAAGTGATTTTGCTGGAGGAAGTGATTGAGCGTAACATCCATAAACTGTTCCTCAATTATGATATCGTGTGCAGTTATCCTTTCCGTATCATGAGAAATGCTGATTTGACGATAGAGGAGGATGAGGCGGAAGATTTGCTGCAGGAGATTGAGAAGCAGCTGAAAAAAAGGCAGTGGGGGCAGGTCATACGTCTGGAGGTCGAGGAGGGAATCGACAGCCGGCTTCTGAAATTGATTCAGGAAGAGCTGCAGATTGAGCAGGAGGATATCTTTGCCATCAGGGGACCGTTGGATCTGACGTTTCTGATGAAGATGTACGGGCTGGAAGGCTTCGACCATCTGAAGGAACACGGCTATCTCAAACCCCAGCCGGTGCCGGAACTGATGGAGGAAACCGATGTGTTTGCCAAAATCAGGGAGGGAGATATTCTGATGCATCATCCCTACCAGTCTTTTGAGCCAGTGGTGAACTTCATCAGACAGGCGGCAAAGGATCCCGATGTGCTGGCAATCAAGCAGACGCTTTACCGTGTCAGTGGTAATTCGCCGATTGTCGCTGCGTTAGAGCAGGCGGCGGATAACGGTAAGCAGGTGTCCGTTCTGGTAGAACTGAAAGCCCGTTTTGACGAGGAAAATAATATCGTGTGGGCAAAAAGGCTTGAAAAAGCGGGCTGCCATGTTATCTACGGGCTGGTCGGTCTAAAAACCCACAGCAAGATTACGTTAGTCGTCAGAAGGGAAGAACACGGCATACGAAGGTATGTGCATCTGGGAACGGGCAATTACAATGATTCCACGGCGAAGCTGTACACGGATATCGGATTGTTTACCTGTTCGGAAGCCATTGGCGAGGACGCAACTGCCGTCTTTAACATGTTGTCCGGCTATTCCGAACCAAGGAATTGGAATAAATTGTCTCTGGCGCCGTTGTGGCTTAAGGACCGGTTCCTCTATCTGATTGGCAGGGAAACGGCTTACGCGCAGCAGGGCAGAAATGCGCATATCATTGTGAAGATGAACTCTTTATGCGACAAGGACATCATCAAGGCGTTATATGAGGCGAGCGCGGCAGGCGTGAAGATTGAGCTGATTATCCGCGGCATATGTTGTCTGAAGACAGGAATCCCAGGAGTAAGCGAGAACATCACAGTGCGTTCCATTGTCGGGAACTATCTGGAACATGCACGTATCTTTTATTTTGAAAATGACGGTAAACCGGAGTATTATTGTGCCAGCGCGGACTGGATGCCGAGAAACTTGGAACGTCGCGTGGAGATACTTTTTCCGGTGGAAAAACCGTTGTTGCAGGAAAAACTGCGGCATATTCTGGAATGTCAGCTGAAGGATACGGTAAAGGCATCCGTCTTACAGCCGGACGGCAGTTATGAGAAGACCGGCAGACGCGGCAAAGAGGAATTTAACGCGCAGCTTACCTTCTGTCATGAGGCGCGGGAGGCGGCAAGGGCGGAGAAGGATATGGGCAATAAGAGAGTGTTTATTCCCGAAATGCATCATATGGATGTTTAGTGTGAGAAGGAGTATGGATGTTACTATGAAAATATATTTGGCGTCGGCGTCTCCAAGAAGAAAAGAATTGTTGAAACAGGTGGGCATTTCCTTTAAGACGATGCCGAGTACGGTGGAGGAAAAGATTACGAAGACGGAACCGGACGAAGTAGTGGAAGAACTGTCGTACCAGAAGGCGGTAGACGTCTGTGCAAAGCTGACGGCGGAGGGAAAAGAAGATTTCGTTGTGATTGGAGCGGATACGGTGGTGTCATGCTGGGGTGAAATTCTCGGGAAACCCAAGGATAGGGACGATGCGGTCAGAATGCTCACGAATCTGCAGGGAGGCAGCCATCAGGTGTACACCGGCGTGACACTTGCGTGGAAATACAAAGATATGTCCGCCATGTACGCGACGTTCAGCGAGTGTACCGATGTGACCATGTATTCCATGACTGAGGAAGATATCAGGCGCTATGTGGACAGCGGCGAGCCGATGGACAAGGCGGGGGCTTATGCGATTCAAGGTTTGTGCGCCGCCTATATTCAGGGAATCTGTGGCGATTATAACAATGTGGTAGGTCTGCCTGTCGCAAGGGTGTGTCAAGAGTTGAAAAAACGTGGGTTACTAGTGTGAGAAGTACTTCTAGCCACTCACAGCAGAGGCTGTTTCGGGGAGAAGTACTACGATTTGACGCTGTCAAATCTTTCTCACACAGGAGAATGCCATGTGACGTGCCGTCACATGGCATTCTCCGCAAGATAATTTGCGAAGCAAATTTTCTTATGCGATTTTGAGATTCCGCAGAGCGGAATCATGGCGGTTCAATCGGCAATTTGTGCCGGCGCTGATAACGTCTTGGCTTACAAATTCGCAGGCTAAGAAATAGGCATGGAGGACTATGATGGGGTAGTTATGTAAACTATATAATAAAAGTTTTCACTAAAAATGAAGGGAGGGCGTTATATGTTTGATGAGAAGGTATTGCAGTGTTTTCTGGACAACCAGCTTCAGCTTTATCCGGAACCGGTGGCGGAGACGTTGGAAGGAGCGGAGAGCTTTCTGGAGGACTGCATGGCGGTGGTTGTGGACTCCGTCAAAGAAGTGTGGGAATATTTCGAGGAAGAGGGTGTGGATCTGGAGGGCGCCGACGAGGAGGAAATCCTTGAGGCGGACGAAGTATTCGAGATTGGAGACGGCAGATATTTAATCGTGGAGGGATAGAAAGCAGGAATCATCCCAGCAGTTTGCGCATCATATCTGCCAGTCCATCATGGTCGTTGTCAAAGTCTGTCACCACATCGGCGTACTTTTTAACGGCGTCCGAAGCGTTTGACATGGCGATGCCGCAGCCGGCGGCTTCCAGCATGGAGATATCGTTGTCTGCGTCTCCGGCGGCGTATGCGTCTGATAAGGGCACGCCGAAATAGTCGCAGACGAAACGGACGGCATTACCCTTGCCCGCGTCATGTGGAAAGAGTTCGAGATAGATGCCGTTGGAATAGATTGTCTGGACTTTGTCCTGTGCCCAGTCCTTGATTCCCAGCCGGAAGGCTTCTAGCTTATCGAAGTCGTTCAGGCTGATGGCAAGCATCTTGCAGGGCGGGACAGTCAGTGCATCGGCAAGGCGCCCGGAGACGATAAGGGGAAGATGAATCCTTTGGCGGTAGAACCGGATTTCCTCATCATCAAGGGGAGAGACGACCGCATCATCCCGATAGGTATGTATATGCAAATCGTATTTTTCCGCCTGTTCCTGCAGATAGGACACGTAGGACAGCGGGAGCCTTTTTTCAAAAATAATCTGTTTACGGTCGCAGTCATATACCTGCGTTCCGTTGCTGCATATTAAGAGAATGCCGGGCTGTGTCAGACCGGCATTGTTTTTTACTTCTAAGACACTGTCCTTGGGGCGTCCGGAGGAAAAGATTAATTTGTTGCCGGCGGCAAGGAACTTATCCAGAAATGCCTTGGTGCCGGCGGATACCAGACTGTCGGTGTTTAAGAGCGTTCCGTCTAAATCGGTGAATAAAAGTTTCATGTAACCGTTTCTCCTAAAAAATTATGATAAAGAGGCAGCGTTTAACCGGCTGTGCGCCGCTTTGATTCCGGAAAGAAATTCTTCCGGTACAAACAGGCTGCCGTATCCCGTACCAAGGTCAAGATTCGGTTTGTTCGCACCATGGAAATCGGAACCGCCGCTTAAGAGCAGACCGTATTTGTCCGCCAGCCTTCGCATATCGCGTTCATCCTGATGGGTGTAAGTGCTGTAGAGTGCTTCGATGCCCATTAATCCTGCATCTTTTAAGGAAGATACAAGGCTGTCGAGGCGCTCCTTTCCCATGTGGTAGAGAGGCGGGTGCGCCAGTATCGGGATACCGCCGGCAGTAAGAATCAAGGAAACCGCCTGAGCGGGCGTGACCTTTTCTCTTGGGACAAAATACTTCGTGTGGTCGCCCAGATATTGTGCAAAAGCATCCTGACGGCTCTTGACATAGCCCTCTTCAAGCAGAAAAGAAGCATAGTGCGCTCTGGTGATGACTGCGTCGGGATTGCGCGCCTGCAGCTTGTCATAGGAGATGTCGATGCCGGCTTCCCGCAGATTGCTGCACATCTTGATGTTGCGCCCGGTGCGGGAATCGACGAACCGCTGTAATTCGCTGCGAAAAGCAGGAGAATCATAGGCAATGTAGAGTCCAACGATATGGACGTCCTGCTCTTCATACTTCGTAGAAAATTCAATGCCGGGTACAACTTCCACGGAAGGGAGCCCTGCCTGCGATAACGCTTCCGCATGTTCCACGGCTTCCGCCAGTCCGTCTATGGTGTCGTGGTCGGTCAGGGCGACCGCGCAAAGCCCTTTTGCAACGGCGTAATCCACCAGTTGCGCAGGGCTGTAGCTTCCGTCGGATTTGTTGGAATGTGTGTGTAAATCTACCTGCTGCATGATATCCCTCCATAAGCTGTGTCTGTCTAATCGTCTTCCTCTTGACTTGCCGTGCTCGTGTAAACGGTACGCTTTCTTGCCATTTCGTCGCTTTCCAGATATTCGTCATAGGTCGTAATCTTGTCGATTAACGTGCCGTTGGGAAGAATCTCCATAATGCGGTTTGCTGTGGTCTGTACGACCTGATGGTCGTGGCAGGAGAACAGCTCGACGCCTTTGAACTTCTTCATCCCCTCGTTTAAGGCAGTGATGGCTTCCATGTCCAGATGGTTAGTCGGTTCATCGAAAATCAGGCAGTTGGCGCCGCTTATCATCATTTTGGAAAGAAGGCAGCGCACTTTCTCACCTCCGGAGAGCACCTTGACCTTCTTTACGCCGTCCTCGCCGGCAAAGAGCATACGTCCAAGGAAACCGCGTACATAAGTGATATCTTTGACGGGAGAGTAGCCCATCAGCCAGTCCGATATCGTGTAATCGTTATCAAACTCTGCGGTGTTGTCCTTCGGGAAGTAAGCCTGCGAGGTAGTAACGCCCCATTTATAATTACCCTCGTCGGGTTCCATTTCACCCATGAGGATCTTGAATAACGTTGTCTTTGCCAGTTCATTGCCGCCCACAAAAGCGATTTTGTCATCATGTCCTACGATGAAAGAGATATTGTCCAGTACCTTCTCCCCGTTGATGGTCTTGCTGATGCCTTCCACGGTGAGCACTTCGTTTCCGATTTCGCGCTCTGGTCTAAAATCAATGTAAGGGTATTTCCGGCTGGACGGACGGATGTCGTCAAGCTCGATTTTTTCCAGCGCACGCTTTCTGGAGGTCGCCTGTTTGGATTTACTTGCGTTAGCGGAGAAGCGGGAGATGAACTCCTGCAGTTCCTTAATCTGTTCTTCTTTCTTTTTGTTGGCTTCCTTACGCTGTTTGATGATCAACTGGCTGGATTCATACCAGAAATCGTAGTTGCCGGCGTAAAGCTGTATCTTACCGTAGTCGATGTCCGCCGTATGCGTACAGACCTTGTTCAGAAAATAACGGTCATGGGAAACGACGATGACCGTGTTCTCAAAGTTAATCAGAAATTCTTCCAGCCATGCGATGGCGTCTAGATCCAGATGGTTGGTCGGCTCGTCTAAAAGCAGGATGTCCGGATTGCCAAAGAGCGCCTTGGCGAGCAGGACTTTTACCTTTTCGTTACCGTTTAAGTCCGCCATCATGTTGTAGTGCAGCTCCGTGCCGACACCAAGACCGTTTAAAAGCATGGCGGCACCAGATTCCGCGTCCCAGCCGTCCATCTCGGCAAATTCCGCCTCTAACTCGCTGGCGCGGATGCCGTCCTCGTCGGAAAAATCTTCTTTGGCATAGATGGCGTCTTTTTCCTTCATAATCTGATAGAGGCGTTCATTGCCCATAATCACCGTATCCATGACCGGATAGGAGTCGTATTTGAAATGATCCTGCTCCAAGACGGAGAGGCGCTGACCGGGGGTGATGGACACATCGCCGTTTGTGGTCTCCAGTGCGCCGGAGAGAATCTTAAGGAAGGTGGATTTGCCTGCGCCGTTGGCGCCGATGAGTCCATAGCAGTTTCCTTCCGTGAATTTAATGTTGACATCTTCAAAGAGGGCTTTTTTGCCTACCCGCAATGTTACGTTGTTTGCCTGAATCATGTTGAAACCTCATTTTTTTCTGTATTTATGCTTGTTTTGGTTACTCATACCATTATACATAAAATGGATTTTTTTGCAATCTGGAATGTTTTATCGCAGTCTTGAAAGGTAAAATATTCTTATTGCCTGCCTTCGATTGCAAAATGTCT
>CANOEC010000069.1 GCA_947564735.1 uncultured Lachnospiraceae bacterium | reverse complement strand
AGCCTGCGGATAGCTTCTCCAGCTGCAAGACCCCTGTCGAAACCTTGACTGGCCCATATTTCAAAATAAATTTCTTTGCAAATGCACGAGGCATTTCCCTAATCTAAGGATAGTATAACACAATATCCATCCATATAAAATATCTATCGGAATAAATTCAGCAGAATTTAATCTTTTTGACACATTTTTTATTCCTACAGATTCTTAATCTTAAACTCACGCTCATGCTCCCTGCGCAAATCTTTCTTTGCAATGTCCTGCCGCTTATCATAGAGTTTCTTACCTTTTGCAAGCCCTACCTCTATCTTGGCTCTTCCATCTTTAAAGTATACCTGCAGCGGGACGATTGTATAGCCCTGTTCCGCCATTTGGCCCGCCAGTTTGTGAATCTCAAACTTATGCAGCAGCAGCTTGCGCACACGAAGCGGGTCTTTATTAAAAATATTGCCCTTTTCATAGGGACTGATATTCATTCCATACACAAAAGCCTCGCCGTTCTCAATCCGCACAAAGGCCTCCTTGATGCTGCACTTTCCCATGCGCAGCGATTTTACTTCCGTACCGTGCAGTTCAAGCCCCGCCTCATATTTTTCCTCTATGAAAAAGTCATGGTATGCCTTCTTATTGTTCGCCACCAGCTTCATAGCTTCCTTCGCCATGCTCTCACCTTCTTTCCGGCTTATCCGCCGCTTCACGCTTTCCGCCTTTACCTCACGCCTTCTTTCTGGTCATCCTCTTCCTCCGGAATCGCAAAATCAATCGTTCTTGCAAAACGGTCCACGTCTTTTACCTGTATCGTAATCCGTTCACCCAGCTTATAAGTTTTTCCCGTACTCTGTCCTGTCATCTCATAGGTCTTCTCATCATAGCAGAAATAGTCTCCCGGCAGAGACGCTACATGAATCAGTCCCTCCACCGTATTTGGCAGTTCCACATAGATTCCCCACTGTGTAATTCCTGAAATCACGCCTTCGTATCTCTCGCCGATGCGCGCTTCCATATATTCCGCTTTCTTGAGCTTATCGGTCTCCCGTTCCGCCTCCTCGGCACGCCGCTCCATCTTGGAGGCATGATTCGCCACTTCCGGCAGTTTTTTCTCGTAATGCTCGATGCGGTTCTCTTTTAATTTTCCCCGCAGCTGTTCTTTGATAATGCGGTGTATCTGCAAATCGGGATAGCGCCTGATCGGGGAGGTAAAATGGCAGTAATACTGACATGCCAGCCCGAAATGCCCCGAACACTCTACCGTGTATTTCGCCTGCTTCATACTGCGGAGCGTCAGACGGCTAATCAGTGTCTCCTCACCGGTGTCTGCTATCTTATCCAAAAGCTTCTGCAATTCCTTTGGGTGGACTTCCTCCCCTGTCAGCTTGATGTGATAGCCGAAATTACAGATAAAAGCCGACAGCTTCATAATCTTCTCAGGATCGGGCTTCTCATGGGTGCGGTACACAAAGGGCAGTTCCAGCCAGAAAAAATGCTGTGCCACCGTCTCGTTGGCAATCAACATGAAATCCTCGATAATCTTCGTTGCCACATTGCGCTCATAGGGCTTAATATCTACCGGATGCCCATTCTCATCAAGAATAATCTTACTCTCTGCAAAATCAAAATCTATCGAACCCCGTTGATGCCGCTTCCGGCGCAGGACCGCAGCAAGCTGCTCCATCAGTTCAAACATGGGAACCAGTTCTTCGTATTCCTTCCGCTCCGCTTCGTCCTTGTCCTCCAGAATCTTTTTCACACTGGTATACGACATTCTCCGATTCACACAGATTACCGTCTCTGCAATCTGATAATCCGTCACTTCGCCCTTCTCGCTGATTGTCATCAGACAACTTAAGGCAAGTCTGTCCACCCCCTGATTCAAAGAACAGATACCGTTGGACAGCTTATGCGGCAGCATGGGAATCACACGGTCCACCAGATAGACGCTTGTTCCTCTGTCGAGCGCCTCCCAATCCAGCGCGGAATTTTCCTGTACATAATTGGTCACATCAGCGATATGCACACCGAGGTGATACAGTCCCTTTTCGTCTTGATACAGACTGACTGCATCATCCAGATCTTTTGCATCCTCACCGTCTATCGTCACCATCTGCAGCTCTCTTAAATCCATACGTCCCACTTTGTCAGATTCCAGCACCTGATCGGGAATACGCTGGGTCTGGTTCATGACCTTCTCCCCAAACTCCACCGGCAGGTCGTAGGCGCGCACGATAGACATAATGTCCACCCCCGGATCATTCCTATGACCAAGTATTTCTGTCACCCTGCCCTCCGGCTTATGTCTCTCATCCCCGTAAAACGTCAGCTCCACCACTACCTTATGCCCCGTGACCGCTCCTTTAGAACGCTCCTTGGGCACAAAGATATCCGTGCCGATTTTATGATTGTCCGGAATCACGAAGCCGAAATTCTGGGACTGTTCGTATGTGCCCACAATCTGCTTTGTGCCGCGTTCCAACACCTTGACGACTTCTGCTTCCTGCCGCTTACCTCTTACCCCCGGCAGCAATGCCACCTGCACCCTGTCTAAATGAAACGCCCCTCCGGTCTTATCCTCCGGAATGTAAAGGTCTTCCTGTCTGCCTTCGATTTCGACGAAGCCAAAACCTTTGGCATGACTGATAAAGGTCCCTACCGGCTGATTTGCATCCGGCTTCACGTATTTTCCCTGTTTTGTAATCTGAATCTTTCCTTCCGACAAAAGCGACTGTAACACTTCCCTAAACGCTTCCCGCTCCTCTCTCGACACCTGCATGAATGCCGCCAGCTCTTTCTCCTTCATCGGCACATACATCTCGTCTTCCACCAGCTCACATATTAAATTCCTGCGCCGCTCAAACTGCTCTTTTTCTTCGCGATTTCTCATCACCCATCCTCCATGTCAGAGCCTCAAACTGCCTCATATGCAACAAGGCAAGCCAACCGGCTTGCCTTGCAAATCATTCCTTACAAATTGATATCTTATCCTTAAAATATATTTAAATTCAAGACAATGACAAGCAGCATAAAACCTACTGCGAGACCGGTCGTAACCTTCACAAGCTTACTCTCCATGGAACGTCCTTTGTTCTTGCCCCAATAGGTCTCGGCTGCCCCGCTGACCGCTCCCAGCCCGGCTGTCTTGCCTTCCTGCATCAATACCAATACAACAAGCGCTATACATGCTATGATAAAAATAATTGTCAATACAATTCTGAGTGCTCCCATTCCTATACCTCCTAATATCAAGCAGATTTTATATTACCACAGAACACAGGGATATGCAATAGTCAAAATGATGTTTTCGCACTACACTACCTTTTTGTTAATATAATCTGTCCTAAACTTGGAGTATACAATCTTCTGTGTATGATACAAACCGTGATATCCGGACATCATATAGCTTAACGCCACCGCCAGAAGAAAATACGGCATTCCCTCGTATCCGAACATCTCAAAACTGATTAACAGCGAAGTGATCGGGCAGTTCGTTACCCCGCAGAACACCGCCGCCATCCCGACCGCCGTGCACAGTTCCGGTGAAAATCCCACAAGCGTACCAAACAGGCAGCCGAACGTTCCTCCGATACAAAAGGACGGAACAATCTCGCCTCCTTTATAGCCTGCCCCAAGCGTCGCCGCCGTAAACAACATTTTCAAAAGAAACATTTCCGGTCTGACCTGCCCGTTCATGCACTGTCCGACCAAATCAATCCCCGAACCGTTATAAGTCTGGTCCCCTACCAGAAGCGTCAGAACGACAACGATACATCCGCCTGCAAATATCCTTGCATATGCATTTTTCAAATACTTCTGATACAAATGCGCCGCATGGTGGAGCAGCATACAAAATAACACGCTCACTAGCGCACATAAAGCCGCAAGCGCTGAAATCTTAATCGCTGACCCCACTGTAAAATCCGGCAGAAGGACCAACGGAAAAGTTTCCGCCTTTGCACCGAAATATCCGGCAATGGCATGGGCAGTCAAGGATGCAATCACACAGGGCACCAGCGCCGCATAATGCATAATACCGACGCTTACTACCTCCATGGAAAAGATTGCAGCCGCCATGGGCGTACCGAATAAGGCAGAGAACGCGGCGCTCATACCGCACATGGTCATGATATGTCTGTCCTTTTCGTCAAAAGAAAATACCTTTCCGATGGCATTGCCGATACTGCCGCCAAGCTGCAGCGCAGCGCCTTCCCTTCCTGCAGAACCGCCAAGCATATGTGTCAGCAATGTGGAAAAGAAAATACTCGGCGCCATCCGTAAGGGAAGTTCGTCCCCCGAATGAATGGAAGAAATCACCAGATTCGTTCCGGAATCCTTTTCATTATGTAATAGATGATACCCGCCGACGATCATAAGTCCGCCGATTGGAAGCAGCCAGACAATCCAAGGGTTGTCCACACGCAGTCTTGTCACCGCCGACAGACAGAAATAAAACAGCGTGCCGACCAGCCCGACTAGCGCTCCGGATAAAAGCGCGAAACCAATCCATTTTGCAAACACCTTTAACTGTTGAAAACTATTCTGTAAGCTGCTTCGTATTTTACTTTGAAACTCCTTTTTCATATGCAGTTATCATCCCCTTACACTTTTGCACCTGCCCGTACCTGTAGATATCACAGCTCAAACATCGCAAAAGCATCTTCTTTTGCATAATGCTCGCTGTAATATTTCATCAGATAAGCCTTCATTTCCGTATGCCGTTCTCCCATATCCTCCATTATCGCCTGAAAATTATGTTCGTTCACTGCGCCCAATTCGGTAAGAAACCGATAATACCGCAGGTCATCTCCATATTCCTCCACGACCACCTTCCATGTTTCTTCCGTCTCCTCACCTTTGATATGCGCCAATAAGTATTCTTTTAGTTTTTCCCGCACGCCTTTATCCAGACCGTAATCGTGCATCAGCCGCAGCATCGCCAGTCTGACCTTCTCTCTTCTGCGCTGTTCCTTGTAATAATCCAGATTGTTTTCTTTGCTGCCGTAATCTTCCTCTCCGCAAAGAAGCATTTTTGAAAACCCTTCTGAATCCTCTCTGTCCATGATCGACTGCATTCTGCCATCCCACTGGACTAACCAGCCAGTCGTCCCCGCATTCTCAAAATCGAACAGATAGAATGCATCCAGCCTGCTCATCACTGCCGCCAGCAGATAAGCGATATCCTCCGTCTTCTTCCCGCCTTCGTCCGCGCGCTCGTCCGCAATCTGTTCCAGACTGAAACAGTCCTTAAAAATCCCCTGCCCGATTTCCATCCGATGATAGGGCAGCACAATTTTCGCCAATCTGTCACAGTAAGCAAATGCCCAGTCATCTATTCTCACGACAGACTCCGGCAGGGCAATCTCTTTGAGCATCTTATTGCTTAAGAACGCCTTCTTGCCGATATGCGTTACCGCACATCCTTCAAGCATTGCTGGAATCTTCAGCCCGACATCTTTACCCTGATAGCCGGATATGATTATCCTATCACCGTCCACGCAATATTGCAAAATCCCGTGCGGTGTATTCCATTCTTTTATCTGCGTTCTCATAACCCTGTCCCTAAATCCAATTCTTCTATCTGCTGCAATAATCCGCCGCCGCGCTCCGTCAGCATCAATTCTTCATTGTGCCGCCTATAATCTTCACAGCCATACATACTGATAAACTTTGCACAATCCGCCTGCACGGTACATTCTGTCACCAGTATCAACATCTCGTTGCCGCTGCCAAAAACATCCTCCACAAACCGGAACAGATGATGCAGCTCTTCCTGCACCTGTGCCGTATTCCTTTTGTACTCTGTCACTTCCGCTTCAAACCGTTCCTTGACTTTCGCAAAGGCTTCTTCCGCGCTGCTGTTATCGTCCATTCGCATCTGTTTCTCACAGCCGCTTAAGAAGCGGATGATAAACTGATGCTTATGCTTATCCGGTGCGGAGAGCGCCCCTGCCATTTGTAATGACTCCATCGCTTTTTGTCTGCCCTCCGTCTGCTTCTTCAAAAATGCCGCCAGTTCGTCTGCGCCGATGCCGGACTGCGCCTTTGTTTTTAACGCCTTAAGCGGATTCATCAGATCACTTAACATTTCCGATTTACGCATGTTTTCCTTGATATCCTGCTGCATCCTGTCAATCAGCATCCCCATCAGTGACAGTCTCTCATCAAAGTCCGCCTTACATGCCTTATCCTTTGCCTGCGCATTGACGATGCCCGTCAGAATCTCTTCCACTTTATAGTCATTCCTGTATTTCTGATACAAATCATAGTACGCCGTAAATTCCTTGACGACGCGTTCATTGCGTATATATTGCCCTACAAAACTCTCCTCCGTCACAATGCCTTCTTCCTCATAAAGCATGAGCATCTGCGACAAATCTTCCCATCCCCTTGCCGTAATGTAGCTCCTGCCTCTCACCGTCGTTTCTACCTTATAGAAATCCTCTTTTTTCATATCAAGATAATTGAGGACTGCCGTGTGGATTCCCCGCTCTCTGGCATACTCTTTCCATGCCGCATAGTCGGCTTCCACTTCCAGAATCTTTAAGCGATCCATCGTCACCACATCAAATTCACGCACAGACTTATTGTACTCCGGCGGATTCCCCGCCGTGACAATCACCCACCCCTCCGGCACCTGATGCCGTCCAAATGTCTTATATTGCAGGAATTGGAGCATGGACGGCGCAAGCGTCTCCGAGACGCAGTTGATTTCATCCAGAAAAAGGATGCCCTCCCTGATACCGCTTGCCGCCATCACATCATAGACTGATGCAATAATCTCACTCATGGTATATTCAGACACATCGTAGGCTTTCCCTTCATACTCCTTATGCACGATGAAAGGAAGTCCCAGAGCCGACTGTCTCGTGTGATGAGTCATAGAATAGGACACAAGCGCAATGCCAAGCTCCTGCGCAATCTGCTCCATAATCGCCGTCTTCCCGATACCCGGTGCGCCCAGAAGAAAAATCGGACGCTGCCTGACAATGGGAATCCGATACTCTCCCTCCTCATCCTTCTTCAAGTAAATCTTCACGGTATCTTTGATATAATTCTTCGCCTCTTTAATATTCATATGTCATCACCCTGCTACACACAGTCCTTCTTCTATCATTTCTTCGATTACTTTTTATATCATTTCCTATCGACAGATTTCTCCCCATAGCCAAAATCCGTTTTTTCATCCTCATCCAAATCTTCTTCATCAAGCACCAGTCTGATTGCCCACGGCGGTACCTTAGGCGCATTGTCATCATCATGCAGAAACACAAACGCCACATCATAATCCGGCATCTGCTCCGGATAAATGCCATAGCCGTCCGTAAAATAAATCATGCCCTTCAGATCGTCAAATTCCTGTTCTTCCCGCAGCTTCTCTACATAGGAAAATACCGGTCGAAAATCCGTGGAACCAAACCCTGTCAGCCTGCCCTGCTCCATAAACAAATCAAACTCTCTTCGCTCCGTAATCTTCGTATCCTGCCTGACCTCACTGTCACACTGTATGATATGCACATTAATCTTGTGGAAAAAATTCTCCTGCTCCTGCATCATATTGTAGGTCTTTCGCAAAAAAGCCTGCACGATTTCGCCCCTGCACGACGCTGAGGTATCCAGCGCAATCACAAAATCCTTAATCTTATTGCTGTCTTTGTATTCCAGCGGTTCCACAAGCGGCATATTGCCGTAAGTATTCAGCCCGTAAGTATAATAAATATAGTCAAATTCATCGTCATTCACCTGCATCGACTCACCCATGACCATAAATTTTCTTAAAAAGCCGGTGTAATCATAGCGTTCCCTTGTCGCTTCCTTCAGATTCTGCTCCATACTTTCAGCATTGTTCTTATCCTTACTGAAGCTTTTTAAATCAGCCTTGATACGCTCGCTGATTTTACGCCACTGTTCTTTAGATATTTCCAGTTCTTCTCTCCTGTCCCAATAGATATGCTCATCATAATGACAGAGCTTATTCCATTCCTCTGTCGCCTTCCCCGACGGCTCCTCAATCTTAAAATGCCTGTATATCTTCTCAGCCGTCAGACCGCCCGCCTGCTTTTCCAATATCTTAAGCCTGCTTTGCAAAATATCATCCGACGCAAGGTAAGTAAAATGCATATCCAAATCCAGTATCGTATGTTCCACCGCGATGTCCGCCGCCATATCCCAATACTGTCTGTTCAGCTTATCCGTCGTAAAGCCATGATAAAAAATACAATGCAGCAGCGTGTGCAGGTAAAGCCGCGCTGCAAAGTTCGGCGCCGCCTTATACTGCCCAAGCAGAAGCGCCGGGTCATAGTGCAGGCTTTGCCCGTCAAACAGATGCGCTCCCGTCTGTTCTCTGCACACTACCTTAAGCTTCGACAGCGCCACATCAAGAAACCGCATATTAACCAGTATGCTATCATGTGCCAGCCGCATAATTTCCGCCGCAATGTTCCGTATCTGAAGTTGTCTGTCCTTGTTGCCATCCTCACTCATCATCATACTCCAATGTCACCCGATACACATCTTAATCAGATACAACACCATAAGGTGTCCCGGATAAAACACATAGAAAAACCACTTCGAGAAGTTCCTGCCTCTCTTGGCACGTTTCCCATTATAAAATAAAAGCACCGTCACAGCAGCCACAATGATTCCCGTCCCGGAAAACAGTGCATGTACAATTTCATACCCTGTCCCGTTTCCCTGCACGCCGTTCACATAGTTCAGTGCACGATAGCTCTGGACATTGAAAAAAGCAAACAGGATATATACTAAGCCATAACCGAGCGCCGTCTTTCTCGGACTATCTTTGCCATTATGAACAACAATCGTGCAGATTGGGGCAATAATCCCCCAGTCACTCACCGCTGTCGCAAGCATCAGAAGTATACACACAACCGTTCTGGGAAAGACATGCTCAATCTTTTCCATGGCGACTAATATCAAATAACAGCATAACAGCGTAAAAATCATATTCAGATTTCCGAAGTGAAATGCCAGTCTGTATGGTATCTGTGAAATCATTGCAAAGAGCAGAAGCCGCAGTCCATATTTGGTCTTGGAACGTGTATAGTCATATCCTTCCACCAAAAAGAAGCACATGACCGGCGCCGTAAAATATCCGATATCTTCCAAGATCTCATATAACATGGTGCCCGATGTAAGAAATACATGGGCAATATGGTTAAGCAGCATCGTAATCATTGCTATGTACTTGATGGCATCACGGTTTAGAACTTTCAAATTTGCATCGAAACTACACCTTGTCTCCATAAATTTTCCGCAGTCTCCTCCTTGTACAGAAACATTGAGATAGGCGATTAACACTTTAATCGCCTATCTGCTTTATCTGCCGTCCGTTTTTGTCTTTTTGTTCCATACACTCATTCTATGTCCTATCGTGTCATTGCACAAACGGATTATATTTTTTCTCATGTTCTATCGTTGTCATATCTCCATGCCCCGGATACACTTTCGTCTCGTCCGGCAGCTTAAAAAGCTTTTCTTTCACCGACCTTGTCAGTGCGCTCATGCTGCCCGTCGCCAAATCCGTCCTCCCGACTGACTCCATAAAAAGCGTATCTCCCGCGACTAAAAAGCCAGCCTCCTCAAAATAATAGCAACAACTTCCCACCGTATGTCCCGGCGTGGCAATCAGCTTACATGTCATGTCTGCCACGCAAAGCTCCTCCCCGTCTTTCAGATAACGGTCCGGACACACCGTATAAGGTCTTCCCACCTGATCCGATACATTTGTCACCGCATCCTCACAAAGCGGCTTCTCCCCCTCGTACGCATAGAGGGGCGCACCGGAAAGCTCTTGCAGCCTATTGGTTCCCCATATATGATCAAAATGTGCATGGGTAAGTAAGATTGCCTTGACGTTCAGATTTTTCTCCTTGAGTGTCTCGTAAATATAATCTCCCTTATCCGCCGGGTCAAAGAAAATGACGTCGTTTGACCCTTCCCTGTACACAAAATAACAATTCGTCTGACAGATTCCCAACATCAGTCTGCCAATTTTCAATCCACCCATAACCATTTACCTCTACAATCTATACTTTTTCCACACCCCGGAAGAAATGGTCGCGCAAGCGCCATTTCTTCCAGATATGACCTAGTGATACTAAGGCTGCGTACTTTGCAGCTCTAGTATCACTTCATGTCTTTTTACCCGGTCGTTCTCTCTATATCAATGACACTCTCAATCGTTCTGACTTTGTCAATCACACGCTGGAGCTCCTCTCTGCCGCCAATCTCAAAACTGACCATAATGGTTGCCGTTCCCTGTTTGCTCACCCTCGTATTGAGCGACAGGATATCGATTTCTTTCTCCGTCAGCGCCTTGGAAATATCCGCAAGCAGCCCATTTCTGTTATTGGCAAAGATACTGATTTCCGCAAAGTATCTGCCTTCTGTCTCCTCTGTCTGCTGCCATTCGGCATCAATCAGCCTGTTGCGGTCAAGTTCCGGCAGATTCATAATGTTCATACAATCTGTCCGATGAATGGATATGCCCCGTCCTCTCGTGACAAAGCCGACAATCTCATCACCGGGCACCGGACTGCAGCACTTAGAAAACCGTACCGCCACATCATGGATTCCCTTCACGAGAATACCGCTTGTTCCCTTCTGCATCCTGCCACGGCTCAGCAGCGCATTCCCTTCCACCTCCGCCATGACTTCGGCATCAGTCATTTCTCTGCGGTGGTCACTGTCGTACATTTCCTGCATCCGGTTGAGAATCTGACCTTCCTTCAATCCGCCGTGTCCGATTGCCGCCAATACCGAATCCCAGTCCTGAAAACCATACTTCTTCATGATAGCTTCCTGATACTTTGGAATCACTACTTCAGCGGCATTGATTGCCTTCGCCTTACAATAGCTGGCAATCAGTTCTTTACCTTTGACAATGTTATCGTCCTTCAGTTCATGCTTAAACCACTGATTAATCTTGTTCTTCGCCTGTGTACTTTTGACCACGTTCAGCCAGTCACGACTGGGTCCTTTGGAATTCTGCGATGTCATAATCTCGACACGGTCGCCATTCTTGATCTCATAGTCAATGGTCACAAGCTTGCCGTTGACTCTGGCGCCAATCATCCTGTTTCCCACAGCACTGTGAATACTGTATGCGAAATCTATCGTCGTGGAACCTGCCGGCAGATTTTTTACATCTCCCGTAGGGGTAAAGCAGTATACACTGTCGGAAAAGAGATTCAAATCGCTTTTCAACAGATTCATAAATTCCTTGTTATCGGATAAATCCCTCTGCCACTCCAAAATCTGACGAAGCCATACTAATTTTTCTTCTTCCTGCGTCTCCACCTTCTTACCGTCAGACGCTTCTTTATATTTCCAGTGTGCGGCAATACCGTACTCCGCCGCCTTGTGCATTTCATATGTCCGAATCTGAATCTCAAACGGCTGTCCCGTCGTACCAATTAACGTCGTATGCAGGGACTGGTACATATTCGCCTTCGGCATAGCGATATAGTCCTTAAAACGTCCCGGAATCGGCTTATACATCTCATGGATGACGCCCAGCGCCGCATAGCAGTCCTTCACCGTATCCACAATGATACGAACCGCGAACAAATCATAAATCTGGTCGATGGTCTTGTTCTGATTCTTCATTTTCTTATAGATGCTGAAAAAATGTTTGATACGTCCGTCAATCTGCGCCTTGATACCCGCCCGTTCAATATGCTCGCTGACTTCATCGACAATCGTCTGAATATATTGCTCCCGCACACTTTTGCGGATTGCAATCTTATCCACCAGATCATAATAAGCTTCCGGCTCAAGATATTTTAAAGATAAATCGTCCAGCTCCACTTTAATCTTGGATATTCCGAGACGCTGGGCAATCGGTGAGTAGATGTCCAATGTTTCTCTGGCGATTTCCTGCTGTTTCTCCGGCCGCATATGTTGGAGCGTGCGCATATTATGCAGTCTGTCCGCCAGTTTGATCAGGATGACGCGGATATCCTTTGCCATGGCAAGAAACATCTTGCGCAGATTCTCCGCCTGACGTTCCAGCTTCTCCGCATCCTTATCTCTATCGTTATGATTCTCCCCGTGAAAATTCAGTTTCTCCAACTTCGTAACGCCATCTACCAGAAGCGCCACATCCGCGCCGAACTCTTCCTTAATCTGCTCGTCAGTCATAATGGTATCTTCTACCACATCATGCAGCAGACCCGCCACGATGGTTTCCTTATCAAGCTCCAAATCCGCCAGAATAATTGACACATAGAGCGGATGGATAATATATGGTTCTCCGGACTTCCGCACTTGGTCCTTATGCGCATCATAGGCTGTCTGATAAGCCTTCTCTATCAGGGAAATATCGTCAGATGGGTGATATTTGCGCACACGACTAATAAGCTCCTCGTATAGTGCCTCGGGAGTCTGAAATTCTTCAATCGATTCAATTCTTCCGTCATCAATGATGACTTCTCGCTTTTCTTCTGTCGTCATAGCCTCACCAGCCGTATATTATGATGAAAAATATCATACCGTTATTTCCTATTATAATCGCAAATCATATGCAAGTCAAAATATTCTTGCTGTATACAATATTTATTCCGCTGCTGATGGCATTATATTCCTTTTTACCGCACTTTTTTCCCGCCAAGTTTCCGGGAATACGACCGTAATGGTAAATAGGTTGTCTGACAACTCCGCACCCACCGTTCCGCCCATCCCCTGCACAAAACGCTTGACAATTGCCAGCCCCAGCCCTGTGGTCTTTCGTGTCCGGGACAAATCTGTCGTATAGAATCTGTCAAAAATGTGCTCCATATCTTCCTCTGTAATACTGTCCGTCCGGTTCGATACCTCAATCCATATCCCGTTATCCTTTGAAGAAAGGCAGAAACGATACCCGCCTGTCCCGTGCACAAGCGCGTTTTTCAACAGATTTTCCATAATCCTTCTAAGCCTTTGCTTATCTGCACAGATATAACAAGGCGTCTGCGTCATTTCAATCAACGGTTCGCAGCCTCTTTGCATAAATTCATCATAGAACATCGCTATGACGTCAGTAAACAGATTTGCAACATTCACCTCTTCTGTCACAAACTCAATTTCATCCGCTTCTATCCTTGCATACTCAAAAAGCTGTGTCAGCATGTCCGTCACATCATCAATCCTCTGCTCTATGTTCTCCATGTAAGCCCGCTTTTTATCGGCATCCATCTCTTTTTCCCAAAGAAGCATCTGAATATAGCCCTTCGCGCTGGTAAGGGGTGTGCGGATATCGTGGGAAATACTGATGATACTCTCCTTGTAACTTCTGTTTCCCCTCTTAAGCGCTGCCATCCTGTCCCGGTCAAGCTGTATGACACGGTTCAATTCACTCACCAGCTTCTCTGTTTTACCTACACGGCAATAGGAGGATAGCCGGTAATTCGTATCCTCCTGTGCAAGAAAATCTGTCTGAGAAAGCAGATGTTCCACCTGCTTTCTATATTTCCATAATCGTATGCCAAGCATAAGCACTGCCAAAACAGAGATGCCTATACACACCGATCCATACACCATACGGCAATCCTCCCACGATGCTCCTAACCCGATATCTTTGCAGCCTTCCTACAGAATCTGTCAATCATCTGACATCCCTCTTTTCAAATAAGAATATGCCAGCCGCCATAGACGCCACCAGCCAGAATACCGCGGCAATTCCCGAAACCACAATAAACCGCGACGGAATATCCCTTACCGGACAGCTTGCGATAATCGTTACAATCCAGTACTGTGACACCTGGACTTCTACACCAAGATAGGAGCATGCAAGGTCAAGCGCCTGTACGATGAAATTGGAAAACATCATAACAAGCAGTATCGAAACTAAAATCCCCACTGCCATATTCCTTGTCAGCGTGCAGACCAGAATGATTACCGCAGTATAGGCGGTCAGATACAGAATATGCAGGGCAAGGTAATTGAAAAAATCATGGAAAAATGCTGCGTCTAATCCCCCTGTTTTCTCAAACACCATCCCGAAAAGAAGTGTCGCCAAAGCAGTCAATACATAAAGCATCACCGCACCGAACTGCGCCACAAAAAATTTAGCAAGAAATACTTCCGTTCTCCGATAACCCTTGCCCACAAAATTTGCCGTCATTCCGCTGCTGTAATCAATAATCACAAAGGTGCAGACAAATATCGTGGCAAAAATAATGGCATTCGTGTTCCCGAACATACTATGGAGTATATCAAGAATGCCGGTTTGTTCAATCCCGTCCAATATCTGTTCCTGTTCCCCCGCTGCCCCGCCTCTTCGCAGGATTGTTTCCATGACAACATTCATTCCGTACTGCATAAATGTGAAAAAAACCGCCAACACCGCCATAATGCGGAATCCAAAATCTTTCCTCAGCTTATAGAACTCAGAATACAGCAAATTACACATGATCATACCTCCCTTCTCCAGTCAGCTCCATAAAGTAGCTTTCCAAGTCCTGTCCGACCTGATAGCTTTCTTTTATCTCAACGCCTGCCATCATCAGCTCATGATTAATCTTTGTCATATCGTCCAAATGTTCAAAAATACGTACCACGGACGGTTCCGGCACGTCAAACTCCCCTATATGCAGCTTTTCCTCAAGCACATTGACTGCCTGCTCTGCATGGTCCACCACCAGCTTCTGGCATCTGCGGCATCTTCTTTGAAGCTCTATAGCATCAAACTCATCAACCAGTCTGCCATCCCTGATGATTCCATAGGCTGTGGCAATCTTGGACAACTCCCCTAAGATGTGGCTGGATATCATCATGGTAATATTTTTCTCTCTGTTCAGATGCAATAACAGTTCACGAATCTGCATAATCCCCATCGGGTCAAGCCCGTTAATCGGTTCATCCAGAATCAGAAAGTCGGGGTTTCTCATAAGCGCCATCGCAATCCCCAGACGCTGCTTCATCCCCATCGAAAATTTACCGGCTTTTTTCTTCCCGGTATCTTCTAATCCCATCAGGCAAAGCATTTCCTCCACGATACCTTTGTCGGGAATACCATAGGCGCGTCTTAACACCTCCAGATTTTCCGCGGCTGTCATCTCCTTATAAAGCCCCGGCGTTTCAATCAGCGTTCCGATACGCATCCGCTCTCTTTCCACCTCATGGCTGCCAAACAATTCCATCTCCCCAGCATCCGGCGCCGCCAGTCCCGCTACCATCTTCATCAGGGTAGATTTTCCGGCTCCGTTTTTGCCGATAAATCCGTAAATATCCCCCTTTCTCACATGCATATCCACAGCGTCTACCGCCCTGTGCTTTCCGTAGATTTTCGTGAGTCCCGATGTTCTGAGGACATATTCCGGCGTCTCTTTTGCACCTGTCTTTTCCCCGCTTGTTCCTTTCATAGTTGCTTCTTCCCTGTCCGCTTTTTTCTGTTTCATTTCTGCCTCCTGTACCACATATTCCATACGCATCCACTGCC
>CANOEC010000068.1 GCA_947564735.1 uncultured Lachnospiraceae bacterium | reverse complement strand
TCACTTCATCTTCAACAATTTTCAACAAATAATCTTTTGCCTGTTCGGAGGTCAATCCTGAGATTCGTTCCAGTTCCTGTAATCTCTGCTCATTCAGCTTCGAGATTTCTTCCCGCTGTTTTGCTAAAGCATCTTCTCTCTGTGCTAAACTGACTTCTTTCTTCTCAATAGCATCGGCTTTCTTATCAATGTTCTCTTCCTTCTGCTGTACACGCCGTTCATAACGCTGCGCTTCCGCACGCCGTTCCTTGATTTCCTTGTCAAGCTCATTTTGGGTCCGAATGGACTCTTCCTTGACTTCAAGAAGTGACTCGCGCTTCTTCGCCTCAGCAGTCTTCAAAGCTTCATCAATAATCTCTCTGGCTTTCTCATCTGCATTGCCAATCTTTGCCTCAACTACCTTCTTCCGATAGTTAATTGCAACCAAGGCGGATGCCGGAATGGAAACTGCCAGCGTGATGACTATCGCTAATACGACTTGCCACATTACAGGAGCACCTCCTTATTTAGTTTTCATTGTACATAATCTATTCTAGAATGTTTCAGCTATTGTAACATCTATTAGTAGTAACATTCTATACTAAGCAAAATTACAACACTTCAATTCTATACTGAATTTGATGTTATGTCAAGTAAAAGTGCCTTGCCAATCGCGTCACTTTGAAAACCTTTTCTGTAAAGGAACCCATACATTTTCTGCTGTTCCTGTCTGGTCGCCGTCTCAGCAAAATATTTTTTCTTGCGAAGCAGTTCACGTATCATGGTTACTTCATTCTGTTCTACACCCAAATTCTCCAATTCATCAAATGCTTTGCCGATAATTTCTTTCGCAATTCCCTTCCGCATTAAATCTGCTTCAATACGCTTTCTGCTCTTTCCCTGCAGATGATATTCTATGAAATCTCTCGCATAACGTCTATCGTCGATATAACCGTAAGACTCCACATACGCAAGCGCCTCTTCGATACATTCTGCCGGATACTCTCCCTGCTTTAATTTGTCCTCAAGCTGCTTTCGCGTATAATCTTTGGTCTGAAGCAGATTCATACTGCGCAGTTTTGCGCGTTTCGGCAGTATCTGCGTCATAATAGACCGGTAAGCCTCCTCACTTAGTTCTTGATTCTCTTTAATATGAAACTGTCTCAGCTCCCCTTTGTACAAGACAAATGCAAACTGTCCGTCTAAAGAAACTCGGTATCGCGCTTTCGATATCCCCGCTATCTGTGTCACAAGCATCTGTTATTCCCCGACTTATTTTCCTTCCTTATCTACCTTATCCGACTTTTTCGCCGGCGCTTCCGCCGCCTGCTTTACATCCTCCACTGCATCTGCCTCAAGATTAAACAATTCTCTGACTTTACGCTCAACCTCCGCACATACCGCCGGATTGTCTCTGAGATACTGTTTCGCATTCTCTCTGCCCTGTCCAATCTTGCTGCCCTCATAGGCGTACCATGCGCCGCTCTTATTGATGATATTATTCTCGGCTGCGAGGTCAAGAATATCCCCGACCACAGAAATGCCTTCTCCAAACATAATATCAAACTCCGCCTCTTTAAACGGCGGTGCGATCTTATTCTTAACAACTTTAACCCTCGTTCTGTTACCGATGACCTCACCGCCCTGTTTGAGCGATTCGATTCTTCTGACATCGAGACGCACGGAAGAATAAAACTTCAATGCACGTCCACCGGTTGTCGTCTCCGGATTGCCGAACATCACGCCGACCTTCTCTCGAAGCTGATTGATAAACACCACCGTACAGTTTGATTTACTGATAACCGCCGTAAGTTTACGGAGCGCCTGTGACATCAGCCTCGCCTGCAATCCCACATGACTGTCGCCCATATCGCCGTCAATCTCCGCCTTCGGCACCAACGCCGCAACCGAGTCCACCACAATAATATCTACCGCCCCGGAACGCACCATTGTCTCCGTAATCTCCAGCGCCTGTTCACCGCAGTCCGGTTGTGAAATATATAAATTATCAATATCCACTCCGATATTCTTCGCATACACGGGATCAAGCGCATGTTCCGCATCAATAAATCCGGCGATGCCGCCTCTCTTCTGCACCTCAGCAATCATATGTAATGTCACCGTCGTCTTACCGCTGGATTCCGGACCGTATATCTCTACGATTCTCCCCTTCGGAATGCCCCCAAGTCCCAGTGCAAGGTCAAGACTTAGCGAACCGGTCGGAATTGTCTCCACATTCATCTGTACGGAAGGGTCCCCCAGCTTCATAACCGCCCCCTTGCCAAACTGCCTCTCTATCTGCCCTAAAGCCGCATCCAACGCTTTTAATTTTTCTTCTCTTTCCATATCCATGTTCTCCTTTTCGTTTAGAACATTTGTTCTTTTAATAGAATAAAACAAATGTTCGATTTTGTCAATCTTAATTTTATTGTTCCACAAACTATCCGGCTGCATCGCTTTGCATCATGGTAAAACATGCCGCCCACAGCTTCTAATCCCTAGTGTATCATTCTATGTGTCCGATAAATGACACTTCGACCCTCCTTTCTCAAAAATTTCTAACGGACTGCTGCGTCCGTTTGCAGTGAAATAATGGAAATCATGGCGAAATGCCCGATATGCATAACAGAATTCCATTTCTTCAGACAAATCAAGTCTATCAGAAACAGAAAATACTTGCAAGATACTTTCTAAAAATTCCCAAGTGGAATACGACAGAGCCTCCCGACGCATTATACCTTATCTTTTATATAACCTTCCGTCAGCTCCATCACGTTCGTTAAGATATGGAGATTCCTCTTAACGTCACCGGCTGTCTCCAGCGAATGGTTGGCATCTTCTATCACATACAGCGGCAGACGATACGCCTGACAGTTCGATTCGATAACCGAGGTCTGCACCCACGGGTCATTTGTACCGTGAAAGACAATTCCGTCCTGCACAGCGAACGAAAAGGTCTGCGCAAGCGGCGTATAATATATGTTCCGACAACGAATCCCGTGTCTTTTTGCATAGGCAGCCGCCACCACTGTACCGATGCTTTTTGATACGAAGAGAATCTCCTCGTATTGACTCCAGTCCACCTCCGCCAGCGCTGCATCGGTCTGCGCATATGCCTCCTCGAACGCCTCCGGCGCCAGTTGATTCAAATCCTTCCTTGATTTCTGCAATCCGGTATAGGACAGCCTGCGCACCTCATACTGATACTGCCCTGCAAGTTTTCCGCTGTAATACAGCAGCGGCTTATCGCAATGATATCCTATTCCCGGAAAAAATACGGCAATCTTCATCTTATTCCTCACTTCTAAACATCAATTCTGCATTCTAATCTGCTCTTCCTTCACGGCGGAATATCTTGTCAGCGTCGTTTCATCCAAGTCCTCCCGATGCATATCCACCGCAGTAATCTGATGGTTATCATATGTCGTATAATAGTAAATCCCCTTCTGTGCATTACAGCAGGAAGTATAGATGGTCGTCTCATATTTGCCATTCTCAAGCACACAGCATCCCCTCTGCTGGTCTACCGCATTGAGAATATGGAAAAACTGGCTGACACTCTCCTTTTCTCCCTCTCCCGAAACAGAATTCATCTTCACAAACGCCGTCCTCACAAATCTGGATTGTGACGACAAATCTCCCGGCAGTCCGATAGCGCCCAGACCACGGCTGTACCGTGTCAAATCCAATCCTTCTGCGAAGGTGTCCACCGGCGGTTTCGCAGACAGGTGCATATAATTATTCAGCGCAAACATCTGCTGCTCAAAGGGCGGATTATTCGTCAAAACGCCTATGGGATTTTCATAAATTCTGATTCCCTCCTTCACCGTTTCCACTGTGACAGCGTCATCCTTGTCCGCAATCATCCAATGTAACTGTGCCGGCGAAAGCGTCTCCTCAAATGCAACGTCCAGAAGATTCATTTTTTCTATCAGTGTCCGCGCCTCTCTCACTGACGCACACTGCCCAAGAATCCACGGAATCAATTCAAACTGCGCGATATTGTCCATCCCGTCCCGATGTTTCCAAAACACCGCATTGCCCACGAAATTTAGACCTGCTACCGCCAGTCCCTTCTCGTTGACCGCATCATAATAAAGCGGATAGTCCTTCGCCACATACGCCATGCCAATCATGGCATAGTGTGTCTCCATACTGCCTGCTTCCCTAAAATGAAACGGATAATTTCTCGGTGTAATCGTCACTTCATCCCCATAGGAAAAATCATTGTCCAACGTCCTCCCAAAATAAAAATCTTTCGTCCGATATGTTACTGCCGTACACATGCGCCGTTTCCTCCTTACAATTTTCTATCGTCCGTCCCGTTCTATCAGTATCGCCTAATTGTCCGTTTTCATACCCTTAAGCACAAACACCTGCGACGGATACCCCTGTTCTACACAAAGCTCTGCCGGCTCAAATCCCAAGGATTGATACAGCGACCGCGGTGCCGCTCCCCATGGATCCCCCTCACGAAATGTCGTAACGGTAATGTCTCTCGTCCGGTCCAGTTTCGTCAGCATCAGTTCCACCATCCTGCCGGCAATCCCCCGCCTGCGGTATTCCGGATGAACCGCCATGCAGGAAAGCATATTGTGTTTCACCGAAAAAAGCAGGATGCCCACCACAATCTTACCGTGCAGCGCACATATGGCGCTTTGTCTTTCCATGTTCTTGACGACCGTGCTCCGATACCCGTCAAGCAGCTCCTGTGTTTCCAAGCCGGGAAAATTGTCTCTCACAATCTCAACCAGACTCATCCATGAAGCAAGGTGATGCATCGTGGCAAATCCAACCCGCACATCCTGTTCCTGATAACCGTGCGCATCACATCCCCGCACTTCAAACAAACGATCCAGAAACCAATAGGGAACCATAGTTCCCTCTTCCTGCATCTTAAGCACTTCTTCCTTTGACGCCCACCGGACAGCCTGCACTTCCTCCTTCTGCAAGTGAAGTTCCTTCAAATCCACTTCCTGTTCCAGCACATAATAATCGTCGAAACCGTCCTCAAAATTAATCGTAAAATCCGGTCGAAGCCCCGACAAGTCAAGCTGCAGACCGATTTCCTCAAATACTTCTCTTTCCGCCGCCTGTACGCTGCTCTCCCCCTGCAGCGCCGAACCTCCCACGGTCACATCCCACATGTTTGCCCAGCCCTTTTTAAAAGGCTGTCTCTGCTGAATCAACAGTTGGTTTTGGCTGTTAAAAATGCAGATGTGAACCACCAGATGATACTCCCCGTCCTGCATTTTCTCTCCCCGCCTGTGTAATGCCCCCGTTTTCTCGCGATCCTTTGTATAAACATCCCACAACTCCGACTCTGCTTTCGCTGTCATATACCCTCCCTATGCTCTTTTTGACATGCCACAAATACTGTCATGCATATAACCCTTCTATCAATTCAAAATAATTCTCGAACGTCTTCCTGCAGCATTCCGGATTCACGATTGAAATCTTCCCCGTCCGCAGTCCTACTAAGGTAAAAGCCATCGCCATACGATGGTCTTCGTAGGTCTCAACAGCACATTCTTTTATGGTGCCGGGCATAATCCTTACCCCGTCACATTCCGGCTCCTCTTCACATGAAATCCCCATGCGTGTCAGCTCCGTCAAAATCGCATGAATCCGGTCCGTCTCCTGAAAACGTATATGACCGATGTTGCGGATGCGCGTCTCCCCCTTTGCAAAGGGCGCAAGCGCCGCCATGGTCATCGTCTGATCGGAAAAATCTTTCATGGAAATATCCATGCCGGGATATCCGTCAAGGGCTGCGCCGGATATTCTCACACCATCCGCCTCGTCCACAAGCGTACAGCCCATATCCCGTAAAATGCGCAAAAAACTGATATCTCCCTGCAAAGAATCCATATGGACATTTTGCACCTTCACATCCGCCTGCAGCAAGGGCGCCATCGCATAAAAATAGCACGCGCCGGACACATCCGGTTCCACCTGATACTCGTCCACTCCAAAACCTGCGCTATTTGGAATCCAGTATTCGTTTCCCGACCGTACCGGATGAATGCCAAACTGCTCCATCATGGCAATCGTCATCTTGATATAGGACCCTTCCGCCCGGTCTCCTTTCAGTCTCACCGTCAATCCCTTTTCCAGAAGTGTCCCCGACATCAGGAGCGCACTGGCAAACTGGCTGCTGACTTTGGTATCGACAGAAACCGCCTCAAGGGATATGCCATGTGATTTCATCACAAAGGGAAAATGATTTTCTTCCCCTTGAAATACAAACGCTACCCCTGCCGCTTTTAAAATATCCAGAAGAGGCTGCATCGGACGCCTGCACATCTGCGGTGACGCCTTAATCTCATACGATCCGCCCGCAAACGCCAGCATGACGGTCAGAAATCTCGCGGCAGTTCCTGCACTTCTGACATCAATCACGGCATTCTCATTCGGAATCACCCCGCCCGTCCCCTGAATGGTCACGTTCTTTGTCTCCTCGTCTGCCTCCACCTCAAAGCCAAGCTTCACAAGGCTGTCCAAAAAAGCTCTGGAATCATCGCTGAATAACACGCCGTGCAGCCTGCAGCGCCGGTCAGACAACGCCGCCAATAATAACGCCCTGTTCGTAATGCTTTTTGACCCCGGCGCCTGCACTTCTATTTTTTTCATATTTTCTAACTTTTTCACACGATACTGGTTCATTGATTTTCATTCCTTTTTCTTACAATCTGCATTTATTATATACTCTTATTGATTCACTTGACAAGCATATGCTCCAATATGCACTTGACAGTCACTAAATGATATGCAATAATTAAACCGATGGTTTAATTATTTTTAATAAGATACCGATAGAATCAACCACTTTGTACAGATTAAAAACCGATTGTATTCAAAACAGCTCTGCTCAGACACTGTATCATAACATTTCACCAAAACACCAAAAAAGACATTACGAAAAAGGGAAACGCAGATGGGACGCAGAAAAAAAGAACCGGGCAGCGTACACCGGCAGAATATCGCCGCCACGGCACAGAGATTATTTATGCAAAAAGGAATCGAAGGCACTTCCATGAACGAAATTGCCCAAGCATCCGGATACAGCAAGGCAACGCTGTATGTCTATTTTAAAAACAAAAAGGAGCTGGTAGGATTTCTAGTCTTAGAAAGCATGGAGATGCTGTATGAACATATTCTGGACGCGCTAAAAACTGGCACCAGTACGAAAGAACGCTACAACCATATCTGTCAGTCTCTCGTCGCCTACCAGCAGGAATATCCGTTCTATTTTCAACTGGCACTGGGTGAAATCAACATCGACTTTACCCGCACGGATTTTCTTCCCGAAGAACTGGAAACATTCAGAACGGGCGAAAAAATCAATGATGCGATGCGCCAGTTGATTCAGGATGGCATCGCCGCCGGAGATTTGCGTGCAAACATCCCGATTCTGCCCACCATTTTTTCATTCTGGGGAATGATGTCCGGTCTGATCATGACCGCAGAACATAAGAAGGCTTACATAGAACAGACCATCGGCATCCCCCAAGAAGAATTTCTTTCCTACGGATTTTGGACGCTGTACCGTGCAATTGCCAATCCCGACAAAGAAGGAGTATAACTGATATCATGTTTGGAATTATCACCGGCTTTCTATGTTTATTTTGTTTCATTATTTTACTCTTAAAAGCATTGACCAAAAGATGCGGCTTACAAAAAGCCGACAGACTTTTCATGAAACTTCACAAACCGGCAAGCGGTCTTTTACTATTAGGCGGCATGGCACATATGATACTTGTCTTTCCGCTCTTTAAGATGAGACATCCGGTAGTGCTCCTCACTGGCTTTGGGACGTTCCTCAGCT
Source organism: uncultured Lachnospiraceae bacterium (assembly GCA_947564735.1). GTDB lineage: Bacteria > Bacillota > Clostridia > Lachnospirales > Lachnospiraceae > UBA3282. The sequence goes on along the minus strand of CANOEC010000068.1, from coordinate 7,712 downwards.
ATCTTTTCCTGATTGTCTTCTGCCACAACAAGGGGCTATTTCTTTTACCCGGAAGCCGTGCAGAGAAAAGCACCGCCGCATATAAACTGCGCCTGCACCGGAGCATGTCTGTCATCATGCTTTTGCTTGTTATCATACATATCCTGTTCTATTACATTGATTTTGCACAGTACAGTCAGAAAATAGCGTCTATACAGCTGCACGGCATAGAGAACTTATGTCTTGAGGACGGCACATACACCGGAGCATACGACGCTGGCTACATTTATGCGCAAGTCTCCGTCACCGTAACAAATGGATCCGTTTCAGATATACAGATACTGGAACACCGCCACCAAAGAGGTCTGGCGGCAGAACAGATTGTAAATGATATCATCGCGTCACAACAAACCGGCATAGACGCCGTATCCGGCGCAACCAATTCCAGCCTTGTCATTCAGAAGGCGGTGGAAAATGCCCTGCATCTATATTGACGAACAATATACCATCTTGAAATTTAAAATGGTTTAACATAATCTATATTTGAAGCAATCAACATTTGAAAGGATAATTTCTGTGAAAGAGGAACGAAAATATTTTATAGATAATTTGAGGAATCTAACGATATTGCTATTATTTCCCGTACATACTTTTATGATCTGGAATGATTTTGGCAGCCGGTTTTATGTCTGGCTGGGAGAAAATAAGCTGTTGAGCACACTGATTGTACTTGTAAATCCTTGGTTTATGCCGCTGCTCTTTGTGTTGGCAGGGATAAGCGCACGATACGCTTTGCGCAAAAGAACCAAAAAGGAATTTATCGTTGAGCGCATCACAAAACTGCTTATTCCATTTGTGTCCGGCTTGGCATTTCTTGTTCCCTTTCAGGCACTCTATGCAAGAAAATTTTTTGATAATTATGACGGCGGTCTTCTTGCACACTGGAACTATTTTTTTACGCACCTTACAGATTTTAGTGGTTATGACGGAGCGTTTACACCCGGTCATTTGTGGTTTATTTTATTCCTTTTCCTAATATCATTGACCGCATTGGCGGTAATTCATTTTATGCCATACGAAAAAGTTTCAGAATATGTTGGTAAAATGCCGATATATCTCGTGTTTCTTTTATTTGTTCCTATATGGTTCATGTACTATTTAGGAAATTTTGGAGGCTTTAGCATTGGAAAAAATTTTGCTTTGTATCTGGCGGGATACTATGTATTAAGCAATGACAAACTTATCAAAAGACTTGAAAAATACCGGCACTTTGTGACCATATTATTTGCAGTCGTAACCTTTGCTTTGGTGGCGCTATATTATAAATGTTCTTATTACGGCGATTTGTGGGTGAATTTCATTGGGTGGATTTCCATTCTTGCACTGTTGCTTGCGGGAAAGAAAAAACTGAATCGTAAGACCGGATTTACTGAATATTTTAATAAGGCATCCTATCCAATCTACATCCTGCACCAGACCATATTGATTGTCTTAGCGTATTACTTTGTACAGTTAAGCAACAATACGCTGATGCAGGCACTATGCATTTGTATTGGAAGTTTCCTGCTGACTGTCTTAGCATACCATGTCATCAAATTAGTACCGTTTATCAGAAAAGGAGTCGGCATAAAATAACATCCACGCCTAAAAGTGGGCTGTAGCCCCCTCCTTTTATATACAGTCATCGAGAAGCAGCATGGACACACCACTCCACCACAGGCACAGTCGCCTCTTTCCTTGTGACATCAAAGGAATGCGCTACAATCTGCTGCATTTTGCTGTCCACCTTCGCCTCTTTTAACATGGCTCTGAACATCGACATCATGAGTTTGTCTCCGACGCCCATTTTCTCATAGCATAGACCACTTGGCAGATAAAACGTCTTCACCTGTGCCCATTCCTGCTCCGTAAAGTTCTTCCGCATGGACTTCTCCACGTCGGGCGCTTCCGCCGGCATTGCGCCTGTGGCAAAGACCGCGATTTTACCGTTCTGCCTCAACCTCGCCGGCAGCTTTTGCATCTGCGCCTTGAACCATTTCAGCCCGTTAATCTGACCCGCATGGAAACCGCCGCCAAACAATACGGTATCATATTCTCCAAACCTCACTTTTCTCCGCTCCTTATAAGGAATCAAATCGCAGGACATTTTCCCCGAAAGCTGCTCTTTCATCCACTCCGCATATTTCTTTGTAAAGCCGGTTTTACTGCAATAGATGATTACAATCCTGTTTTCTACTTTCTTTCCATCTTCCACCATCTGACTACCCATTGTTTTATCCTCACTTCATAAAATATTTCATCAGCCACACGACTGTCACATCCGCTCTATTTCATCCGCTTCCCCGAAATAGAGCTTTTCATGCATACCGCCCGTATATTCTTCAATGACATGGAGAAAACGTTCCCCGTATCTTTCGTACTTATTTGTACCAACGCCCGATACCATCAGCATTTCGCCTCTGTCAAGCGGAACTTTGACGCACATATCCACCAGTGTCTTATCTGAAAAGATAATGTACGGCGGCATATTTTCCTCTCTGGCGATTTCTGTCCGCAGCTGCCTGAGCATCTCGAAAAGCTCCAGTCCTCTGGAATTAAGAATATCCGATTTACGAGCCTTGCTTTTACTCTTTTTCCGTTCTGTGCTGCCTTCCCCCTGCCCCGGGAGTTTCTTCGGTTGCCTTAAAATAACCTGCCTGTCACCCTGCAGCACCTCCTCTGCCTTTGCTGTGAATTTCAAAATAGCATACTTGTCATTCGTCATCGCCAGCAGACCTTCCACCAGCATTTCATTGATAATCTGCTTAATTTCTCCTTCTCCCATTCCTCTTAGACTGCCAAAAGAGGCATATTCGGAAACTCTGTATTCTCTCAATTTCGCACGGTCCCCGCCTGCAAGCATCCCGGCAACCACATTGATTCCATACCGCTGGCGCACCTCCCGGATGCCCTCAATGATTCTGACAGAAGCCTCCGTCACATCAATCTCTTCATATTCTCTCAGACAATTCCGGCAGTTGCCACAGGCTCCTGCGCCGCTCTCCCCAAAATAACGAAGAATATATTCCCGCAGACATCCCGTTGTAAGACAATAATATGTCATTGCACGCAGCCGCTCCTCGTCCCGTCCCGCAATCGCATCCATCTCCTCCTGCGTATATTCTCCCTTCTGCTCTTTATTTTCCAGAAGAAACCGGTTAATCATGACGTCCTGCGCCGAATAAAGCAAAATGCATTCCGCCTTCTCGCCATCCCGCCCGGCTCTGCCCGCCTCCTGATAATAATTTTCCAGACTCTGCGGCATGTTATAGTGGATGACATAGCGCACATTGGATTTATCAATCCCCATGCCAAACGCATTCGTCGCAACCATGACCGGACTGTTATCATAAATAAAATCTTCCTGATTCTGCTTACGTTCCTCACTGTCTAAGCCGGCGTGGTATTTCGTCACCGCCACCCCTTCTGACAAAAGCCTTCCCCACAGCATATCCACGTTCTTTCTGGTTGCACAATAAATAATCCCGCTCTCACCGCTATGCTCCCGTATGTAATTTATGACATAGTTGTCTTTTTTACCCGACGACTCCACTGCAAAATATAAATTTTTGCGGTCAAATCCTGTCACCAGTACCTGCGGCGACTGTAGACCGAGCACACAGACAATATCCTCCTTCACATTCTCCGTCGCCGTTGCGGTAAAAGCGCTGATAATCGGGCGTTTCTCCAGACTCTTGATAAACTGGACAATTTTCAGATAACTCGGTCTAAAATCCTGTCCCCACTGTGAAATACAGTGCGCCTCATCCACCGTCAACATGGAAATCTCCACCTGTCTCGCAAACTGCATAAATCCGTAAGTCTCCAGCCGCTCCGGCGCCACATAGATAATCTTATATTGTCCGCCGGCTGCCAGCCGCAATGCTTTGGAAATCTGCGCTTCACTTAAAGAGCTGTTGATATATGCGGCGTGAATACCCGCCTGATTCAATGACTGCACCTGATCTTTCATGAGTGAAATCAACGGTGAGATGACCAGTGTGATACCCGGAAGCAGAAGCGCCGGAACCTGATAACAGATAGATTTTCCCGCTCCCGTCGGCATAATTCCCAGCACATCCTGTCCTGCAAGAATACTGTCAATCAATAATTCCTGTCCCTCACGAAAGGCAGGGTAGCCAAAGTATTGTTTTAAAATATCTGTCTTATCCATTCGTGACCCTTTCACTCGAATCGTCCGGCGATATAGAACTATGTTGTGCGCAAAGTAATACAGCCACATACTCTCTTCCCGGCAGACGTATCTCATCGCCCATCTGATAATCCTCCGAAACAACTTCCCTCGTCATATCCCACGCATTGATTACCTCTGCCCGGTAGGACTTTCCCTCAGCAGCCTCTGGACAAAATCTTGCCGAACAGTCCGTGCCAAGATAATAGAAATAAACCTCCTCGCCAATGTGCCCTGCATATGTATACTCCGATAGAAAATGATACAATTTCTCCTTTTCATTCATTCTGCCAAGTACGGAAAAAAATCCCCGCTGTCCCTCCGACAGCGCATTTATCATACCGCTTAATTCTTCCCCGGACATCAGCGCCATTTTTCCTAACCCTGTAGGATACGGGTCAAGCGGTGCGGGCAGCGACTCCACAATCTCTCGCAAGAACTTGATCCGGGCAGGACTGTCACCCTTAAGCTTCCCACCTTTCGCCCACCAGAGAACTGCATCATCCTGCTGCTTCTTCGTTACAATGTCATTCTCCAGAATGACCTCTCCATGCGTACAGTAACCTCCCGTTACAGTCACCTTCCAGAAACGGTTTACCATCTCCTTTGCAGAAATAGAACCCCAAGTCTCCTTCAGATTTCCCTCGTAACAGCATTCATCATAACAGACGGGCTTTCCAAATTCCTTCTGAAGCTCAGCGACACGGGAAAGGATTCTCGTCTGGACAGAAACATGGGTAACTGCTTCTCTGCCATAATCGTATTCGAGAAAACAGTTGTGGTTGGAAAGCAGATGGCGATACGGGTCATTCATCGAAATATACGCCTCAATTTCATGCCACTGCTCTATTTTCCAGTCATAAAAAAGGTCGTATTCATTTGCCATGGACCACCAGATATTCGGATATGCCGCCAGACGCCTTAACACGTAATCAAGATACCTCAGATTATCCTCCTGCGTCATATGGCTGTGCCCCCATCTGTCATAGGGATGAAAAAGAATTAAATCCACTTGGATTCCCATTTCAAAGAGACGGCTCAGTTTCGCCTCAAAGGTCTCCCAGAAATCAAAATCCGGTCTATGGGTATCAAAAGGCTGCACGCTCCTCTCACCACCCAGATTGTCATAAAATATCAATTGCTCCGCATCTTCCGCTCGCGCAAAAGCATGATATGCCGGTTCATTTTTGTTATACTCATAGTGTTTTGGAAACACACACATTCTAATCTTGTTGAATGCGCCACCCTCTAAAGACGCAAAGGTTTCTTCCGTAAGCTCCTCCGGCTGATGGGCAAGCGCATATACGGTTGTCCCGAAGGTAGAAATAAAGGTGCCATCCTGATGACGCAAATGCGTGCCGTCAGCCCTCACGATACCATGATGCTTCCCGTCTGCCGGTTCAACCTCCACCGTTCCCTCGCCTGTGACAATGCCCGTTACCTTATAGTGGTATATTCCTGCCTTATCCGGGAGAAAACGAACTTTATAGGTTTGATTTCCGGCGTAAAAGCCCTTCCGCTTCAGTGTCCTTCCGCCTCCCGTAATCTCCGCCATCACATCGACTTCAACCTGCGAGCCTGCCGGTGCTTCCCCTTTGAGCTGAATTTCCGCCATTTCATATACTCTTGCCATAAAACCCCTCACGCTTCTTTTTATTCTTATCTTTTTATTCTTTCTATTCTTTTCCTTCTATTCTTTTCCTTCATTCTTTTCTTTTTTTTCCATATTCTCCACTATATACTGATGCACCTCATCCCGTATACAAAAGAACACATCCACAATTACAGGATCAAAATGTTTTCCGGCGTCCTTAAGCAGAATGGCATAGGACTCCTCTTCCGCCATCGCTTCTTTATAGACCCGCTTGCTGACGAGTGCGTCAAATACATCCGCTACCGCCATAATACGCGCAGCCAGCGGAATCTCCGTACCCTTTAAACCACTCGGATACCCACTGCCATCCCACTTCTCATGATGACCGCATACCACATCCCTAGCCATCTGCAAAAGCTCCGGTTCCGAATTATTCGCCAAGATTTTCTCCACAATCTCTTCGCCCAGCAGCGCATGGGTCTTCATAATTTCAAACTCCTCCGACGTAAATCTGCCGGGTTTGTTTAGAATAACATCCGATATGAGAATTTTACCCACATCGTGCAACGGCGCCGCATTACGAATATACATCGTAAATTTTTCATCCACTTCTTCAGGATAAATGCCATGCTCCAGCATATAATCAGCTATCATGGAAACATATCGTTTTGTATTACGGACATGTTCGCCCGTGGAATTATCCCTGCTTTCAATAATCGCCGCCATACCCTCGATCACACTCTCCTGCATCCGAATCCGCTCGCGGGTCTGTTCTTTAATTTTCTGGGTCTGTTCCTCTACCCGCTCTTCAAGAGTCGTCTGATAGTCCTTCAGCTCCTCTGCATACCGGATGGCTTTGTTCCTGTTGCGATAGCTGGCTGTACAAAAATATCCTACCAGAATAAAGATTAAGAGGCTCAGCCATATATTCCGCCACAGATTGCCTTCCACACGCTCAAACAAATCTGCCGTATTGACTACCATCACTACAAACCAGTCTCTCTGAACCACTTTAGAAAATATCATACATTCTTCGCCGTCAATCTCCATCGTGACAGCGCTTTCACCCGAATTAATAATCGTCTGTGCCATCTGCTGTATTTCGGTTCCCTGCATATCCTCGTCCGTCAGATAATTTTTGCCCTTCTGGGACTCATCATGATGAGCAACCACCAATCCGTTCCTGTCAATAATAAAACCGTATCCTTCACCGTTTAGCTGGATATTCTCCGCCATCTCCTGCATCTCATCCATTACGATATCCAGCGAAACCACGCTCTCCCCGTCTGAAAGGAGCTGGCTTACCGAAATCATGATGCTGCCTGTCTGTGCATCCAGATACGGTGACACTACCACCGGCTTCCCGCCACCCTCATAGGCTGTTATATACCAGATACGCTCCTGCGGCACATAATCCTCGTCCGGCACCCAACCGATACCGTCCAGATAAACGCCATCAAACCATCCATAGATACCTGTAAAATTCTTGTCTATGGAATGCGCATAATCTTCCGATTCCTGCAAAAGAAATTTCTCAATTTCTTCCGATGTGGCATGTTCACGCATCATGGAATCCACCACCAGTCCCGTCACCTGTAATACATCCAGTCCGCGTAGCAAAAAGTTATTCAGCTCTTCCGCTTCCTGCGACACGGAATTTTTCCCTATGACAACCGCATCTTCCATCGCAACAGAATAAAAAGATGTAAACGTATAAATGACGATAATTCCCAGTGCAAACAAGGTTGCTACCATTGTCAGAATATACTGCATCCGGCTGCGCTTTTCTTTTGATTTCATGCGGCTCTCCTCTCGGCGGTTCTGCATAATCATACATTTTATTCAGTATATCATGCATGTATATTTTTGTAAAATGCCGATATGGCACATTTCAGCAGAAAAAAGGAG
>CANOEC010000067.1 GCA_947564735.1 uncultured Lachnospiraceae bacterium | reverse complement strand
GTTCCCTACAATGAAATACTGGCCTTTTATTATGACGGCGCTGCTCTGGTGCATGGATACGGCACTGGCAGCGTCGTTGCTTTTGAGGCGGAAACCGAAGGAGGTTTTTTTATGAATCTGCATAAACAGATATTGACGGAAAATGCCTGCTATAAGGCAGGCCGCACCATTACCCCGAAGGGGATCATGGTACATTCTACCGGGGCCAACAACCCGAATCTGAAACGCTATGTCGGCCCGGACGACGGCCTTTTGGGGAAGAATCAGTACAACAACCACTGGAATCAGGAGAAACCCGGCGGGCGGCAGGTCTGCGTCCACGCCTTTATCGGGAAGCTGGCCGACGGAACCGTCGCCACCTATCAGACGCTTCCGTGGAACCACCGGGGCTGGCATTGCGGCTCCGGCCCCAAGGGCAGCGGCAATGATACCCATATCTCCTTTGAAATCTGTGAGGACAATCTGGCGGACGCTTCCTATTTTGGCAAGGTCTACAATGAGGCGGTGGAGCTTTGCGCCTACCTGTGCAAAGAATACGGCCTGACCGAGAAGAACATTATCTGCCACAGCGAGGGCCATGCGCAGGGCATTGCCTCAAATCATGGAGATGTCATGCACTGGTTCCCGAAGCATGGGAAGAACATTTTCATTTATTACTTCGTTGGCAACGGCGTTTGTGAAAATGGTTCTGGATACCTGCAAAATTAGGTATGCATCCAATGTTGTCGTTCTGGCTGTTGCAATACTTGTCGGGGCAGGTGGCACACTGCTTTATTATGAGAATGTCCAGATTCCGCTGAATGCACTTACAAGTGTGTATCTTGCAATCATGTGTCTTTTAAACTGTATGGGAGCGATGCTCGGATACGATAAGGTGAAGCAGATGCTCATACAGCTAAAGGATATCAAGGCAGAATAGGGAGAAGGGCTATGACAGAAAGAAATATAGGGGATATATCCAAATACAACGTAATCCGTAACTATGCACCATTAAAAAATCATTTTGATGGCATGGTCATCAGAATAGGGTATCGTGGGTACAACGCAGGTGTGATCAAAGAAGATCCATTGTTTAAAGAACATATGAAAGGAGTGCTCAGAGAAGGGATCCCATACGGATTCTACTTCATGGGGCAGGCGGTCACTGAATCGGAAGCGATTGCGGAAGCAGAATACTGCCATGAGATGACCAGAGGATACAGCCCGTTGTTCCCGGCTTATTTTGACAGCGAACTTTCTAATCCGAAAGGAAACGGAAGGGCAGGGGTATATGCATCAAAGAGCTGGTTTGAGACACGGCTGTACGCTGGTGAACTGGAAAATACAGTGTCTGGGTTGCATAGTATAACTCAGTCTGCAGCTATAAAGAAACTGGATATGATATGTGGCAGCATACGAGCACCTACAAGATTCCCGGCTTAAGTACGACATTTGATAAATCCTATTGTTACAAAGAGATTGGTATGGTAACGGAATGCATTACGGCGGATATGATGATACTGATGGAAGGGATACATAGCTACAGTCTTAAAGAATCTGGCTCAAAGAGGGTTATGGCTGGCGGCGTAAGGAGTAATTTTCTCCTGAAAGAATTCCGCTGTAAAGATGGAAGTGACGAAATAATTCTTGATTCCGGACTGGTAGAGATACTGCAGAAGGTAAGAAACTATTTCGGAAAAGCTGTTTCGATTACCAGTGCGTATCGGACACAGTCATATAACAGGAGTGTTGGCGGTGCGGCATCTTCCTGCCATGTCAAAGGGCAGGTAGCAGACTTTACTGTTACAGGCGTGCCAAACAGGGATGTTGCAAAGTACCTGCAGGGTATCGGGATGAAAGGAATCGGGCTTTATGACTATACCGGCGGGTTCGTCCATGTGGATACAAGGGAGCAGGCATACTTCTGGCAGCAGGATTCCCGGAACAGTAAATATTATAGTGTCAGTACGTTCTATGTGGCAGTATATACAGTCAAAGGGCAGACAGTTGCAACGGTGCGTTATAATGATCGGAATGAGTATGTGCGGCTTCTGCAGCAGGAGATTGGCGTGGAGCCGGACGGTATTTTCGGGGCAAAGACCGAGGATGCAGTCAGAGTATTTCAACGGACACATGGACTGGCGGCAGATGGAATTGCAGGACCAAAGACATGGTCGGTACTGCTGTGACAGGGGGAGATTGTTATGGATGTGTATGATTGGCATTGTGTTGTCAGCAGGGTTACAGCTGCCTTGCATTTTTAAAAAATTAGTGAAAAATATTGCCGGAATGCCCAAATGAATACAAAAAATGTCGTTTGGTGCAGGAAGGGTTGAAGTTATGACAAAAACATGGATAATGAGAATTGTCATTGATTTCACAGAACAGTAAAAAGAAAATATTGTTGACTAAATGGAGGGAAAATTTTATGAAGCGAATTAGAAAAAATGTTAGGAATGGTATGTGTATGTGCTATGATGTTCTCCATGACTGCATTTGCTGTCAATCATGACTTTGAGTTTGAGTTTAGGGATTTGAACAATCAGCAGACTGGAAGTTATGAGAAGTCGGACAATGATCAGAAATGGCACATCTCGCTGGATACAGTAAATGCAAGAACTGGCAAGGCGAACAATATGTCTTCTGCCAATATTTTCGGCTGTAAAATGCACAGAAATTATAATGATACGGTAGATACATATCATACATTTTCCAATTATGTTTCTGCATATCCCATTGGATATAGCAGTACTGTTTACAAAAATGACGTTATGCATATGGTTGCGAAGAAGGACAGTAATAGTACCAGTAGTGCATCTCTGAATATTTCAGGTAGATTTGCACCTTAAAAGACAGATTGTATGAAAATATCCGTGAAAGATATTGATGAGTTTATCTGGTGATATCTTTCACGGAATTTCATGGAAAAAGGAGATAGTGCCTTTTACAAGTAAATTTAGGTTTGAGGACACAAATTCGCAGGCTGAGGAAGGAGCATGGTTATTATTATGAAAAAGAGCATTTCAAAAAAGAGGCTTGTGCTGTCTGTGGTTATGTCCGCCGGTATTCTGATGGCTGGCTGTTCCAGCATGGCAGCAGAATCCTCGAAAAGCACACCGGAGGGAAGTAGCACAGAGGTGGTGCAGGAGAGTGACTGGAGTGTAGGAGGGGCGGAATCTGGAACAAACCATATCAGTGAAAAACTATCCGATAAGTTGGTCATTGATGCAGAGGTAGCTTTGCCGAAAGAGCAGGCATACAGCGTGTATGTGTTGACAAGAAAAGCGTTTCCGAGAGAAGATTTGGATATTTTTTTCGAAGTGTCGGAAGCAGTCATAACGGATCACCCAGAATGGACGGGGCTTATTCTGCAAAAACAAAAGAGGGCGGATACTTTAGCACGGATCCCGAGGGTAATTTCACATATGCCAAGGACGAGGAAAGGGACAATTACATCGTATATTTGGTGGAATCCGCATATTATAATGCTGGCAGTTGCTCTTTCCAGAAAGAAGAAATACCGGATTTGTCCTTCCTAAACGCAGAGAAAGCTGTTCAGATGGGAAAGGAACAGATTAAAGAGTTGACCGGACAGGATTCGGAGGTTCTTGCTGCTTATGCTCTGAATCAGGAAACTCTATCAGAGTTGGAGGAAAAGTATCGGCAGACTCAGAACTATCAAGAAGATGCACAGAGAGGAAAAGCAGCTACGGTCGATGACTGGTCGGACATAGATGAGATGTATTATATGGAGTATGAACTGACGAAGGATGGTCTGCCAATCTACAGCGGCATCAATGAGCCGGGTATATCCATGGCGGTGGAAACCTTTTGGACGGCTGAAACCCGAATCACTATGTTGCTTGATCAGGATGGGATTCGCTATATAGCTGTCAGGGGTGGAATTTTTGACGCTAGCCCGGAAGCGGAGATACAGACGATTATCTCAGCAGAGGTAGCATTGGAAGCAGTAAAGGAAATTTATGCGAATACCATATTGAGTTCGCAGGTTACAATCTCCCGGATATGGTTGGAGTATGTCGTTGTACCGGATTGGAAAGAGAAGGAACAGTATAAGCTGGCGCCTTATTGGTGTGTGCAGATCGATTCACCTTCGGGGAACAGCAGCGCCGAGCGTATCAATGCGATAACAGGAGGTAATCTATCCTATGGAGAATAAAAGGGCATTGCCCCGTCTGCTTGGCACTGAATTTAAGAGGAGTCTGACGGTGAGATTTTTCCTTGTACCAGTTGGCGTGGTGTTGTGTATCTGTCTGGACACTTGGAACCAGATACCATTTATGTGGACATCTCCTGAGACTATGGATGTATATTATTATTGGTGTAATTCTTTTATGTTTGGTGGCTTTTATGGTATCTATGCAGTTCCAATGCTGGCAACTCTTCCCTATGCAGTGAGCTTTTGCGAGGAATACAATACGAATATGCTGAAGGTGTTACTTATAAAAGCAGGGAAGAAGAAATACTGCATATCCAAGGTGCTTATGACGTTCCTTTCGGGAGCTCTTTCAGTATCGGCAGGCGGGATTGCCTTTATCATCTTGGCAAATTCTTTTGTTCGGTTGTTTAATCGAGCCAGATTGCCAGAGACAGAAGCCTTTCCTTTTTATGAGCTTTTGCTACAAGGTAACGTTACTGGTTACTTTACAGCGGTTATCTTTCTTTTGTTTTTGACCGGAGGGTTATGGGCAACGGTAGCTTTGCTGGTATCGTCATATTTCCCTAATATTTATGTAACGGCGGCATCTCCCTTAATTCTATCCTTTTTGACAAGTCGGGCTTATTTGGTTTTAAAGATTCCTGCCGGACTCCGGTTGGATTTATGGCTGCAGGGTAGAAGTTCCGCTGGTACGGATCGGCTCACTCTTTTGTATTCTACGGCGGTGGTGCTGGGACTGACGGTGGGATTTGGCGTTTTGTTTTATTGGAAGCTGAAAAGGAGGGTGGAGAGTGAGTAAGGGACTTCGGGTGTTTTGTTTTCAACTTAAGCAGGAATTGTTGCAAGTCAGGATACTGATCCTGTTCTTGATTCTTGCTGTGTTCATTTATTCCTATCTGGAGCCGGTGGCTAATCTGGCGCAGGCGGCTTCAGAGAAAGTGAATCCATGGGCTTTCCCACATCTGATGAATGATTACATCTGCCAGATGGTCTTTATGGTGAGTGCAGTCTTTCTATTTAGTACAGCACCCTTTGAAGGGAAGGCTCATTACTATATTCTTCAGCGTTGCGGGAACTTTTCATGGCAGTTGGGTAATGTACTGTATATTCTGGTATCTTCGTTTTTATTTGTGGGATTTATATGGGTATTTAGTGTTATCAGTCTGCTTTCATGCACCAAGTTTAGTGGAGATTGGGGAATCATCTGGGGGACGTTGGCAAGGACAAACGCAGGAAATCAGTATGGTGTCCCGTTTACGGTGTTTGCTTACATTATCGGTGTGTTTTCGCCTGTGGAGGCGACTACAATCAGCTTTCTGCTTGAATGGGCGTGTGTCACATGGATGGGGCTGGTGGTCTATTTGTTCAATTACCTCACAAAAAAGATGGCAGGAATATTGGTGGCATCTCTTTTTGTATTTCTGGATGTAATGATCTACAATTCATGGACACCAAAGGCATATCTTTTCTCGCCGGTGACGTTGGCACAATTGAAGGCGATGTCAGGGAACAATCTGTCCTATGGCGTATCTTTGGAATATGCGGCGGTATTCTTTGCGGTGACAATCACGCTTTTTATTGCGCTCTGCTTGGGGCAGGGAATTAAAAAAGTAAAGAAATGGGGACTGAAAAATGAATGATAGAAAGATTATCTTTAAGAATGTCTCTAAGACAATAGAGGACCAGACAATATTAAAGGACATCAGTCTGGAGATACCAGAGCAGGGAATTTATGGGATTGTGGGGAGGAATGGTTCTGGGAAGACGGTGCTGATTAAGTGCCTCTGCGGGTTTATGCCTGTCACGGAGGGCGAGATATGGGTCGGGGAAAAACAGATTGGGCGGGACGTAGAATTTGTTGAGGATATTGGTTTCATTATCGAGACACCGGGCTTTTTGCCCAGAGAATCAGGATTTCAGAATCTGAGATATCTTGCATCCATCCGAAATATAGTTGGAAAGGAGCGGATCAAGGAATGCATCACCGTGGTTGGTCTTGACCCTGACGATAAGAAATGGGTTGGGAAATATTCTTTGGGGATGCGCCAGCGGCTGGGTATTGCGCAGGCTATCATGGAGAACCCCAGTTTGATTATCCTTGACGAACCTATGAATGGACTGGATAATCACGGTGTGGAGGAAATACGAAAACTCCTGTTTAGCTTGAAGGAGGATGGAAAGCTAATCCTCATCATTAGTCATAACCGGGAGGATATCAATCTGCTCTGTGACAGGGTGTATGAGATGGATATGGGAGTGCTGACACAAGTAAGGTAAAATAGTAGAGAATGCAGCAATTGTTTTTATATGTGGGAAGGTATGCCGTAGTGAAGTGAAAACTGTGTTGCGATACACTTTCTTTTTTATGCATACATAGACGTAAATGCAGAACTCATATATGAAAGTTTTTGACATGGAAATATAGTCTTCCCTGCTCAATTTGTGGAATTTGGCTGAATTGTTGCTTGTTTTTGAGAAAAGTTTATAAACACACTTGATAATCTTTCGCTGAATAAACAGACTGTATGTTGATGGGAAAGGCAGATTGAAATTACAGTACAGGAAGGGGAGGATTGTGTGATTATTATAAAAAATGGCGAGCGGCAGATATATCATCCCCAGAATCCGAATCTTATGCTGATCAGCCCAAAGCTTACATTGGAAGATAACGGAGCCGGACAGCTTACTTTTCAGATATATGAAAACAATCTGAACTATAATACAATCAGGAAACTGTATCCGGTACTTTCAGTCATAAGGGATAATGCGATTATTTTCAAGGGCAGGGTTATTTCAGACAAAAAGGATTTCTACAATGGGAAACACATCGAAGCTGAGGGTAAGCTTTCATTCCTTAATGATTCCTATCTGGAGCCCTTTTCCTTTTCCGGAAGCCCGGCAGAATTGTTTCGCATGATTATCGAAAACCACAATTCACAGGTGGCGGAGTGGCAACGGTTTGAAGTGGGTGAAGTTACTGTGGTAGATAATAATGATTATGTAGTCAGAAGTAGCGAAAGTATGCTCAATTCATGGGATGCACTAAAAGAAAAGTGCTTCCAGTCTTCGCTTGGCGGACATATCAGAATCAGATATGAAAAAGATGGGGATTATATCGACTGGCTGGCAGATTACAGCACGATATCTGCACAACATATCGAGTTTGCAAAGAATATGCTGGATATTTCCTCAGAAGTGGATGCAACAGAAACTTATACAGCAATCCGTCCGGTTGGGGCTGAGGTGGAGGGAGTAAGAATCGATATTTCCTCGGTTAATGATGGGAAGAAGTTTCTTGTCAATGAAGAAAAGGCAGATGAATATGGAATCATTTATGCTCCGGAGAGTGAATCTACATGGCAGGATGTGACGCTTCCAGAGAATTTGCTGAGAAAGGCAAAAGAAAAGCTGTATAGTTCATTTGCATCCTTGCGGGAAACATATGAGATAAGAGCGGTGGATCTGCATCTGACGAATGCACAGATTGAAGCACTTAATATTTATGAATATGTCCCGGTAATCAGCAAGCCACATGGAATAGATGGAAAGTACCTGTTGTATAGAGCAGATATAGATATCACATCGCCACAGAACACAGTGTATTATCTTGGAGCAACAAAAAGAACGTTCAGTGATTCTCAGACTATTCAGTATGCACCCATGGATATTCCGCTGAATGTAAGTGCATTTCAGAACGATGCAAATTATGTGTCCGAAGAAAAGGCAGCAGAAATGCTTTCAGAGTATCCTAATACTGAAGAAGTGAAAACCATGGTCAGCAGGCAGGTAGAACAGATACCAGCTGGTAAAGATGGAGAAAATGGCAAAGACGGATATGACGGGGCATCCGCTTATGAAATAGCAGTTCAAAACGGCTTCAATGGCAGCGAAGCGGAATGGCTTGAGTCGCTTAAAGGTGAAAAAGGAGACACAGGAGCTGACGGCATAGATGGTCATACACCCGTCAAAGGTACTGATTATTGGACTGAGAGTGATATTGATGCCATGAAAGAGTATATAAAGCATGAACTGGGGTTATTGAAAATGGCACTTATTAATAAGCTGTCTGCAATAGCAAATGCGATAAGAAACAAAACAGGGATAAGCACAAAATTAACCTTAGAAGAGATGGCAGCGGCAATAAACAACATGAGTTCTTCGGGCGGTTTCCCGAGTGATGATTGTTTTGGAATTAAATTTATTTATTCGAGTACGGATACATTTTTGAATACTTATGATTTTACTACACAGCTGGGAAGATTATCATCAATTCCATCGGGGGAATATCCCCCGATATCAATAAAATCAATGTCAACATAGTTCCAATTTTTACTACGGATTTTAAAAAATAATCAAAGGAAATTATAGAGGTATGATATGTATTTTAGAAAATATTTTGAAGGGATTACTATAGGAGCACTTGATGAGAAGCAGACGGGGGTAAGGTTTGGAGCATCCACCAATACTTTTACTGTTTATAAAAACCAGACAAAAATTTTAGGTAATGCTGATACTTTACGGACAGTAGGAATGAAGACTGTTTATGATGAAGAAAAATTTATTCTTTATCCCGATGAAAATGAGAGTTTTGGAATTGGAATAATTAAGACTGCTTTAGCTGCACATACTTTTGTAATTTTTGACTCAGATACCACTGCATGTACGACAATCGCGACCAGCTCCGGTCCTTCATATCAGCCGTTTGATACAAGTGGTGATACATATAAATTTTATGTAACTGTTATTGGGGATCCCCAGAGTCTATTAAGGGTGTATATTGGAACATATTCTTCTGTGACATTGACCAGTTATGGCTTTGCTATGGGAGTTGGAAAAGATGTCAGAAATGATAGAAGGGTGAGATTTATTACGACAAATCCGACTAATGCAACAAATGCTTTTCTTGGTTGTTCTGTATTAAGTGCTGGTAATACAGCATTTTATTTTATAAATGGAGAAGAATATTGTTATCCATCAGCAACATTGTTACTTAAATGTCCTACAACTTTAAACTTATAGAGCATTGTATTTTCAGATATGGAAAGAGGAAGAAATATGGCAAGATTACATTTTGTTTTGGAAAAACAGCTATTAACGCTTAATAACCAAGAGATTATTGCATCGGGGGACAGTAATTATGATTCCAGCTGCCGCAATGACAAGAGCAGGAAGAATGTATATAGGGGTATTTGGTATTAAGGACACAGCAGTTGTAACATCAACATTAGCAATTATTGATATTATGAAGGGCGCAATCTCCGGAGATACAGTATCAACAGAGCCTACAGACGATGTTTTTCTGGCAATTATTGCACAGTACCAGCGGATTGCAGAACTGATGCGGCAATATGAGAAAACAGCAGAGCAGTTTAATGCCAATATGGAGGAACAAAATAGAATATTAGAAACCATAAATGCTTTTGATGTCCTTGAAATATCAGAACGGCTGGATGTCATAGAGGAAAGAATGGTTTATTATAATAATCTGGCACAGGCATTGATTGATCGGGAGGTGATCCTGAGGGATGTGCCGATACAGTTTGTGGATGGAGTGTGTGAAATAAAAAATGAACTGATTACGGCAGATTCATTGTGTGATGTATATTTTGATGAATATTCATACGAGTTTGCAGCGAAAGCGCTTATTATGGTATCTTCATATGATGGATTTATCAGGATTACCTGCTCTGTAAATATCTGCGAAGAACTGAATGCCAATATTTTAGTGAGGGGGGGGTATTAGATATGCTGGGGAAAACAAACATTACAACCATAAAGAGTGGAATTATAGTTTCGGATGTTGCTGAATACGAGTGGAATTCGGTTGGACTAAGTGATGTCATGGGTACATTTGTAAAGGTAATTTATGAAAACGATATATTGATCGGCATTACAAAGGATGGAGAGATTGTATATACAAAAGATGGTGATAATTGGGAAAAAAGGACTCTTGAGTTAGAAGATAAGTATGTTTTAAATGATTTGATTTGGGATGGAAAACGGTTTGTGTTTGTTGGAAGTCATACTGATAATAGCGAATATATCAGTGCATTGGTAGCTGTATCAGAAAATTTGATTGACTTTGATGTTAAAACAAAAGTTGATGAGAACGAGTATCTCAGTCTTTCTTCAGTGCATAATAGATATACCAGTTTTTTATGTGTGACAGGAAGGGAAGGGGCATATAATATTGTTGCCGTGCATTTGGAAAAGAGCGGCACTTCTGGGTTGGGATGGGAGCATAATTATTATGCGGTGAACACAGATTTAGAAAGTTTTGCCATTAAAAATTTTATTTTTAAACATGCCAGTGCTTATACTGGTAGTGAAAAAGAATATATTTTTAATATTTTTAATTCAGCTACCATAAATTTTTCCAAAAGTGGTAATAGGATTATTGCATATATCAAATGCTTGGAAAACATTACTTCGTCATTGAGTGTTCCTGTATTGAATAAGTCAGCACATTATATCATTGCTTCACAGAATGGGCAATATTTTAATAAAGTTTTAGATACAGTAGGGGAAGCGGGAGATATAAGCGATATTTTTGCAGTATTTGGATGTAAAGGTAACCAGTACTATATTTCAATGCGTTCAGCACTTAATTATAAATTTGTTAAATTGAGTGAAAGTGGTGAGAACTCAGATATAACTACAGGTGTTGATTTCGGATTTGTAGATGCAGTATATTTTAATAAGTGTGAAATTTATATAAATGACCACCAGATGCTTGTTGTAAGGAACGGAGAGAATATATCAGATAAGACACTGGAAGATTTTATAGAAATTACTTATGATTTTTCAATGACAACTATCGTGAAAGCATTTAATAAATTATATGTTTTTGGAAGTGGCGGTAATATAATGGCTTCCAGTAATGAAATTAAAAATGAAGAAGCACTTTCGGTTCAAACAATGAGTGCAATAAAAGCATTATATGATGCCAAAATATATGCGGATAAAAGATATGCGGAACTAGAAGACAGGGTTGTAAAAATAGAAGAAAAGTTATACTTGAATCAACAGAGTTGAAGGTTACTTTAACAATTATTTAAATCCTTTTTACAGGCAGATAAATAAAAATTTACATACAGAAAAATATATAATAAATTTTAAATTACAAAGAATTGTCATTTTAAGTGAATAAAATTGTCATTTTAAATGTGCGCTTACAAAAGTGAAATTCAACATCTGCAACTGCCATTATGCTTTGCAGAAAACACAGGAGAACGGGGAGATCGGATTTGAAAACCCGGTGGCGATGCCCGGCGCGGTTTCCATCGCTCTGGACCCCAACGGGGAGCCGGAATCCTTCTATGCGGACGGCATCGAGTATTACATCATAGCCAACAACATGGGCTATGACGGCGACCTCGAACTGGCGCTGATCCCGGAAAGTTTCCGCACGGACGTATTGAAGGAGGAAGCGGACAGTAATGAAGTATTGGTGGAGAACGCCCATTCCGAGACGGCGTCTTTTGCGCTGCTCTTTGAGTTTGACGGGGACATCCGCAAGATTCGCCATGTGCTGTATAACTGTTCCGCGAGCCGCCCCAAGATCGAGGGCAAGACCAATGAGGAGAGCCGGGAGGTGCAGACGGAGACGCTGACTATCAAGGCGCGCCCGCTGGCAAGCGGCTATGTGAAAGCAAAGACCGGGAATAAGACATCTGCGGAGACTTATGCCAACTGGTATAAATCCGTTTATCTGCCGGAGCCAAAGGCAGTGGAAGCAGAAACCGAAGGACAGGGATGAAGGAGGCTGAAAGGATATGAGCATAGTTAGAAAAATAGAAATAGACGGGCAGGATGTGTTGTTCAAGGCATCGGCGGCGATCCCGCGCATTTACAGACTGAAATTTCAGAGGGACGTTTATAAGGATTTGCGGATTCTGGAAAAGAGTATCGGGGAGGGGGATGAGGAAAATTCCAACCTCGATTTATTTTCATTGGAGATGTTCGAGAATATCGCCTACACGATGGCAAAACACGCAGACCCGCAGATTCCCAATGAGGTGGATGAATGGCTGGACGGATTCAACACCTTTTCGATTTATCAGATACTGCCACAATTGATAGAGCTGTGGGGCTTGAATGTACAGACGGATGTGGAGGCTAAAAAAAACTTCGCCCAACTGAGCGGGAAATAACAACACCCTTATTCCTGCTCCGGTGTATCCAGCTAGGGCTTTCGATAGCAGACCTTGATCTGCTGTCCATCGGCCTTATCAATGATATGTATGCCGAGAGCAGGAATGACTCCTGCTCCTATGCAGTGCTTGGGACGCAGGAAGATATGGATTGTTTTTGACGTTTTATTGATTTTACATTTTTATAATGTTATATTTGATAACAGAAATGAGATATGTAACTCATGAAAAGATAGTAATTATAAATAGTACAAGGGAGAATATTGGTGATGGGTTTTTTAAAAACACTCTCAGAATTTTATACAGATTTATGTAAGAAAGCAGCAAATAATGAGAAACCGGATACTGTGTTAACAAAAGATAATATTTCTGAATTATTTCTTTCTTTTGTTGACCAAAATGATTCAGAAACTGAAGGAAGTGAGTATTATAGGAAGATATACGAGGAGGAGAATAAGAATAATCAATATTCAAATTTGAATGAATTTATTTATGAGCATATTTTGTTTATTCACGAAAGACATGATATAAGAATGGAATATCTTCGTTTAAAAGAAGAAGCATTAAAGTATATGGATTTATTACAGAGCAAAAAGAAAAGTTATGAAGCAGAATTACGAAACATAGGAAATGATAAAAACAATCAGAAATCAAAGATTTTATATTACAAGCAGATTATAGAAGCAAGAATTAAGAAAGCTGAACAACGAAGTGCGACAGAAGAACTTGTTAGAGAAGCAATAAATGTTTGTTCAATACCAAATTACATGAGGTGGTTTAATAGAGGATTTGAATGGGATATTTTATTTGTGCAGGATTTTGATACAGATAAAAGAAATCTTATTTATTTTGGAGAATTGTCTATAGCTGATGTCAGACAAATGATGTTGTTGAAAAAAAATAATAATGATGATTATTTAAATGCTTTTGAAGAAGTAATTTCAAATTTAGAAGTGATTGAGATGATTAATTTAATTGCAAATAATAATTATTATCTTCGTAATAGAAAGAATATTTTTCATACGGCGCTAGATTTATTTGCTTCAAAGAACTATGAGGCTTTTGTCTATTTAATTGTTCCACAGATAGAAGGTCTTTTCCAGCTATATCTTAGATTGCTTGGTGATAATTCGAGTTCTGGTGGAATGCAAGAAATTGTAAAAAAAATTAAGGAGAGAGAAGATTTTTTTGAGTTTGTATACTTTGCATATGATTTTAGTGATTTGCGGAATAAGATAGCCCATGGAGAAATGATTACGGTAAATAGAGAACAAGCATATGAAGTATTAATGGATACCTACTGGATAGTGAAGGAAATTGATTCAAATCAGCGTGATTATAAAGTATGGCTTGATTTTGTTGAGCAATGTACTAAGAGTAATAGTTTATCTACAAATATTGTTCGAATGTTAGGATACTTTAAGGAATTTGATTCAGAAAAGTATGTAAAGCTATTAAAAAGATACTTGCACAATGATTTTAATGATGTAATAGCATGGTATAAATATGAAAATCAAGTAAATATATTGAATGATATATTACAAAATATGATGTTTTATGAAACAATGTGGAAGGATGGACCATTACAAATTAATAAGGGAAATGTTGATATTGGAGGTAAAAAATATCAAACTCTAAAATATAATGATTCAGGAATTAAATATCAAAGTTTAATAGAGGAGTTAAAACAATATAGTTATGTACCAGAGAATTGGTATAAAGAATATACCATTTTTTGTGAAAAAATGAAAGAACTAAAGGAGAAAAATAGTCGCAAATTGACATTAGAGGTCGATGATGAAATTTAGCTTTAGAATTATAGAAGCAAGTAAGTATAAAAGATAAGAATATAATAATTTTTTACATAGGCACTTGCCATAACAGCAGGTGTCTTTTTTTCTGCATTTTTCAGGGAGCCTTAACCGGCTTCCTTTTTTTGTGGTTTGGGGAAGGAAGGTGAGGGGAGTGGCATCAAGGATACAGGGCATCACGGTAGAGAACGGCGGCGATACCACGAAACTCACCACCGCCTTAAAGTCTGTCAACACCGACATCCGCACCACGCAGTCACAGTTACGGGATGTGAACAACCTTCTGAAACTGGACCCCGGCAATACGGAACTTTTGGCACAGAAGCACCGGCTCCTTGCGCAGGCGGTGGCGGAGACGAAGGAAAAATTGGAAACCTTAAAGGTGGCAGCGGAACAGGCAAACGAGGCGCTGGCAAGAGGGGAAATCACCCAGGAGCAGTACGATGGTCTGCAGAGGGAGATTATCGAGACCGAGGAAAAATTAAAGAGCCTCGAACAGCAGGCCAATCAGTCGGCGGTGGCGGTACAGAAGATTGCCGCCGTGGGCGAGGATTTGAAGAACTTAGGGGATAAGATTTCCGGGGTGGGGACTTCCCTTACCAAGAACGTGACCACGCCTATTGTGGGGCTTGGCACGGTGGCGGTCAAGACCGCCGCAGACTTCGATTCCGCCATGAGCCAGGTCGAGGCGGTTTCCGGGGCAACGGGGAGCGAGCTGGAAGCACTCCGGGATAAGGCAAGGGAGATGGGGAGCAAGACCAAGTTCTCCGCATCCGAGGCAGCGGAGGCCATGAACTACATGGCAATGGCAGGGTGGAAAACTTCTGACATGCTTTCCGGCATCGAGGGTATCATGAACCTTGCTGCCGCATCCGGGGAAGACCTGGCAAGCACCTCCGACATCGTGACCGATGCCCTGACCGCCTTTGGGCTTACCGCAGCCGATTCCGGGCATTTCGCGGATATTTTGGCGGCGGCAAGTTCCAATGCCAATACCAACGTCTCCATGATGGGCGAGACCTTCAAATACTGTGCGCCTATTGCCGGGGCGCTTGGGTTTTCCGCGGAAGACACCGCAGAGGCTATCGGCTTAATGGGCAATGCGGGCATCAAGTCCACGCAGGCCGGTACTGCCCTCAGAACTATCATGAGCAACCTTTCCGGGGAAGTGAAGATATGCGGGAACAGTATCGGGGAGGTGACCATTGCCACCACCAATGCGGACGGCAGCATGAGGGATTTGAGCGACATCCTCGCAGACTGCCGGACGGCTTTCGGCGGGCTGTCCGAATCTGAAAAGGCAGCGGCGGCAGAGGCCCTTGTGGGTAAGAATGCTATGTCCGGATTCCTCGCCCTTATGAACGCTGCCCCTGCGGATATCGAGAAGGTGAGCAGCGCCATAGCGAACTGTGACGGGAAGTCTGCGGA
>CANOEC010000066.1 GCA_947564735.1 uncultured Lachnospiraceae bacterium | reverse complement strand
GGCGCTGCATATTCTGTTGATTTATTCCGCAAATGATGTGGCAATCATGATTGCCGAAGGCATCTCGGATTCCGTGGAAGATTTTGTGGCGCTCATGAACAAAGAGGCGGCGCAGCTTGGTGCAACGAACTGTGGTTTTACCAACCCTAACGGGCTGACAGAGGAGGGGCACTATGTTACGGCATATGATATGTATCTGATATTTCAGGAAGCCTTGAAATATGAGCTGTTTACCCAGATTATCCAGATGCCGGTTTACAATACCGTATACAAGAATAGGAACGGCGAAGATGTTTCTGTAGAATTTAATAATTCCAACCGTTATTTAAAAGGAACACAGGAGATTCCGGCAAATGTTACCGTGATAGGAGGCAAAACCGGAACGACCAATGCTGCCGGACATTGTCTGATTCTATATTCCAAAGGCAGTGACGGTACACCGTATGTCTCTATTATCATGAAAGATACTTCGGGAGACGACTTGTATGCAGATATGTCGAAATTATTAGGAGTGATTAAATAAGTTTTTTCTGGTTGTTTTTTTGACGTCTTTCCCTTATAATATGGATAGACGAAGTAATATCGCAGACGATACTAATATTTTACTTTAGGAGGGTTTCGCTATGGTTCAATTAATCGTAGGTAATAAGGGTAAAGGAAAGACTAAACATCTGTTGGATAAAGTAAATACAGAGATAAAAAATGTGCAGGGAAATGTCGTTTACTTAGATAAAAGCACAAAGCATATGTTTGAACTAAATAACAAGATCAGACTGATTGACGTTTCCGATTATTTGGTGACAAACAGGGATGAATTTATCGGTTTTATATGCGGTATTATCTCTCAGGATCATGATTTACAGCATATGTATTTTGACAGCTTCTTGAAGATTGCATGTGTGGATGCGAGTGATATCGGCACTACGATTGACAAGTTAGAAACCATCAGCAGCAAATTCCATGTAGATTTTGTTCTTAGTATTTCCGTTGATGAGCATGAATTACCCGAGAATCTGAAATCCAAGGTTATTGTTTCGTTATAAGATATACATAATCATCATATGTAATAAAACCTCGGAATATCCGGGGTTTTTATTTTACAGATAGGAAAAAGGAGCGTCTGTTTTGGCTGATAACAGAAATAAGATAGGAAAATACCGCCGTCCTTTGAACTTAAATATCGGCATGTTGATTTTTGCAGCGATTTTTGTCTATGTAGCTATCGGTGTGTTTATGTATTTCAGAACGGAACATATTGTAGGGTACAGCGTTAAAGAGGGTTCTCTGACATCTAACAGCATTTATGAAGGTATTGCGCTGCGCTCAGAGGAGATTGTCTCCAGCTCCGATGCGGGATACGTCAATTATTTTGTCCGTGAAGGAGAACGCGTCGCCGTGGGTAATCTTGTCTATACGGTTGACGAAACCGGAAAACTGTCTGACTATATTAAAGCGAACGAGAGCGGTGAAAATTCCCTCTCTGATGTGGACCTTGCAGAATTGAAGAACGAAATCGTATCTTTTATCAGCCGCTTTGAACGAACAGAGTTCTCTGATGTATATAATTTTAAATACAGTATGGAGGGTACTGCGTTAAAGCTTTCCAATTATAATATCCTTGCCAATGCAGATGCCCTAAACGGCGCTTCGGGCAATTCTCTGATCAAATACCGTAATGCCGGCAAGAGCGGGATTGTTACCTATTTCGTTGACGGCTATGAAAACTTAACGCTTGAGGATATGACGGCAGAATACTTTGATACGAAAAATTATGAAATAACGCATCTTGTAAACAACGAACTGATAGCCGGCGGCGACCCTGTATATAAACTTTGTACCAATGAAGACTGGTCCGTTGTGATTATGTTGGGCAAGGATAACGAAGAACTGGTGGAAGAACTACTGGAAAAAGAATATGTAGAAGTGAAATTTCTCAAAAATCAATATACTTCTTGGGGAAAAGTAGATACCTATACGAATGCAGAGGGCGATGCCTTTGTTTCATTGACCTTTACAAACTCCATGATTACCTTCTGTGCCGACCGTTTCATTGATATTGAATTGCTTCTGGAAGATGAAAAAGGACTTAAGATTCCCAATTCATCCATTGTGGAAAAAGAATTCTATATTGTGCCGAAGGAATATGTAACCAAGGGTGGAAACAGCGGACGTGACGGTGTATTGCTGGAAACTTACGATGAAAACGGCAATGCAACGACGGAATTTGTAGAAACAACGATTTACGACGCCACGGATACGGAGTATTATTTAGATGACAGCGTCCTGCGCTCCGGCAATTATATTGTCAAACCGGAATCCACGCAGAAATATGCCATCAGTAAAACCGGCTCCCTTATCGGCGTTTATAATATTAACAAAGGATATGCGGATTTTAAGCAGGTCAGCATCCTGTATCAGAATGATGAATATGCCATTGTAAAATCCAATACCGTATACGGGTTGAATGTATATGATTATATCGTACTGGATGCCTCTACGGTAAATGATAATGAATTTATTTATGAGTAAAAAATGTGGAGAGAAAGCAGGGTAGTGTGATATGATTTCGGAAAATCTTCATAGGGTAGAAGAACATATTACGGCAGCATGTAACAAAAGCGGCAGAAAACGGGAGGAAGTCACTTTGATTGCTGTCAGTAAGACGAAACCCGTCGAGATGCTGAAGGAGGCTTATCAGCTTGGCTGCCGCGATTTCGGAGAGAACAAAGTGCAGGAGCTGACGGAAAAATACGAACAACTGCCGAAAGATATCCGCTGGCATATGATTGGTCATTTGCAACGCAACAAAGTAAAATATATTGTAGATAAAGTCTATATGATACACAGTGTAGATTCTTTCAGACTTGCAGAGGAAATCAGCAAAGAAGCCATCAAAAAAAATGTGACGGTATCCATTCTTGTCGAAGTCAATGTTGCAATGGAAGAGAGTAAATTCGGAACTACTGCGGAGAATGCCGCACACTTGGTCGAGGAGATTTCTAAATTACCAAATATTGTCATAAAAGGGCTGATGACGATAGCACCATATGTTGAGAATTCGGAAGAGAACAGACTATATTTTGCAAAATTAAAACAAATATATGTTGACATAATTCATAAAAACATTGATAATGTGTTTATGGAAGAACTTTCTATGGGTATGACCGGTGACTATGAAGTTGCCATAGAAGAAGGTGCAACATACATCAGAGTCGGAACCGGTATTTTTGGAGAAAGACAATATACAACCGTTTAATATACATAAGTGTGTGTAATGAAACAAATCGATTTGACGGAGGTTTGAAACATGAGTGTAATGGATAAATTTCTAAATGCCATGAAACTAAATGACGAAGATGATGGATACTATGACGATGATTTCTATGACGACGACCCGGAACCTATCAAAAAATCGGGGGCAGGCAGAGACGAAACGTCTATGGATGACGACAGGGTAATGAAAAAGTCAACGCCCAAGGTGACACCTATGCGGCAGATGAAGAAAATGCCCGGAACCGGCATGGAAGTATGTGTGATTAAGCCGACTACGGTGGAGGATGCAAGAGAGATTACGGAGACACTTCTTGCCAACAGGACGGTCGTTCTGAATCTGGAGGGTCTGGATGTTGATATTGCACAGCGGATTATAGACTTTACATCGGGTTCCTGCTTTGCTATTTCCGGTAATCTACAGAAAATCTCACACTACATTTTTATTATCACACCGGCAAGCGTTGATATCTCCGGTGATTTTCAGGAAATCCTATCCGGTTCGTTCGACGTACCGATTAACAATGGAATCTAATTTTTACAAAACAGCTTGCTGACTTCCTGACAATGTTGTCAGGAAGTTTTTAATATAATAGGAACTTTCGACAAATGCGGACTGCTTAACAATGGAGGAAACAATGGCTGAGAGAATGACCATCAATTACGAAAAAAAACCTTGCTATGACATTGTGTTTACGGATAGTTTTGACCAGCTTCCGGAAGAATTACAGGCATTCGGTATGGATAAACGCAGGATAGCGATTATTGCAGATTCCCATACAGCCACTTTGTTTGGGGATACTGTACACAATCTGCTGGACGGTCACTGCCAAAAAGTGATTCTTCATGCGTTTCCAGCGGGTGAGGCAACCAAAACGCTGGATACCGTGAAAGATATTTACCGTGTACTGATAGAAGAACAGTTTGACCGCAAGGATATGCTGATTGCGCTGGGAGGCGGTGTGGTCGGCGACGTTACGGGTTATGTGGCAGCCACCTATCTTCGCGGCATCGACTTTATTCAGGTCCCTACAACGTTGATTGCACAGTCAGACAGCAGTATCGGCGGTAAGACAGGCGTTGATTTTGACGGATACAAAAACATGGTAGGCGCCTTTTACATGCCGAAGCTTGTCTATATGAATCTTTCTACCTTGAAAGAATTAGATGACAGACAATTTTATGCCGGATTTGCCGAGGTCATGAAATACGGTCTTATTAAAAATGCGTCATTTTATGAATGGCTTTTGGACAATATGTATGAAATCCATGACCGGGATACGAATGTCCTCATGGAAATGATTATGCAAAGCTGCACCGTCAAAAAACTGGTTGTAGAAAAAGACCCGAAAGAGCAGGGCGACCGGGCACTTCTAAACTTCGGACATACAATTGGCCACGCCATTGAGAAGGCGATGAATTTTGAGATGATGCATGGAGAATGTATTGCACTCGGCATGGTCGCTGCCGCTTATATTTCATGGAAGCATAACTGGCTTTCTATGGAAGAATACTATGAAGTGCGCGATATGTTTGTCCCTTTCAATCTGCCAATCAGTATAGACGCTATCGATCCGGAGGAAATCTTGCGTCTGACCAAGTCCGATAAGAAAATGAGCGCCGGACAGATTCAATTTGTTCTGCTCAAGAAAGTCGGCAAGGCAGTTATTGACAGAACCGTTACGGATGAAGAAATATTGGAAGCCATCCGTGAAATTTATTTTAGCGATGAGGATGCAAAAGAATGAAGTTAAAAAAGAATTTGATTTTATTACTGGATATCATAGGGATTATCGCTTTCGTTGCGCTTGACCAGTTTACGAAGTATCTGGCAGTCCTTCATTTGAAGGATAAACCGGCATATATTATATTGAACGGCATATTAGAACTGAACTATCTTGAGAATCGGGGTGCAGCTTTCGGAATGCTGCAAAATCAGAAAGTTTTCTTTGTTTTCGTAGCAGTTGTTATTCTTGGCGTCATCGGTTATGTACTCTTCAAGACGCCGAATATCAAAAAGTATCGTATCCTGCATCTTCTGCTCAGTCTGATTGCCGCAGGCGCCATTGGAAACATGATTGACCGGATGCGTTTGGATTATGTGGTTGACTTTATTTATTTTGTGCTGATTAATTTCCCGATATTTAATGTTGCAGACATTTATGTGACCGTCTCAACCGTAGCACTTGTTATTTTGCTTCTGTTTGTATATAACGAAAATGATCTGAATTTCATCAGCTTTAAACAGAAACGGTACCGGGAGTTTAAATAACAATTGATATAAAAAGCAAATTTACATTTTACACAACAAACTGACGAATAAAACGCAGCTATTAGGAAAAGAATATGGAACCTTTCACCTATCAAATCGGACCGGGTGAAGACGACGGGCGGCTAGATAAATGGATCAGCAGTGCATTGCCGGACTTATCCCGTTCTTATATTCAGAAATGTATTAAAGAACAGGCGGTATTGATTAATGGAATCCCGCAGAAGGCGAGCTATCGTTTGCGGGTGGAAGATGAGATTGTCTTTGACATCCCCGAAGCTGTGGAGCCTGACATCGAAGCCGAAAATATTCCCCTCGACATTTTATATGAAGACGAAGATATCTTAATCGTCAATAAACCGAAAGGAATGGTTGTCCATCCTGCACCCGGTCATTACAGCGGCACTTTGGTCAATGCAGTCATGTACCATTGCAAAGACTGTCTTTCCGGGATAAACGGCGTTATGCGCCCCGGCATCGTACACCGGATTGACAAGGATACTACTGGCTCTTTGGTCATATGTAAGAACGATGATTCCCACAAGGCAATTGCCGCACAGCTTAAAGAACACACGATTACGCGCAAATACCGTGCCATTGTGCATGGCGTTATCAGACAGGATACGGGTACGGTGAATGCACCGATTGGCAGAGATGACAGGGACCGCAAAAAAATGGCGGTAAATGACCGTAACGGAAAACCTGCAGTCACGCATTACACCGTACTTCAGCGTTTCAAAGAGTATACTTATATTGAATGTCAGTTGGAAACAGGACGGACACACCAGATTCGTGTTCATATGGCAAGTATCGGTTATCCGCTCTTAGGGGATGAAACATACACCCACTTCCGGTCACCCTATCATCTGCAGGGACAGACGCTTCATGCCATGACGCTTGGTTTTGTACATCCTACAACGGGCAGTTATCTGGAAGTATCCGCGCCTTTGCCGGAATATTTTGGTCATCTTTTGCATATTTTATAATCAATTATATGAATATGTGCATAAACATGCATCAAAAAACAGAAGTATTTTCAACAAATGTGGAAGAAGCGAAGGTTCTTCTCAAGATAATCTGCGGAGCAGATTTTCTTGTTCTATAGGAAATTCCTACATTAGATGATTCTAAAGAATTTCTAAAGAAATTATTAATAAATATTGTATTTTATATATAAATATGATAAATTTTTATTAGTGTGTAAAAACATAAGACATGAATAAAAAACGTGAGAACTGCATAATTACAAGAAAAAATACAAAGGGGTATTAGAATGAAAACTGCTGATTACCTAAATCAACTGTTGCGGAAATACTCGGGTACATTTGATATCTATCAGCCATATGTCATTCATGGTAAAGAGTACCCTGCGTATGGGTACTTTTTTTCACATATTGAGAAATATGTTTTGGTGCGAGAAGCAAATATGTGGTCTTGTGACAGTTATGAGCATATTCTTTTCATTGAGACGGATACAGTTACACAGACATTACTTGATGAGGCACATGCCATTATAAAGGATTATATGGAACCGGTATTGGTCCGGAAGGGCAAAGAGCTGCCGGAAGAAGGGCATATGTATAGCTATCTGACCATCAGTCTGATTTCCAATCACACGTTATCTAAAGAAATGCAGAAGGCTGTGCGCCGTTTTAAGTATGAAAAAGGTTATAAATTCAATTTGCGTGGATTTTCTCAGGCGCATATTGTGTGTGCAACGATGGAAGACGAGAGGGTATATACAAATTATGCCGGACGTAAAGCGGCAAAGCTTTACAGGGATATTTTCGCAGATGTAAAGAATGGCATCCCCGGTTTTAAGCCGTTATCTGATTAATTTATATTGTCTTATTGGATAGAGCAATCTATTTCATATAAGAAAAAAGCACTAAAGAAATATATCAAATTAGGAGGGATTAGTGTGAACTCAGTAGTATTAATTCTATTGGCTATTGTCATTTTTGTCGTTGCATATCTTACATACGGCAGATATTTAGCCAAGACTTGGGGAATCGACCCAAGCCGCAAAACACCGGCTCACGAGTTGGAAGACGGTGTTGATTATTGCCCTGCCAAAACTCCGGTTCTAATGGGACATCACTTTTCATCTATTGCCGGTGCGGGCCCGATTAACGGACCGATTCAGGCAGCATTTTTCGGATGGCTTCCATGTTTCTTATGGATTGTAATCGGCGGTATCTTCTTCGGTGCCGTTCAGGATTTCGGTTCCATTTTCGTTTCCATCCGTCATGAGGGTAAATCTCTCGGTGAAGTTATCGAAGAAAACATCGGGCGTAAGAGCAGAGTTCTCTTTACCGTATTTGCATGGCTCGTATTGCTTCTTGTTATTGCGGCGTTTGCAGATATCGTAGCAAACTCTTTTACAGGCAGCGATGCAAACGGTTCCGTGGCAACGGCATCCATGCTGTTCATTCCGTTGGCGATTGCTTTTGGTTTCTTCGTATACAGAAAGAATGCGCCGATGGCAGTAGCTTCAATAATAGGCGTTATTTTACTTGCGGCATGTGTAGCACTTGGTCTCGCATTCCCGATTGTTCTTTCTAAGAACTTCTGGCTTGCATTTGTATTTATCTATATCATGATTGCATCTGTAACGCCGGTATGGATTCTGTTACAGCCCAGAGATTATTTGAGTTCTTTCTTACTGTACTTTATGATGATAGCAGCTGTTATTGGTATTTTTGCGGCGCATCCTGCGGTACAGATTCCGGCATTCATCGGATTCCATGTGGGTAATAATTATCTGTTCCCTACATTGTTTATCACGATTGCCTGCGGCGCTATTTCCGGTTTCCATTCACTGATTGGTTCCGGTACGACGTCCAAGCAGCTCGACAATGAGAAAGACGCGTTGTTAGTTGGTTACGGTTCTATGCTGATCGAGTGTGTGCTTGCTGTCATTTCTTTGATTGCAGTAGCAACACTTACAACAGACGGACAGTTTGCGGCGGCAGGCTTCGGTTCTCCGACGGTTGTATTCGCGACAGCGATTTCCGGTTTCTTTGCGACGATCGGGTTCCCGGACGGTGCAGTAAGCGCAACTTATACTATTATTTCCCTTGCCGTTTCCTGTTTCTGTCTGACATCTCTGGATACGGGTACGAGACTTGGACGTTTCATGTTCCAAGAATTATTTGCCGGCACAGAGACTGGTAAAAAGTTGAAACTGGACAATATGTATGTGGCAACAATCATCACAGCTCTTTGCGGTTTTGCACTTTGCCTTGCCGGCTATCAGAAAGTATGGCCGCTGTTTGGTGCATGTAACCAGTTAGTTGCAGTACCGGCATTCCTTGCAGTAGGTACTTACTTAAAGAAGCATAAGAGAAACAATAAGATGCTGTATATCCCGATTATCTTCATGTCATGTGCGACGTTGGTATCTCTGTTCTTCTCCTTTAAGAACAACCTCGTTGCGCTGATGGGTGGCGGCTTAGACGGCACTGCAGTTTTCACAAACGTACTGCAGGACGTTATCATTGTTCCGATTGTTATTCTTGCTATCATTCTCTTAATTGACGGCGGCAAGGTATTGTGGGGCAAAGAAGCGAACTAAGTAATTATGTAAGCAAAGCTTTGAAAGACACACCTGCCTTGGCGGGTGTGTTTTTTTAGCAGTGTGCTGTGTGGACTTTGCCGTTACCCCTCCTTAAATCCTTACGAGGATGTTTCCTTGTGGAAGATATGTAATCATTTATATAATTTGTATAATAAATGATGATATGATTTGCTTTTTGTGTAGAAAATGTATATAATATAAATATACTTATCTTTTTAGGATAAGGATTTTTGGGAAAAGGGGTGATGCTTTATGAATACAATTATTACGATTGGTCGTCAGTTTGGTTCCGGCGGCCGTGAAATCGGCAAGAAGGTAGCCGAGCATTTTGGAATTAAATTTTATGATAAGGACCTTTTGACGAGAGCGGCGAAAGAGAGTGGTTTTTGCGAAGAGATGATACAGAGTCACGACGAACGTCCGACGAATTCATTTCTTTATAACCTTGTGATGGATACTTATTCGTTTGGATATAATTCTTCTTCGTTTGTAGATATGCCAATCAGCCATAAAGTTTTTCTGGCACAGTTTGACACCATCAAGAAGATTGCCAGTGAAGGTCCCTGCGTTATTGTCGGCAGATGTGCGGATTATGCGCTGCATGATTATCAGAATTGTCTGCATCTTTTTATACATGCAGATAAGGAGAGCAAGGTAAAACGCATTATGGAGCGTTATGAAGACGTCACAACGGAACAGAAAGCCATTGACATGATGAACAAGAAAGATAAGTCGCGTCAAAGCTATTATAACTATTATTCCTCTAAGAAATGGGGGCGCTCAGACAGCTATGATTTGTCTATCAACAGCGGCGTTCTCGGTATTGAAGGCTCTGTTAAGCTGATTGCACAGTTTGTAGAAGACTTTGAAAACAGATAAATGCCAAGGATAGGACGAAGGTATTTTACTTTCGTCCTATTTGCAATTTCTGTAATTGGAGAAACCAATGAAAAACAAAAAAAGGAAACAAAATAATCCCTATATAAAAAAGGAACCATCCAATCCGCCGCCACCGGATTTGGATGAATATTATATGTTTACGGTTCTGTATCTGCTGATTATGCCGGTTGCCATCACAATATTTTCAATATTGGTTTTAAGAACCTATGTAATTGCTTTACCAATTCTGATTGCTGCCGCTATGTTTGTCTATGCATATTTTTGTATCGGTAAATGCCGCTTATCCAAGCCGGATAGTCTGTTTGACTTATATCTGCCTGTATTGGCTTATCTTTTCTGGCAGATTTTTCTTGTAGTCATGATTAATATGTTCGCCCGTGACGGCTCGTTTTTCCATGCCTTTGCATCCCTAACCCTATATGGCGCCATAATATTTGATACAGACTGGCAGATGATAAAACTCGCAAATTTAGGCTATCATATTGCGGTTATCGGCGGCTTTGTGGCAGGAGAGCGGCTTGCTTATCGAAAGACAAGGGTGAACAGAACACCCTTTCGCACGA
The DNA here is from genome assembly GCA_947564735.1 of uncultured Lachnospiraceae bacterium. Classification (GTDB taxonomy): domain Bacteria; phylum Bacillota; class Clostridia; order Lachnospirales; family Lachnospiraceae; genus UBA3282. The sequence goes on along the minus strand of CANOEC010000066.1, from coordinate 5,043 downwards.
AATCTGTACGGCTTGTCATTTTGTTCTGTACCGCAGCATTGCTCATCAGTGAAGGCATATGGGCTTACAGGCACAGAAATATCATTAAACCAGATCCGGAACAGGAAGGATATGGATTTGCATACGAAAACGGTTATTCCAGTACCAATCTGGAACCGTACTATGTTGAGAACGAAGAAAATATTCTGGCTCGATTGGAGGAGCCTTCTGATTTTATGATTTCCGATATTTCAAAGATGCCCATACTGGATGGTGCGGAAGCTGCATATCCGATTTATTCTGCCTTTGCCAACGCATGTTATGAGAATATCGGTGAGCTACAGACATATGCCAAAGAAAACAAATTCAAGAAAGATACTACGATTGTCATGCCGGTTCAGTTTAACAACAGCGTGATTGCTTTTGAAAATCTAGTCTCTGAAAATGCGGATATTTTCTTTGGCGCCAAACCCTCTGCAGGTCAGTATGCATTGGCGTCACAGATGGGAAAAGAACTCATCTTAACACCGATTGGTAAGGAGGCTTTCATTTTCTTTGTAAACAGTCAAAATCCGGTTGATGAACTGACCTCAGAACAGCTACGTGATATTTATTCCGGTAATATTACCAATTGGAAAAAAGTCGGCGGAAGAAACGAACCCATTCTTGCATTTCAACGTCCGGAGAACTCCGGATCGCAGACAATGATGGAATATTTCATGGGCGATGCAAAGTTAAAAGAAGCCTTAGAAAGTGAATATGTCGGCAGCATGGGCGATTTATTTACCCGGACGGCGAGTTATCAGAATCGTTCTTCTGCAATCGGATATTCTTTTCGTTATTTCGCATCCATCATGACAAACGATGCCGGCGAAAAGCTTCCGATTAAATATTTGTCTGTAGACGGCGTTTATCCCGATACAGAAACCATACGTTCCGGACAATATCCGGTTACAACCGAACTATATGCAGTGACACTTGCCGATAATCCCAATGAAAATGTTCCATTATTCTTACAATGGATGACTGGTCCTCAGGGTCAGCAAATTGTGTCAGATACTGGATATATCGCCTTAGACAGTCTTGAAGAGTAGTTTTGCCCGAAATAGAACTATGCGCAAAACACAAGTTTAACGAATAGTTATCCGCTTCTTTTGGTAGGATTTACTCAGTGCATGGAAGGCTCTAAATACAGGATGAATCCAGCCAAACCGTAAATGGACCGTCATTGATAATGGAAACCGCCATGTCTGCGCCAAATTCACCATGTTCAACCTTAGGAACATATTCCCGGCACTTCTCGATGATATAATGATAGAGCTGTTCCGAGGGCTCCGGCTTCCCGGCATTCAGAAATGAGGGTCTGTTTCCATGCTTACAATCGGCATACAATGTGAATTGTGAAATAATTAACAATTCACCATTGACAGACGCAAGATTCAAGTTGGTCTTTCCGTTTTCGTCACTGAAAATCCGGAGGTTTACCAGTTTTTGAATCATTTTATCTGCAGTCTGCGTGGTATCGGAGTCAGAAATACCAACAAATACGCAGAAACCCTGTTTGATTTTTCCGACTGTCTGACTGTCTATTGAAACTTCGGCGCTACTTACCCGTTGAATCAGAAATCTCATCCTTGCTCTCTTCTTTCCGTTTTTTCTTTTTGACCGGCGGTACATATTCCGTAAAGGCTTTCGATTCCTCAATCTGACCGACTGTCATATAAGGCTGTATGTCTGTGGGCAAATCTTTCTTGCGAAGCGCCCTGTTTACAGCAGTGCTGACGCAGGCATAAAATACTGCGAAAATCGGTACACCAACCACCATGCCTAGTACACCAAACAAACCGCCAAAAATGGTAATTGCAAAAATTACCCAGAATCCGGAGAGTCCTGTGGAATCGCCCAGAATCTTCGGTCCAAGAATATTGCCGTCAAACTGTTGAATGATAAGTATTAAAATAATAAAGTATAATGCCTGTATCGGATCGACCATGAGAACAAGCAATGCACTCGGCACGCCGCCAATCCACGGACCAAAGAAAGGAATTACATTTGTGACACCAATAATCACACTGACGAGAATTGCATAGGGCGTACCGATAATATTCGTACATACAAAACATATCAAACCAATGATGATGGAATCGACAATCTTACCGCCGATAAAACCGATAAATGTGCTATGAATAAATCGAAAGTTGGAAATCACTTCATTTCCTACCTTACGGTCAAATAATGCATAGGCAATCTTCTTTGCCTGCCCGGCAAATTTCTCCTTACTGCCAAGCACATAAATAGATATAATAAATCCGATTACAAAATTCCAGATTGCCTTAAAAATACTGAGGACACTCAACGACAGCGTCCGCACCAGTCCATTGATATGCGGCAACAGGTTGGTATTGAGGTATTCCAGCAATTTCGGAGAGTACTGTTCAATCAAATCGTTGACCGTTTCCTCTAAATCCGGATTATTCTTCATCAGTCCCAGAGCCCAGTTTGTAAGGTTATTGATATAAATCGGGAACTGAAAAATAATGCTCTGGATACTGCGCACTACTTCCGGAATAATCAGTCCGAAAAATTCATAACAGATAATCAATATCAAAACAATGGTCACTAAAATGGAACATCCCCTCATACGCCGTTTACTTTTGGCATTCAGAGGAATTTTTGCCTTTACATAAAGGGGTTTAATAATATATTTCTCGATTTTGTTAAGAATCGGCGTCATCAGATATCCAAGTACGAAACCATCTATAATCGGCATGGAAATCCCTATCAATGTTTTGATTCCATCTGAAAAGCTCGATCTGTGGAAGAGAATATAATAAAACAAAATACTCGCCACAATCACAAGAAACGCCGTAATTCCCCAATATAGATATTTTTTCTCAAATTTGAACTTCATCTGCCAGACCTCACTCCGCATTAATCACTACACGTAATCGTACATACCATTCAGACTGCTTATGTATTTTTATGAAAAATAAATACGGTCACAATATATTAAGTATACCATTTTTTTATTAAAGTGCATTATATTTTTAAAAATTTAATGCTAAGAAAACGAATATTTTGTATAATGATAATGTCATAAAAAACGAAAATGGAAAGCAATAAATAAAATACATAAAGCAGCATAAAAACAGTCTTTGGCTGTATGTAGTTAAAATTAAGAAGGGACACGACAGCATCATGAAATTACAGCAGGTTTACAGTTTGACACGCAAGGCGATAGATGATTATCATATGATTGCGGCAGGTGACAAAATTGCGGTTGGCATTTCGGGTGGAAAAGACAGTCTCACGCTCCTGTATGCACTGCAGGGAATCAGACGGTTTTATCCAATTCCGTTTCAATTATGCGCCGTTACGGTTGACCTTGGATTTGACACCCTGAAGCTGGACAGTATCAAAGAATTGTGTGCAGCTCTGGAGATAGAATACCATATTGTCAGGACTGATATTGCCAAGATTGTCTTTGACGACCGCAAAGAATCCAATCCCTGTTCTCTCTGTGCAAAAATGCGTAAAGGCGCACTAAACGACGCTATGAAAGCCAATGGATGCAATAAAGTTGCCTATGCGCATCACAAAGATGATGTGGTGGAAACGATGCTGATGTCCCTTATCTATGAGGGCAGATTCCATACGTTTTGTCCCGTCACGTATCTGGACCGGAGTGATATTACCGTGATACGTCCGCTCATCTATATGCAGGAAGCAGATGTTATCGGCTTTGTGAATAAGTATAATGTTCCGGTGGTAAAAAGCCCCTGTCCCGCTGACGGTCATACCAAGCGGGAATATATTAAAAATCTGATACGTGAAATCAATCTTGCAACGCCGGGCGTTAAGGAACGAATGTTTACAGCCATTCAAAATGGCAGACTGGAAGGTTGGGAATTGTAATGGATACGAGAAAGAATCATAACTATCATGACCAGCAGAATATTGACAATGTTCAGAAAATGAGGGAAGTCCTAGATACACTGCCTGCATTTTGCAAACAGTTTTTCCGTGGTATCAGTGAATATACTTCTGCAAGGACACGTCTTGCCTATGCCTATGATATCCGTGTTTTTTTTGAGTATCTGCACGACAACAACAGCTACTGTCGTAAAATGGATATTCACGATTTTCCACTGACGCTTTTAGAACAGCTCACGCGGGAGGATATTGAGGAGTATATCGAGTATCTCTCCTATTATGAAAAGGACGGTAAAATATATACCAACGATGAACGTGGGAAAAAGAGAAAACTTGCAGCGCTCCGAAGCTTCTATAACTACTATTTCCAAGCGGAACTGATTGAAAAAAATCCTGCCGTACTTGTTCCGCTTCCGAAACTTCACGAAAAAGAAATCATCCGGCTGGACGCTGATGAAGTTGCAATCCTTCTGGACCAAGTGGAAGACGGTACGGGGCTTACTGCGGCACAACAGCGTTTCCATAAAGTCACTAAGACAAGAGACGTCGCAATCCTGACGCTCCTGTTAGGAACCGGTATCCGTGTCTCGGAATGCGTTGGACTTGACCTCGGCGATGTGGATTTCAAGAATAACGGAATTAAAATACGCCGCAAAGGCGGCTATGAGGCAGTTATCTACTTCGGTGAGGAGGTCGAAAATGCATTGCATGACTATCTGGACGAACGGCATCATATCATTCCGCAGTCCGGACATGAGAATGCCCTCTTCCTCTCTATGCAGAACCGAAGGATTTCTGTGCGCGCTGTGGAAAACATGGTCAAAAAGTACTCTTCCACCGTTACGAGTTTAAAAAAGATTACGCCTCATAAATTGCGGAGTACTTACGGCACTTCCCTCTACCGTGAGACGGGCGATATCTATCTGGTAGCCGATGTTCTTGGACATAAAGACGTCAACACGACTAAGAAACACTATGCAGCATTAGAAGATGAACGCCGCCGTTATGCCGCAGATAAAGTCAAGCTGCGTGAAAAAACGACCGATGACAGGCAGCGTAATAATTAACAGGTCCTTTAACCACAAATTTTAACGCTATGGTCTGCCAAGAACAACAACGAAAGCCCCTGTA
>CANOEC010000065.1 GCA_947564735.1 uncultured Lachnospiraceae bacterium | reverse complement strand
AAGACATTTTGCAATCGAAGGCAGGCAATAAGAATATTTTACCTTTCAAGACTGTGCCGGGGTAGTGCAGATTGTCTTTCCTTATTGGCTATGGTATAATTTCTCCAGTACATACCGACAAATCGAGGTTTGGAAAGGAAGAATATTAAAATGAACAGGATAAATCAGAGTGTAGGCAATGTGGAGTTCGTAGCGAGTGTTTAAAATTTGGCAGGATAAACTTGCTGGTATTCGGAGAACATGAAAAATGATACATGAAAATAAAAAATATTTAGATGCGGATACAATAAAATGGATAGCAATGCTGGCAATGGTTCTCGACCATACTGCGTTGGCATTCATTCCAACACAGTCAGTTCCCGCACTCATCATGCACATCATAGGCAAAACAACAGGTCCCATTATGTTTTTCTTTATTTCAGAGGGCTATCACCATACCCATAATGTGAAAAAATACGCAGAAAGACTGACTGCTTTTGCTTTAATTTCTCAGATTCCATATAGTCTTTTTGTAAATCAGGGACATATCTTCCCCTTCGTCGGTAATGTTATCCTCACTTTGCTGTGCGCATTGCTGGTATTGTGCGCTTATGACCATATCGGTAAACCAGCGTTAAAATGGACTGTCATTGTTCTGTTAACGGCAGTGACCTATTGGTTTGACTGGTGCTTTTGGGGAGTATTGATTACTCTTGCTTTTCATATTTTCTCCGGTAATCAGAAAAAGCAATACAGCGCATATTTTGTTGTAAGCATGGCAAAAGTGATTGTAAATGCGCTGCAATATAATGGCAGTATTTATTATGTAATTCCAGCAATCATCAGTCCATTGCTGGTACTGGGTATATTATACTGCTATAATGGAGAAAAAAGAGGCGGAAAATACTCTAAATGGGCATTTTATATATTTTATCCAGTGCATTTTCTGGTAATTTATTTTGTTTATTTGTTATCAATCTATAGATAGTGGCTAAAGAAATTCCCGTTTGCCTACTAACTGATTTGATTTTCCCCTATTTTCAAGGCTTTGCGGTATGACAAACCTCAAAATTATCCTTTTCCCTACTTGTTTTTGCCCTTGCGAGCAAGTTACAAGGGAAGGTTTTTCTTATTCAGTTTTAATGGCTGTTTGGGAAAGTAAAAAGGTTGATTTTAAATAAGAATACTGGTATTATGTAAAAGATATTTCAGAAAGAAAGGGGATTTGTATATGAGAAGATATGTTATGTCTGCATAGCACTGGCTATTGCAAGAAAAGACAACGGATGTTGCCAACTAATGGTTCATCCTTATGTTACTTAGATTGTTATAGCCAATGCTATTCCTGAAAAATATTTATTCCAGGAGGCAGACATGGGCTATATAAGAGCAGAAGAAATTCTGCCCGTTGAAGTGATTGAGTTGATACAGCAGTACGTTGACGGGGAAAATATTTATATTCCACGCAAGCCGACAAATAGACAGACATGGGGTACAGGTACACAGATTAAGCAGGAACTCAGGATGCGCAACCGACAAATTTACAAGGATTATCTTGCCGGAAGCAAAACCTCGGAATTAGCCACTAAGTATTATTTGTCAGAGAAAAGCATACAACGCATTTTAAGAAAAATGAGTGAATAAAAATATGAGCTGATACTATGCTTGGTATTGGCTCATGTTTTTTTCTAAAAATGTGTGAGGTAGTATATGGCATTAGGATATGTTATCCTAAATCACAGAGAAAATGCAATATAAATACAGATAAGGTAGAAAATAAACATGAAATCAAAGGAAAAATATTTACAGGATTTAAGGCAATGGCTTCATGACACATCGGGTTCCCAACTGGAGGAGATGTCTGACTTTTTTTCAAAGCGACTGGATGGATATGAAGAACATATGTCTGTTTGGGAAGAATCATACAAGTTATTTGCTGAATTACTGCCTTTTCAGTGTCGGAAGATTTTAGATTTGGGATGTGGAACCGGTTTGGAATTGGATCATATTTGGCAAAAAGATCCTGCGATAGAGGTAACAGGTGTAGACTTATGCCAAAGTATGCTGGACAAACTTTCGGAAAAGCATTCTGACAGGCATCTTGTCACAGTATGTCAGGATTATTTCCGGTATGATATTGGCTGTGAGAAATGGGATGCCATTATTTCTTTTGAAAGTCTGCATCATTTCCTGCCTGAGCGCAAAGGAAAACTGTACCAAAAAATCCATAATGGATTGAAAAAAGGCGGTGTGTTCCTTCTAGGGGATTATATTGCCTGCTGTGATGAGGAAGAAGAACTTTTGCGCAGCGTATACTTGGAAAAGCGGAAACAATCTCTGATACCCGACAAGAATTTTGTCCATTTTGATATTCCTCTGACCTTGGAACACGAGAGCAGATTATTGCAGAATGCCGGATTTATCATTGAAAAAATATTGGACAACCCTGATGGAGCGACAATTATTACAGCCAAAAAAGGAGACAAGAACTATGGATTACAGTCAAAAAATATCTGAACGTTTGTGGAATATGCCGGATAAAGGAGAACTTGAAAGCCATCGTGAGGAAACCTTTATTGATGACATTATTCAAAAAAGCCATATTGAAAAAGAATTACTCTCCCATTTGGATGGGATAAAAACTGTGTTTGACGGCGGTGCAGGCTGCGGCAGGTTTTCCATTCTTCTTGCAAAGCATGGCTGTGAGGTTACACATTTTGATATTTCACAGCCTATGATAAATAAAGCAAAAGAATTGGCGGAGAAAGAGGGTGTTCTTGACAGGATAACCTTTGTGAATGGGGCACTGGAAAATTTGAGTGATTTTAAAGATAAATCATTTGATATGGTTATTTCCTTTGACGCTCCTGTTTCATATACCTACCCCAATCAGGAACAGGTTATCGGGGAACTCATACGCATTTGTCGCAAACGTATTATGCTCAGTGTGTCAAGCCGCTTAGGATATCTTCCATATTTAGCAAATCCGATACAGAAAAACCAATTTATATTAGATGCAGATTGTAATGATCCATTTGTCAAATGGTGCATTAATAATAAAGCAAATGCAGTTGAATCTTTTCATTTCAGCAGAGAAAATGTTATGAAACTATGGAATGAGGGACTTATGGGTGGAGATAATGAAATCGCCGAATATGAAAATGGGGGTGTACCTTGGTGCATCACATACACTTTTATGCCGGACGAATTAAAAGATATATTGGAACGTCATGGAGTCAAAAATATTGAATTAGCAGGTCCCGGCGCATACGCAAGAACCCTTCCAAATGAACTGCTTGTCAAAATCATGAAGGATCCAAGGCAACGTTCCGACTTTTTAGATTTTTGCTACTGTTATGATTCTAATCCGTTTGTATGTGGCATGGGAAAAGATAACCTGTTAGCACAAGGTGAACTTTAATCACTCTAAAAATATTAGGAAGGAGAATTGCATTTTATGACTACACCTGTTTACTTTGCATAGCGTGGCTATTGCAAATACAATAAACAAATAATGTAATAGCCTGCGCATCATACCGCAAAATGGACAGGAGATGCAAATGTGCTATTTAAGAAAAATAGAATATGAAATTGCCCTAAAAGAATCATTTTGGATTGTTCGGGTCTGCCCTAAATGTGACAGAAAGACATATTTTCAAAACACGAAAAAGTTCCGAATCAATGCCAACGGTAATAAAGTGGATATCTGGCTGATTTATCAATGTGAAGAATGTAAACATACCCTTAATCTTTCAATTTATGAACGGCAAAAAGTTTCTTCCATACCAAAGAAAGAATATCAGCTTTTTTTAGACAATGATGAGCAATTAGCGGAAATGTATGGTAAAAGTGTGCCGTTATTTCATAAGAACAAAGTAACCATTGATTTTGAAAAGGTGAATTATGATTTTGTAAAACTGCATGAAACTACGGAGCACAGTGATTTCGGAGAACAGATTGTGATTGCAATAAAGAATCCTTATCAACTGAAGCTCCGTCCTGAAAAACAAATTGCTGAAATTTTGGGGATGTCAAGAAGTCAAGTCAAAAACTTGTTGGAAAAGGGAAAAATGGAATTAAAGGCGGAACTGCCGCAATTAGTTTCTATTCATGTAAATGTCGAGAAATTTCCAAAACAGATTGACTATTTTTAGGAATATGGTATTATACTATTAGTGGTGAGTCCTACCGCAAAGTGGACTGCTAAAAGCGTTAGCAACTCTAATGGAGTTACTACACAAATGGCTATGTGGAAACGCATAGCCATTTTTTACGAGGAGAGATATGCAGACAGATTTTAAATTATACAAGGTGGATATGAAATATATCCGTAATTTACATAATATAGATGATAAAGTGCTTTCTGTTTCTCCACAGGCAGGAAAAGATAACAGGGTTTTTGTTGGAATTGTTATTATTTGTGGTATTCATAAATATTGTATACCGCTTTCATCTCCAAAGGAAAAGCATAAAAATATGAAAAACTCTATGGATTTTTCATAAATTGAAGTGAATGGGAAATTATTAGGTGTCCTGAATTTCAATTTGATGATACCTGTTGAAGAAGAACAATTACAGCTTGTCGATACAAGCATTTTTAAGAGAGACCGGGAAAACATCAAATATTATAAACGATTGTGTGTCCAAGAATTAGAATGGTGTCAGACCAACAGTGAAGTGATTTGTAATAAAGCAAATGTCTTGTACAAAAAGTATATCTCCAATGAGCCATTTACAGGCAGAAACCGTTGTCTGAATTTTCCTAAATTAGAAGCTGAATGCGAAAAATATAATTCAAAAATAAGGAGAGGAACAAACTGAACCTCTCTTTATAGGTGTTACCACAATTCTAAAGAATCCTCCGCATCTACCCACATTTGCAGATTGCCGTCAAGTGCCAATCGTGCATATTCAAGAGGCTCGTCTATTGCCAGCGCATCTAACGCACATTGGGAGAAGGGAGTTGTCCTCAATTCACCTTCTGCCACATTACAGTCAATCCGCAGGATATATCCATCAAAAGTGGTTACGTCAACGCTAATGTGGTACATATTGTATTCTGCATATATGAATCTCATATCCTATCTGTCCTTCCTTTGCTAATTGATTTTTTGGAGAAATTAAGAAAACCTTAAACTTGGCATATGCTTGAAAAACGCTGATGAATGCTGGAAAACCCAGTATTTATCAGCGTTTCAAACGTTTATTGCATTCGCTTTAATCGGTTCAAAATCACAAAAAATGTGTACCGTTAGCGACAAATTTTATTTATTTCACATCTGAGTTCATCCACCGTGCGGTGACCGTACCGCAAATCAGTAACATCGCTGCCAAGGGCGTGACCTAAGAGCATCTTTTTTGCCAGCGAATCAACTTTGTATTTATCACACAGCCATGAAAAAGTATGCCGGCAGTCGTGGGGCGTATGCCCTGTTATGCCGATATCTGCCGGCGCGGCATTCCATCAGTGCATAAAAGCCCGTATACCAGTCGGGGACATAACAGAGCGCCTTGGGTGTGACGGGAGAGCCGTTGGAATTGAATTCTGTTACAGGGGGATAAACACCGTATGGGTTACTGCGTTTGCCGCTCAGTTTTTTTATGCTCCCGAATCCGTTAGGCAGCTTTGGGTGCTTTGCTTTTGCCATGGTATCATCTCCTTTGGAGGGTGAAAAAAGAGAATGCCTTTCAAAGCACTCTCTCCCGATTTTTAATACGTACCTCTTTCTTCATGTGATTTCTATAACTTAATATAAGTGGAGTGGGTGGAGGACTATCTGAATCTGAAATCAATACCGCACTGTTTTAAAACGGCATTTGCGGTATGGCGTGATTTGATTCGGGTGTCTACCGTGACATGACGGTTGGTGATTGGACTGAACCATATGTCGTGGTCGCCCTTGCCTCTGCGTTTAAAAGAACAGTTGTTTTGAATGAGGATTTCCCGTACTTTCTTTTCATATTCAGCCATTACAGAACCATCCTTTCACGCCGCTCTGATATAAAAGACAGGGAAAGGGTTGTCGGGCTGGGAGAATTAAGGGCAAGGAGCTCCGGAATGGCGATGCGGGAGCGTTCTAATAAGGCATCAAAGGAACCGGATTCGAGTACAAGTCCGGGAATATCCTCACTCGTCGCAGTCCATACGCTTGCTTCATCGTCCCATGTTAAATGAATGACATATTCCATAAAAAATACCTCCAGTGCAATTTATTATATGCTGAACCTGCTATTGTTATTTACTCGTTCCCAGAGTATCCGTCCTGCCAGATAGACAGACAATTTTTAAAGCAGTCGGGATAATGGTTTGATTTGTATTTCATGATAGTACAAAAACAATCTTCTCGCAACTCTATTTGTCTATATTTTATGTGTATCAACAAAACTGTATCATCTCCTAAAGTAGTTTCGTCAACGAAAGAAAAAAATCCCTGCGGATTGTTTGATGTGCATGAGTTACATGTAACGTGGTATCTGGATTAAGGAATCATTAAGAAAGCATTTCAATCAGTTCTTCTCGCCTGATTTATATTGTGTTATAATTTGTTACAGGTTTTTCTTGTCTCCGCTCCGCTTCGGTCGGCACAGAGCAGATGTCCACCGGACATCTTGTGCCCTTATTTTTGCCCTTATGAGAGTCCGTAACAAAAACAATCCCTTGGATTGTTTGGGAAAAGGATATAACACAAGGGAAAGTCTAAGGGCAAACTCACTTGCTACAAATTTAGCAGAGCAAGTCGTTAGACTTGGCTCTTTTGCAAGGGTTTGCGAACTTTTTGCAGATAAGATATAACAGTTAATAAATGCTATAAATAGTGTCTTATCAGAATTCCCGTTTGCTGAAGAGAAAACATAAAAAAATATAGTAAGTATGAAAAAATTGATTCTTATTCTAGGCGCGAATGGGGTTGGTAAAAGTACAACTGCTGAAATATCTTCTTTGTGAGAATATAGAATTTATTATATTTCCAATAATCAAAAACTCGATAGACCAACTTATACGGCGATATGAGAAGATGCAAACACAGATGGGAAAGGCTTGAAAATATAAAATGATACTTTCAGATAAGACATTAATGAAAATGCTCAATGAGCGTACACTTATTGTTGAGCCTCTAAAAATTGAACAAATACAACCTGCAAGCATTGATATTCGTATTGGAAATACGTACTGCATTGTGGAAGACTCGTCGTCTGGTATCATTGACTTAGATGATGAAATAGCATATAAACAGATTACCGCAGAAAAATATATATTGCTTCCGGGACAATTTGTGCTGGCTACAACAATGGAATATTTTGAATTGCCTGATAATCTTACCGCATTTGTGGAAGGGCGCAGCTCTTTAGGAAGAATGGGACTATTTATTCAAAATGCAGGTTGGGTTGACCCGGGTTTTAAGGGCGAAATAACATTGGAATTGTTTAATGCAAATAGATGTGCTATTGAGTTGAGCGCAGGACGAAGAGTTGGACAATTAGTATTTGCACAGCTTGATGGTAATGCATTGAATCCCTATAGAGGAAAATATCAAGGGCAAAGAGGCGCAACAGGTTCCAAAGTGTTTTTAGACAAAGATAATATAAAGGCTGGTAAGACGGATTTGCCTTTGAGGGCGTGATTCATAAAAATTTGCAAAAATAGATAAGACAGTGTATCATAAAAATAGAGTATATATCTTCATATACACGGCATGAAGGAGCAGAGAATGAAGAAGAAAAGTTTCGGAATAGCAATCCTTATTTTTGTAATCATATTTATCATTTTCTTTGGTATGAAGGGCGGGAAGAGTCCGTATAACCCGGCTGATTTGTCAAAGGCAGAGACTTATCTTTTAGACGACAGCGAAACAGGCACGCTCACAGATGAGGAAAAGTCGGAAAAGTATACGAAATATCTGGAGAATACGCTTGCAGATAATATTGTAGAATCATATCCTGCGGTGAGCAGTGCGGAAGTGAATCTGCCTAAGACAGAAGACACAACACAGATTGCGTTATTATTAGAACTGTCGGGCAGTCTTGAGGAAGAGAATCTGACGGAGATTGCCAAAGCTGTGGCATCTGCTGTAGGAAGTTCGGCGACGGAAGACATTGTGATTCAAGACACGGAAGGAACCATTCTTTATATGAAAAATACACCGTAGCCGGAAGGTTGATGGGAAGCGCTTCAATAGGAGGCGCTTTTTTGATTGAAAAATCAACTTGACAGCTTATTTTTCAATCGGCATATTTGTGACGCTCCGGCACAAATATGCCTTGATGGCAGACGCAAATAAAAGTATTCCTTCGGAAAACTTTGAGATTTGCGTCGCCCCGTCGCGTAAAACGCCCCGGAATGGAGATTAGATTGTAAAAATGTGTGAGTAAGAGTATCATGAAAAGTATCGTGGAGGTGGAGTATGAGAATTGAATCACAAATTAAGAATACTGTTATTTTGACGGAAGAATGCGCTTTTGAAGGGGTCAGACGGATTGCGGACACGGTATCGAAGGATATTGCGCTTGTGACTGGGGCGGATGTGCGCTGTATTTCATCGTTGGAGGAACTGAGTGGTATGCAGGGGATATCACAGATAATTCTGTGTGCCACAGCCGGTCATAGCGCGTTATTGGAGCGGCTGTCAGCGTCGGGCTGTGTGGAGTTGTCCGATTTGTACCGGGACGGAAAGCCAAAGAGAGAGGTGTACGGGATTCGTCTGGTTAAGCAGCCCTTTGAGGATATTGCAGAGGCATTGGTCATTTTCGGGAGCGATAAAAGGGGAACCATATACGGAATGTTTGCATTATCGGAATATATTGGCGTCACGCCGCTTATATTCTGGGGAGACGCCGCACCCGCAAGGAAAGGATATATCGAGATCGGTAAAGACATTCAGACGACGCCGGTTTCCAAGGAACCCAGCGTGCGTTACCGGGGGTTTTTTGTCAATGACGAGTGGCCCTGCTTCGGGAACTGGGTGTGCCGTCATTATGGAGGCTTTAACGCGGAAGCCTATCGGATTGTGTTTGAGTTTTTACTGCGCTTAAAGGGGAACTATTTGTGGCCGGCAATGTGGACTGCCTCCTTTCCGCTCGATGGTCCGGCCAGCAAGAACGAAGAGCTTGCCAATCTTTACGGTGTGGTCATGGGTTATTCTCATCACGAACCATGTCTGCGTGCAAGTGAGGAGTGGGACAAGGTGAAGGGCGCGGATACGGCATACGGCTGCGGATGGAATTTTTATACGAATGAAGAGGGTCTTTTGAATTATTGGAGAGATGCCCTCATGCGCAGTGGGAAATATGAGAATATTATTACCATCGGTATGCGTGGGGAGCGCGATTCTTCTATGCTGGGTGAAGATGCATCGGTAGGGGAAAACATCAATCTGCTCAAGCGTATTATCAAAGCACAACGTCAGCTGATTCGGGAATGTGTGGATGAAAATCTGGAGAATGTACCGCAGCTTCTGGCGCTGTACAAGGAAGTGGAGCAGTATTTTTATGGCGATAAGGAAAATGTCGGGCTAAAGGACTGGGAGGAGCTTGACGGTGTCATCTGTATGCTCTGCGAGGATAATTTCGGACAGATGCGCACGCTGCCGATAGAGGAGGTGCGTAACCGGAAAGGCGGATGGGGGATGTACTACCATCTGGATTACCATGGCGGACCCGTATCATACGAGTGGGTGGATTCCACACCGCTCTCTAAAATATGGGAACAGATGAGCATGGCATATGAATACGGCATCCGGGATGTGTGGATTGTGAATGTGGGAGATGTGAAGTTCCATGAAGTTCCGCTGACCTATTTCATGTCACTGGCGTATGATTATGAGCGGTGGGGTGAAAAGAATCCGCACAGCTATGAAGAATATGTAAAACAGTGGGTTCATGCAGTTTTTTCTCAGGTATCGGATGATTTACAGACAAAAATCGGACAGGTATTGACGGATTATATCATGATAAACAGTATACGACGTCCTGAGGCGCTGCACGCGGAAGTGTATCATCCCTGCCATTATACAGAGACAGACAGAATGCTGCATAGGGCTTTGCAGGTAGAACGGATGTCGGCGGAAGTGATGGAAGCGCTGTCTGAAAATGACAAGACAGGATATTACAGCATGATACATTATCCGGCGTCAGCCAGTGTCAATTTGTTGAAAATGCACCTTTATGCCGGAAAAAACCATCATTATGCGCGACAAGGGAAGCCGGTCGCCAACCGGTATGGAGAATTGGCAAGGGAATGTATGGAAACAGACCGGAAGCTGGCGGAAGAATTTGCCGGATTTCAGAACGGAAAATGGGATGGAATGCAGTTGGCACAGCATATCGGTTTTACGAAGTGGAATGAGGACGATTACCGCTATCCGGTGCTATGCCACGTTGAACCGGCACATAGACTGCGCCTTGCAGTATCCAGAAAGGACAGTGAGCGGACGGCAGGAAAAAGTTATGGTATGATGGAGAAAATTGCGGTGCCGGATTTCCTGTATGCGGGCTGCAGTGAGGTGATTCTGGAAGTTGCTAATACTGGATTAGGGGTACTGCATTACGATATATCGGTACAAAATGAAATGGAATTGCCGGGATGGCTGACGGTAACGCCTCTGTCCGGCGATGTGGATCTGCAGCAGGATATCGTGATTTCCTGCGACCGACGGAAGTTGCCGGAAAAAGTAGAGCAGATTTGTCTTGTCATTGCTGCAGAAGATACGGAAATTGCCGTGGAAATTCAGGCAAAGGCGGCGGAAAAGGAAGCGCGGGAAATAGCGGCGGCAGATGCTCAAAAGACCATTTCGGCTGCCAGCGGGCGCGTTTTTCTGACAGGGCGTTATGGCATCGTCATGAAGGCGGAACATTATTACAGCAAAAAGGATATAGGCACAGCGGCATATCGGGTAATGCAGGGATACGGAAAATACGGAAGCGGCGTCAAAGTATTTCCGAGTACGGCGTCTTTTACGGCAGAGTCGGATAAGCCTGCGCTTACTTATTGTTTTTTGATTCCGGAAAGTGGTGAATATCAAGTCCGGTTACATACGGCGCCGACAAATTCCGTGCAGAAAGGTAAGGCGGTAGGTATTCTTGTGCAGAACCATTATATGGAACTGGTTGCGGCGGATTTCCGGGCAGGAGAATGCAACGACGCAGACTGGTGTAGAGGTGTTCTGAATCAAGAGCATATAAATGAAGAAAGCATTTATTTTGAAAAGGGTGTGCAGACATTAGAAATCGGCGCGCTGGAAGCGGGAGTTGTATTAGAACAGATACATATTTATCCAAAGGGCACATATTTGCCGGAAGGATATCTGGGCAGTGAGGAGTCTGCTTATCTATAAAGGAGGATGTTTCATGGAAGAGTGGACATTGTTTCATGACGATTGGAGTTTTTGTCTGACCGGTTTGGATTGCGAAATGGAGCAGATAGGGGAATATGAGGATGCCTTTACGCCTGTGAAGCTTCCGCATGACTGGCTGATTTATGATACAGAGAATTTGTACCGGGATGGCTGCGGCTGGTATCGGAAGAGATTTCATGCAGAGATTCCGGCGGGTGGGAAACTACTTCTGCGTTTTGACGGCGTTTACATGGATAGCAGTCTGTATGTGAATGGTCAGTGGTTGATGGACTGGAAATACGGATATTCTACGTTTACAGCCGACTTGACGCCGCTTTTGAGGGCAGGAGAAAATGAGGTGTTAGTCAAAGTACGCTACCAGTCTCCGAACAGCCGCTGGTATTCCGGAGCAGGCATTTATCGGAATGTGTGGATGAAAATCTGTGAGGAGGTATATTTTTTGCCCGACGGCACCTATGTGACAATGCAGCAGGAGGGGGAGGACTTTCTTCTGACGGCGGAGACAGAACTAGCCGGGAATATCGGGGAAGAAACCTGCTGTCAATATTTTCTGTGGCGTAAAGGGAGTAAAATCTGTGAGATAGGGGTGGGGACATGTGTGACAGCCAGAGTCCAAAGACCGCTGTTATGGGAGCCTGAGGAACCGAATCTGTATGAGCTTCATGTGGAATTATTGCAGGGAAAAAGGCTTGTGGATTTCCGGCGGATTACGGTCGGCTTCCGCACGATAGCGTTTACAACGGACAAAGGTTTATTTTTAAACGGCAGGCATGTGAAGCTTCACGGCGTCTGCGAACACCATGATTTAGGGTGTCTGGGAGCCGCATTTTATAAGGAGGCGCTGGCGAGAAAATTCCGCATTCTGAAGGAAATGGGGGTGAATGCCATCCGCATAAGCCATAATATGCCGGCGCCGGAGCTGATGGAGCTTGCGGACGAGATGGGGCTTCTGATAGTCAGCGAGGCTTTTGACATGTGGAAACGTCCGAAGACACCCTATGATTACAGCCGTTTCTTTGAGCAGTGGGCAAAAAAGGATGTGGCAAGCTGGATTCGCAGGGACAGAAATCATCCTTGCCTGTTGATGTGGTCAATCGGAAATGAGATTTATGACACCCATGCGGGAGAGGAGGGGCAGGAACTGACGCGCAGACTGGTCAGGGAAGTTCGTCTGCATGACCCGAAAGAAAATGCGCCGGTCACAATCGGCTCCAACTATATGCCGTGGGAGAATGCCAGAAAATGTGCGGATATCGTGAAACTGGCGGGTTATAATTACGGCGAAGCTTATTACGATGCACATCATAAAGAGCATCCCGATTGGGTCATTTACGGAAGCGAGACGGCGTCCGTTGTGCAGAGTCGTGGCGTTTACCGTTTTCCGGCAAAACAGTCTATTTTGGCGGACGAGGACGAACAGTGCTCGGCGCTTGGTAATTCTACAACCAGCTGGGGAGCAAAAAGTCTGGAAATGCTGGTCGCTAAAGACAGAGACACGCCGTATTCGCTGGGACAATTTCTGTGGACGGGCTTTGACTATATCGGAGAGCCTACGCCGTATCACACGAAAAATTCCTATTTCGGACAGATTGATACTGCCGGATTTCCCAAGGATTCCTATTATCTGTTTCAGGCAGAATGGAATGAGGCACATCCGCCCATGATACATCTGTTTCCGTACTGGGATTTTAACGAGGGGCAGTTAATTGATGTCTTTGCCTATACAAACGCCGAGCAGGCAGAGCTGTTTCTAAACGGGCGTTCCCTCGGACGTCAGCAGATTGACCATAGAAAGGGAGAGCGGCTGTCCGCCCGATGGCAGGCGGTTTATGAGCCGGGCGTGCTGGAGGCGAAGGCGTATGATGCTTTCGGTGCGGTGGTGGCGCATGATGCACATGTTTCCTTTGGAGATACGGCAGCCTTTGCGGTCTGCGAGGAAACGCCACAGCCGGATGGAAGGTTGCACTTTTATACAATCAGCGCATTGGACAAGGAGGGAAATCCCGTGGAAAATGCGATGGATTATGTGACAGTGCAGACGGAAGGCGGCAGGCTTCTCGGTTTAGATAACGGAGACAGCACGGATTACGATTCTTATCAAAGTAATAGTAGAAAGCTATTTAACGGCAAACTGCTGGCGGTGGTAGAGCAGACCACGCCGGAGATTCCGGTCAAAGTAACGGTTTTAGGAAAAAAGACATTGGTTCCTGTGAGAAAGGTAGCGCTGACTGTGGAGGGAGAGCGGGTTTTGACACCCCATCATCCGTCGGTTATGGTCAAAGCCGAAATATGTCCGGCAAATGCTACGAACCGTACCTTGCAATGGAAGGCGGTCAATACTGCAGGCATAGAAGTGAATTTTGTAAAGACGGAACCCGTTGGGGAGGATGGATGCCGGGTTACGGCGCTGGGAGACGGGCAGTTTTTAATCCGTTGTATGGCGTTTGATCATCAGGGAAAGGTAAGAATGATATCACAGTTGGAGCTTGAGGCGCGTGATTTGGGACATACCTGCTTAAATCCTTATGACAAAATTGCCGCAGGATTATATACATCTACAGTTGGAGCTATCGGAAACGGAAATGAAAAAGGAATTGCAACGGCAAGAGACGGTGTCAGCGGGGTCATATATGAGAATATAGATTTCGGCGAGTACGGCTCGGATGAGATAACGATGCAGATTTTTGCCCTGTCAGACGCGCCCCACCGGCTTGAAATCTGGCTGGGAAGATATCAGGAAGCGGGAAGCCGTCAGATTGCGGCAGTAACCTATCAGAAGCCTTCGATTTGGAACGTGTATCAGCCCGAAACATGGAAACTGCCGGAACGAATCAAAGGAGTTGCAACGCTTTCCTTTGTGGCAGACCAGAAGATGCATATCAAGGAGTTTTGTTTTACAAAATATGAGAAGGCGCTTTGTAGGCTGTTTGCGGCAGAGTGTGACAGTGTGTACGGCGACCAGTTTACAGTGGAAGGAAACGCTGTAAAGAACATCGGTAATAATGTGACTCTGGAGTATCGTCATATGGACTTCGGGGAGAAGGGTGTAAACAGACTGACCCTATGGGGAAGAACGCCACTGTCCAAAAATACGGTACATATCCGCTTTACAAAGGCGGACGGGACGGTTATCAGTCAGATTGCGGAATATCCGCATGATGCGGAACACAAGGAGTTTGTCATTGACAGGCTGCAGGGAGAGGGAACGCTGGAATTTGTGTTTTTGCCGGGCAGCGCATTTGATTTTGAGGCATTTTTATTTTGCTGACTGAGAGAAATGAGGATTCATATGGAAAAGAGAATTTTAAATTACAGGAAATACATAGATGAATTGCTGCAGCAGGACAACTTGGATTGGGAGGCTGTGATAAGGGAACATCTGGTTCAGATATCGTTTTTCCAGCATGAAAGACTGATTCATCTCATTGTAACGGTGACGTTTGCACTGCTTGAGGTGATTGTAATCGGATTATGTGTCGTGTCGTTTACTTTAGGAGTCGGACTGCTTGCGATTGCGCTTCTTGTTTTGTTGATTCCTTATATAAGGCATTATTATATTCTGGAAAATGAAGTGCAGAAGATGTACTTTCAGTATGACAAAATGGTGGAAAAAAGTAAATCATAAGGTTTTGCAACCTTTTTGCCCTTTTAATGGTATTCATAACAAAGGGGTTGTCAAAAGAAAAAATGGACAACATATCAGAATGGGAGGGTTCAATGAAAAAACAAACACTGACAGTATTATTGGCAATCGGCTGTTCCTTATCTATGGCGGCGTGCGGGACTTCGGAGGAGAGGCAGGCAGGCGCTTCCTTATCCAGAGCAGACGCGGCAAGGGAAGAGCTGGGGAGAGAGTTTAGCGATGCGGAGCCGGAGGAAGAAGTAGAGGAAGAACCGGAAGAACTGCCAGAAGAAGAAAAGAAAGATGAACCGGAGGATACGCCGGAAGAGGAAGTAAAAGACGAAGCGGAGGACGAGAAAGAAAGCAAGAAGACAACGGCGTTGCCGGATAATCTGTCCGATGATTTGTATGATTTCCAAGTATCTATTGACGGTACGGTATACCAGTTTCCCATGTGGTATTCTGATTTCGAAGCGCTTGGCTGGGAGTACAAAGGAGATAATACGCAACAGCTGACTTCCAATCAGTATACGGTTGCCGAAAGATGGAGCAAAGACGGGAATGAGATATATGCACAATTTGCAAATTTGTCTATGAACAGCGTTCCCTTTTCCGAGAGTATGGTAGCAGGCATAGAACTGGATAAATATATGTTGAAAGATTGTGACTGGGAAATTCTTTTGCCCGGTGGAATCCAGTATGGCGTATCTGATGTAGACGATATTAAAGAGGCATATGGAGAGCCGAGCAGAGACTATGACAGTGATTTGTATTATATGATGTCATATGAACTGGACTATTACCGGGAAGTTACGCTGTATGTATATAAAGAAGAAGACGCGCTGCTTCAGATAAAATTGGAGAATCTTGTTGAATTGGAGGGTGCGGATAATTCTATCAATGAAGAGGTTCCGGAGCTTGTAGAAGCATATAGAGCGCCAAAATCTTTAGGAGATGACTTCTATGCATATACGGCGCAGCTGGAAGGGGTTGTATATTCTCTGCCATGTCCGGTATCGGTTTTGCTGGAGAACGGGTTTACAATTGATACGGCAAAATCAGACAGTGAAGTAGCGGCAGGCGGCAGCGGCTGGGTAGACTTAAGATATAACAATCAGACATTGCATACAATGGTAAAGAATTATGCGGATTATGCAACGATTGTGGAAAACTGTTTTGCACTATCTATGAAATCAAGTGACAACGGTCCGAAGTTTGATCTCGTATTTCCCGGCAATATCAAAGTGGGAGATTCCGAGGATACGGTGAAGAAGGCAATTGCCGATTTTAACTGTGAGGTAGATGACGCCGGCGGCGGATATACTTACTATGAAGTGTCCGACCCTGACGGCAGTGTATTAAACAGATATACGATGATTGTCAAAGACGGCATCGTAAGTACGATTGAAGTCCAAAATACAGAAGAGCCGGCGTATTAATCGGACAAGATAGTGACATAGTAATATATGACAGTTCATGGAGCGTACTAGCCAGAGAATCCCCTATCG
>CANOEC010000064.1 GCA_947564735.1 uncultured Lachnospiraceae bacterium | reverse complement strand
CTTTCATGTGCCGTGAGGGTGCCTGGCGGAGTTAACTGTAAAGGTAACGTACATGGGTTAAGTTCGACATAAAGCGCACGGTTTTTGATAGAAACCGTGCGCCATTTCATCTGTCCATATTCTATTTAAAATGCTCGCTCATCTTATGGTTCAATCCCTGAACCATCGCCTTCATCGCATCCTGCTTACGAATTGTCTCCATTGCATTATCCAGATTCAAAATAAAATTCTGATAAAACCGCCCTTCAAATGCCGAACGATAATCTCCCGCTACACAATAGCCGTAACAATAATCTTGAAAATGAATCGGCATAATGATGTAAAACGCGCCCGCACGCTTCATCTCACACTCTTCCGGCAAAAGCATACTCTTGGGGAACGAGCCGTAATTGTTGACCTCTCCCCTCTCATAAGCAAAGGGAACCCATAATTCGTCACTGTAAGCCGAAGTATCCCTAAGGAATCCCCCTCCATTCATTATCCTTTCCAGTTCCCTGTCGTAATGGTCAAGACTATCGCAAGTACATAAATAGAAATACTCTATGCCGATTTCGCGTATATAACGCTCCAAAGTCTCAAACAGGTCATCCATTTTCATCAACTTCGTAAATTCCACTGAAGAGTTTTTAATAACTTCCATTTCTCTGTGCGCCTTGACATTCTGCTTCATATAATTTTCGCGCATCTGCGCGCCATCTGCGTCCCGACAGTCCGCACATCCACAGGATTCGGAAAACATGGCATGTCCCGGAATCACCGTATACTCTTCCACTGCTTCACCGCGAATTGCAGCAACAATATTATTGTAGGCAAACTGCCCCGCCTCATATTCTCCCCTTCTCACCGTAGTGAGCCTCGGATAACTGTATGCCGCAATATCACTATCATCATACCCCGTCACTATCACATCTTCAGGCACCCGGTATCCAGCTTCCTTCAAAGCTAATATTGCACCTACCGCCATCTCATCATTTGCGGCAACAATCGCATCCGGCCTCACAGAAGCATCCTCCAGAAATTTTGTGACCCCTCTCCTGCCGGCGTCGTAGCTGTAATCACCATAATAAATCTGTTCTTCGCTCCACTCCGCATGATTCGCCTTCATTGCATCCTCATAAGCATGAAGCCTGATGCTGGCATCATGGCTGTCTTCCGGTCCGGAGATAAAAAAGATATTCTTGGCATGATGTTTCGCAATGAGATGCTCCACAATCTCCTGTATGCCATTTCTGTTTTCCATCTCAACATGCATAAATCCCGGATTATTAATGTTCAAATCAACGCACGGTATTCCGGCGGCATGAATCCTATCCGCAATCTCTTTCACAGCCTCCGGATCATGGATTGTATCGCTATTCAATATTACACCGTCATATTTTGTAAAATCCGGCAACCTGTAAATATTGTACTCCCCTTTTTCGTATTTGGATGGAATCTCATATTTCCACCCATCACAAGTAAAAATGTAGACATTCGCTTTATCCAGAATTGCTTTGTCCAATATACCGTTAATTGTTCTTTTCTGGGAATCATAGCTGATTCCTCCAAGCAGTACCGCAATCTTCATTTATCCATCCCCACCGTACCTTCCGTTAACTGTAACCATCTGCCCACCAATACCTGCAAAAAACTGTAATCCCGTATTACTCCAACAAGAATGACGAAGTAATTCTTGTGCCGCAAGCCGTTTTTCTTGCAGACTCAAGATAAAATCTTGAGTCCATTATATCATACTTCTCCCCCATACAAAATACGCAAATTTACAATTCTACCTTCCTAAGATAATATCCAAATTCTCCCACTTTGGCATTACCTCCCGGACATTCAAAAGCCTCAAAACCGAACATCAAGGCAACCATTTTCTCACGTTCGTAAAACACTCCCGGCACGCCCAGATAATAGTCCTGTTCTTTTCCAAGAATAATATAACGATAATTATAGAATCCGTGCAGCAAAAAACTGTTATTGACAAGGTGCTGGTATTTGGATTGTAAGATAACAAAATCTTTTGGCTCAAGCTTGACATAGACTCTCTCGTCACCGTAGGGATATATGTTTTCATATGTATCCAATATCTGTTCCCACTTGTCCTCTTTCAGACTATGCTCAGGCAGCGTCTGCGGCACCGTAAACGTACTTTCGGTCCTGCGCCGCGGTAATTCCTCCTTTACCAGAATCTTTTCCACCCGGGCAAAATCAGCTTCTCTTGCAATATTTTCTTCCCGGACAAAACCGGCTTCGTTCGCAATCCTTTCTTCCCGGACAAAACCGGCGCCTTCCGCAATGCTCTCTTCTCGAACGGGATTTGGTTTTTTTGCTATCATTTCTTCTTGGACAACATATGACTTTCCCGCCGCACTTACTTTCTGCGCAGCATCTCTTTCTTCCGCATCGTTTTTTTCCGCTGTAGCATCCTTTTCGCTCGCAGCATTTTTTTCCCCTGCAACATCTCTTTCGTTTGCAGCCCCTCTTTCCCTTGCAGCATCGCTTTCCTTTACAACATCTCTTTCTCTTGCAACGTCTCTCTCTCTTGCAACATCTTCTCTTGCAACATTCCCTTTTCTTACAGCATCTTGTTCCTTCGTTACATCCACTTTCCTCGTTACATCTGTCTCTTTCTTTGCATCCGCTCTTCCCCTCGGCTCCTCATCAGAAACGGTCTTACTCTTTCCTTCCAGATAATATCCACTCGGAAGCATAACCTTCAAAATTACCCTTTCCGCCGGTTTTCCCAGACTTTCCTGCCAGCTTCCGCCGCCTTCCCGCACCGTAACTCCGTCAATTTCTTTCCAGCCCTCTCCGTCATAAACACGAATTGGAAATCTGCCGCTGATACCGAGCGGAACATTCTGTAGCTTCAAGTACATCCTGCTTTCACGTTCCCGATTCTCTATCTTTAGGAAACCAGCGCTTCCTAACCTGCTTTCTTCTTTGTATAATCCCATATATATAATTTCTTTCTGGTACACAATTTCGCCCTCCCTCCCATGAATTTCCGCATAATATTTACAAACCGTGTATCATTCTCCGCAAAGCCTTATACAAAATATATATGCTTCACAGCAATAAAAAATGCCGGATAACTATCGCACAGATAGTATCCGGCAAAAATAACCGCCAATCACATATGACGCCGATGATTCGGGTCAGTCAATATTCCAATGAATCCAGATATTTCATATAATTAACGACCATCAGAGCAATCTTAAACGTCAGCGCATCCTCAAATGTTCTGATATCCAATCCTGTACTTGCTTCCAGCTTCTCAATACGGTATACAAGCGTATTGCGGTGTACAAACAACTGTCTGGACGTCTCGGACACATTCAGATTATTTTCAAAGAACTTATTGATAGTTGTCAATGTCTCCTCATCCAATCCGTTTGGTACATTCGGACCAAATATCTCATTGATAAAGATACGGCACAGGTTAATCGGCAACTGGTAAATCAACCGTCCAATTCCCAATGTATTGTATGCGGTCACTTTCTTTTCCGCATAAAAAATCTTACCCACATCCAATGCCATTTTAGCCTCTTTATAGGATTTGGATACTTCTTTTAACTCTCCTACAATAGTACCATACGCCACACGGACGTTCAACATCGCTTCCATGTTCATCATGTCCACAATCGTATTTGCTATCTGATCCAATCTGGCGTAATCCTCTTCCGCCTCCAATTCTTTAATCAGTATTACATCACTCTCATCTACAGCCGTAATGTAATCACCAACCTGCGCAGAGAACATCCCGTTTAAAAGTTCTGTCGTGGCAGACTCTTTCTCCCGATCCTTCTCTCCATCCGTTTCTATTAAAAAGACCGCTCTTGGCACCGACGCCTCTATATGCAGCTTCTTGGCTCTATTATAAATATCTACCAGAAGCATATTATCCAACAACAAATTCTGGAAAAAATTATTGCGGTCATATCTCTCTTTATAGGCAATAATCAACTGTTGCAGCTGACTAACCGCAATTTTGCCAAAAATATAAGTTTCCTCGCCGTTTCCCTTCGCATCAAGAACAAACAGCACCTCTTCTTCATCCAGAACCTTCATCAAATGATGTGCACCAATCACCTGACTGTCCGCAGGTGAATTGACAAATCCTGCTATCAATGCGGGCGTAATCTCGTCAGATTCAAATGTCGAAGCGACGACTTTCCCTTCCAAATCCCAGACACTCAAATCAACTTTGCATATAGCTTTCAATTCTTCAATACTGCTTCTGATTACTTGGCTTGAAATCATATAACAACCTCTCTTCATCATCAAAAAAGTAATTTGCTCCGCAAATAACTTTGCGAGATTTGCTTCGCAAACTCATATACGAACAAAACGATTTTCTATGATATAAATAAAGGGGATGCCAAGGCATCCCCCTCATATTATTCTAATTAGTTGGTGATTGTCTGCTCTGTCTCTTTGTCAAATACATGAATCTTCTCAACATCAAAAGCAAACTTAACTGTATCACCGGGTCTCGCTGTTGTACGGGAGTCTACTCTAGCAGTAATCGGGAACTCAGCAAGATCAAAGTATAAGTAAACTTCTGCACCAAGCAATTCATAAACCTTGATGGTGGACTCGAATACGCACTTAGCTGACTGGATATAAGCCTCGGAATCATATACGTCCTCAGGACGGATACCGAATGTAACAGTCTTTCCTGCATAACCGCCATCAATCAACTTCTTGGACTTAGCAGGCGGAAGCGGAATTGTCTGTCCAGCTACCTTCAAGCTTGCGTTATCACCGCTTACTTCAACAACAGCATCTAAGAAGTTCATCTGCGGAGAACCCATGAATCCTGCAACGAACAGATTCTGAGGTTTCTGATATAAGTTCTGAGGTGTATCTACCTGCTGAACAACACCGTCTTTCATAACGACGATTCTTGTACCCAGCGTCATAGCCTCTGTCTGGTCATGTGTTACATAGATGATGGTTGTGCCCAGTCTCTGATGTAATTTGGAAATCTCAACACGCATCTGCACACGGAGTTTTGCATCCAAGTTAGAAAGAGGCTCATCCATGAGGAATACCTTAGGGTTACGAACGATAGCACGACCCATAGCAACACGCTGTCTCTGACCACCGGACAAAGCCTTCGGTTTACGGTCAAGAAGAGCTGTCAAGTCAAGAATCTTTGCTGCTTCTTTAACCATCTTATCGATTTCATCCTTCGGAACTTTTCTTAACTTCAATCCGAATGCCATATTATCGTATACGGACATATGAGGATACAGAGCGTAGTTCTGGAATACCATTGCGATATCTCTGTCTTTAGGCTCTACATCGTTTACAACTCTGTCACCAATCTTCAGTTCGCCAGAAGAAATATCTTCCAAACCAGCTATCATACGAAGTGTTGTAGACTTACCACAACCTGAAGGACCTACGAAAATAATAAACTCCTGATCTGCGATTTCAAGATTGAAATCTTTTACTGCCTCAAAGCCGTTCGGATATACTTTGCAGACATTTTTCAAAGATAAACTTGCCATGATTGCCTCCTAAAATTTAATTTTTTATTGTCTCACTGATTATTCATCAATTTTTGACTCTGAACATAGTATAGCGGACTTTTTCTTCCTTTGCCATGCCATTATTTCACAAAGATTTCTCTTTCCATTGTAGAAATTGCTTACTCAAACCGTTAATTTTCACTCATTTAGACAAGTTGACCAATAAATCACAACATTCCTATGCATATTCAACAAAACATTTTTAACTGTTCTGAAAACAACCCATGTCAAATCATAGAGTCGCGGACCGGAATCGTCTTACACGCCAGAACTTTATAGCCGCTCTCCGTTACTGCGTCGATAAGTTTCTGGTCCTCCACCGTATCCTCCACGGTCAGAAGCGCCTGATTCTCTTCTAAACTGACCTTGACATCCGTCACGCCTTCCACTCCTTCCAGCGCCTTCTGCACATGCGCCTGACAGTGTGCGCACATCATCCCTTCAATATCCAGACTTTTCACCATTTTGTTTTCCTCCTTTTGATTATGATGCTCTATGGATGCCGCGCGATTTGACTCCTGCGCGGTTTCCTCACTGTTTATAAATCCCGGCAGCATAACCTGCGCCTTCTTCCGGTCCTTTTTATCCGACTGCACCGTGAAGAAATTAAGACGCAGAGCATTGGTTACTACAAAAAAACTCGATAAGCTCATCGCCGCCGCTGCAAACATCGGATTCAGACTTAACCCAAACGCCGGCACAAGAATCCCCGCTGCCAGAGGTATCCCGACACAGTTATAGAAAAACGCCCAGAACAGATTCTCATGGATATTCTTGAGCACCTGACGCGAAAGTCTGATGGCAGCGGACACATCTGTCAGCTTGGATTTCATCAGAACAATATCCGCAGCCTCCAGCGCCACATCCGCCCCCGCACCGATTGCGATTCCGACATCCGCTCTTGTAAGCGCCGGTGCATCATTAATACCATCGCCAACCATAGCGACGCGTCCATGTTCAGACAATCTTCTGACCACCGCTTCCTTGTCATTTGGAAGAACTTCCGACACAATCGCCGTAAGTCCAACCTGTTTCCCGATTGCCTGCGCCGTCCGCCTGTTATCGCCCGTAAGCATGACTACCTGTATCCCCATATTGCGCAGTTCACTGATTGCCTGTCTGCTGTCCTGTTTGACCACATCCGCAACCGCAACCATTCCTAACAGCCTGCCTTCTTTTGCAAAATAGAGAGGCGTCTTGCCCTCGTTCGCCATCTGCTCACCAATTTTCTGCATGGGCTCTGCAAGCAGTTTCCTTTCGGACAGCAAAGCTCCACTGCCGCCATACGTTTCTTTTCCCTCTACTATGCCTTCCACACCCCAGCCGGGTAAGGCGCGGAATCCTTCGACGTGCCGTACCGGTATCCGCCTTTCTTCGGCGTATTCACAAATCGCCTTGGCAAGCGGATGTTCACTCTTACTTTCTAGTGCCGCGGCAATCGTCAGCAGTTCTTCCTCCAACGTTCCTTCTGCCGGATATAGGTCTGTAACCTTCGGCTTTCCTTCCGTGACGGTACCAGTCTTATCCAGTACCACAAAATCCGTCCTGCCTGCCAGTTCGAGCGCCGTTGCATTTTTAAACAAAATACCATGCCTCGCTCCCATGCCGTTACCTACCATAATCGCCACCGGTGTTGCAAGCCCCAAAGAACAGGGACAGCTAATCACCAGTACACTGATTGCATATGACAACGCTTTTCCTATGCCTGCACCAAAAGCCAGCCATATCACACCCGTTATCACTGCCAGCGTAATTACCACAGGCACGAATACACCCGATACCCTATCCGCAATCTGTGCAATGGGAGCCTTGGTTGCCACGGCATTTTCCACCATATCAATAATCTGCTGCAAAGTAGTATCTTTGCCAACCCGCACCGCCTTACAAGTCAGTGCACCGTTCTGGTTCATAGTTGCCGCACTGACGCGCTCGCCCGCATGCTTATCTACTGGAAGGCTCTCGCCAGTCAACGCGGACTCATCCACCGCGCTCTCACCGTCCAGCACTTCTCCGTCTACCGGAATGCTCTCGCCCGGTCTGACAACAAAAATCTCGCCAGCCACAACCTCCTGTGCCGGAACCGTAATCTCCACACCATCCCGCAGCACATGCGCCGTCTTCGGCGCCAAATCCATCAGGCTCTTAATCGCATTGGTCGTTTTGCCCTTACTATATGATTCTAACATTTTACCGACGGTAATCAAAGTCAATATCATTGCCGCCGACTCAAAATACATATCATGCAGGCAATGCACTACCATTTCTCTGTTATCCGTTCCCATATAGGAACCCATGCGGAACATGACCGCCGTACTGTATACAAATGCCGCACTGCTTCCAAGCGCCACCAGCGTATCCATATTGGGTGCCCGATGCATCAGACTCTGGAACCCGCTGATAAAAAATTTCTGGTTCACCACCATCACCAAACCGGTTAAAAGCAGTTGATACAAGGCAATCGCCCATGGATTAGAGGCAAATACCGCCGGCACATACCAGCCCCACATTAGATGCCCCATCGTTACATACATTAACGGCAATAAAAGACACAACGACACAATCAGTCGTTTTCTGATTTTAGGCGTCTCATGATCCTCCAGCGCCTCCCTTGCCGCACTTGCGGACACCACACTTTCTTCTCCCGTCTGTGCCGTATCTGCCGGGCTTGCCCCGTAACCTGCCGCCGCCACCGCATCGCAGATTGCCTGCGTGGTCGCCGGCGCATCATATTCCACCGTCATGCTGTTCATTAACAGACTCACACTGACTTTCCCAACACCCTCAACACCTGCTGCCGCCTTCTCTACATGAGCGCTGCAGGCGGCGCATGTCATACCGGTCACTTGAAATTTTTCGCTTTTCATACCACACCTCCATGTTCAAGCTTATTTTTCAACCTATCTGCACCTTTCTTTATCTGTCAATCTCTTTATTTCAACTTTTTAATCAGTTCTACCGCTTCTGTCATAATCGCCTCATTGCCTTTTTTTACTTCTTCCACTACACATGTCTGCAAATGATCCTGCAAAATAATATATCCCAGACTCTGCAACGCGCTTTCCACCGCTCCGATTTGAATCAGAATGTCCCCGCAATACCTGTTGTCATCAATCATGTTCTGAATCCCATTCAGCTGCCCGATAATACGGCTGATGCGGTTCTGCAGCTGTTTCTGCTCCTTCACATCTCTCGGCGTGTTCTTATGATGGCAGCATGCGCATATATCTTCTTTTGTTGTTTCTTTTGTCTCTTCTTTTCTTTCTTCTTCCATCATAGCCAGTACCAGAACCCTTTCCTTTTATTCCACGTTATTCCGCTTCATCAATCATTTTGTCGCATTTACACACTATTGTGCCCCGTTTTTTTCTTTTCATCTATACAATATACCCCATGGGGGTATATTGTCAAGTACCAAATCCAATCGAAAAAGCAGACACAAGAGAGCAATTTGTGCAATCTGCCATCTCAATTTACCAAAAGCTCATTTTGACCCCAACATCATCCTATACCATTAAGAAAAGACGGCAAAAACCTGCCGTCTCTCGCTTTGTTCTATATAATTACTATTTCTTTTTTATTTTGCCTGCTGTTCCTGCTCCTCTGTCTTAGGCTGTTCACCTTCTGCCAAGCCCCACTCGTCACGGTAAAATGCAAGCTGGTTCTTGCCGCGCTTCTTTGCCTTGTACAATCCCTGATCCGCCGCTTTGTATAGCGTCTCGAAATCGTTACCCTCCTGAGGGAAGATTGCCACTCCAATACTCGCTGTCGCCGCATACTTCACATACTCACCCGCTTGAAAGTTCTTGAAGAACTGCTCCACCTTCTTCGCTTCCTTGCGAACAGCATCTTTATCAGAAACTCCTTTTAAGAAAATCATGAACTCGTCACCGCCGACACGTCCAATAATATCAGTTGCACGGAAAATCGCACCAATCTGCTGCCCCAGCGAACGCAGCACCTCGTCACCAAAAGCATGTCCCATCGTATCGTTGATTTTCTTGAAATTATCAATATCTAATATGAACAGCATCGACTGGGAATTCGGATGCTGCTGCATATAAGCCTTAATCTTACGCTCCGTCGCAAGCTTATTTGTCAAACCTGTGAGCAAATCCGTATCCGCCTTGTTCTCAAGTTCCTTTTTCTTTTCGTTATTACGTATCTTACTGACAATATTGATGCCCACCACCAGACAAATAAACACAAAAATCGCAATTATCAGATAAGTCAACATGTCTTTCGTGTTTTCCCATTGCAGACTAATCTGCTTGTCCACATATCCCTGACTGACTCCAAGGATTACTTCCCAGTGGTTCTCTCCAAACGGTACATACGCTAACGTACAGCTTTCACCCTGAACCGTCACAGCAGTCGTTCCGCGCGAACCATTATCCAGACGATTCTTAATAGTACGAGCCTGTTCCGCATTCTCCGGTCTTATGGCTTCCAAAAGATTGCCATCTTTTAACAGCTTACTATTGACCGCACCCGCAGCCCCCAGTACCTTTCCCTCCGAATCCACAACCGTCAAAAATGAGTTGGAGTCAAAATCCGACTTCGACATCAACGACTTGAATCTGTCCATGGAATAGAACATCAAAAAATAATACGCATCCTTCCCACTCCCCACACGTTCTACCACTATAATTGCTTTCGCAAGCGCTTCATTATCAGAATTGTTTGATTCGGTATATATGTATGATGATTTCTCAAATGCCTTGATTCTGGGAAAATATTCTTCTTCCCCCACATCAACCTGCCTGCGTTGTGCGTCAACGCCCTGACCGGAAACATCACAGAAGACAACTCTGTCAGCATCCATGCACTCCCCTAGTATTTCCGTCATATCTGCCGCAAATTTCTCGTCCCACGTTCCTTCCCGCTCCATCACGGCGCCAATCGGACCGGCAATCGCACCAAGCGTATCCAGCTGATATAAAAAATCTTCCTTATATCCCTGTATTGACCTAATTAAGTTCCTTGAAACTGCTTCCGATGCATCCGAACTACTCTTGGCCGAGAAGTTAATAAGCATAATGACAACAGCCGCCATTAATATTAACCCCGGAACTACCCATGAAGCAATAACCGACTTATTCTGATTCCCCATTGATTTCCTCTTTTCCACAATCCATATTTAAGGTAAAATCTAAATCCGAAACCTCCTTCGCCTCAGGTTCAAATTTCTTAAATATTCCACTGTACAGCCATGCAGCGCCGTAAGCCGGTACTGAAATGCCAAACATAATGATAAATATATAAGAATATGCTGAAAAATAACCTATGATAAGCGGAAGCACATAAAATACCGCCATCAGAAGAGTCTTCGGCAAATTGGCAACCGAAAGAATCGCCGCGTTCCTGAGCGTATTCTTAATCGTATTTTCAAATCTTGCAAGCAGTGGAAATACATACATTGACATCAATAACAGGATAATCGCTACCGCTAACACCATTATAACCAGCGGCTTTGGAAATACTACTCCCGAATAGCCAAAAATAAACGCATCTCCAATAAAGACCGCTATCACGAACAGCATCATAAGCCATATTAAGGTAGCCTGCTTAAAATTCCGGACAAAGGATTTAAAAAAGCCCTTCACCAGATAGCCCTCTTCCCCCCGAATCATCTTGAGGAGCACATAATGCATAGCGGTATAGGCGGCGCCCGCCGTAATAATCGGTATGCAACAGACAAGCATCATCAGATTCAAAATCAACATATCGCCCACACGGTTCAAAAACCGCATAATCGGACTATCCATATCAAAAAATCTTCCCATAATAGCAACACTCCTATATATGCAATTACATTATATTACAAAAGCACACAAAAAATCTACATTATTTACAAAAAATATTAAATACATCCACTATATTTTATATTTTTTGCTAATCAGCTCATACTGCTTATTCAATGTCTCATACATCTTCAATATTTCGGCTGACTCCGCTCTGACACGCTGCATAATCCGGTCATACGATTTCACAAAGGCAACCACAACCTGCTGTTTCAAACGATTTCTCGAAGCCTCTTCCGTTAAAATACCTATCACCTTCTCCTTAGGGAGCAGCGTTCGATAACTTCTTTCATTCACGAGCGCAGTGACAACATCCGCAACCTGCAATATCCTCTGTGGGAAAGTCATCTGTAAATCTTTGATTCGTCTGGGATATCCGCTTCCGTCGCATCTTTCATGATGTGATAACGCGATATTCATCACTTCGATATCTACTTTGTCTTTAAAGGCCTTCGCCGAAATCTGTACATGCGTCCTGACCAGTCTCATTTCCTCGCTCGTCAGCTTGCGCGGCGCCTGAATAATCTCAAGCGGGATTGCCAGCATACCGATATCATGGAGCAGCGCCCCATAATAAAGAAGCTCTCTATCCTGCTGCGACAACATCAGCAAATCTGCAAGTTCCTCACAGACGCAGACTGTCGTAATACCGTCCACTACCATCTTTCTGCTTCTGAACCCACGACAATACATCAGCATTTCCAGAAACTTTTTCTTGTCCTCATTGGAAAAAATCATATAATCTACGATATCGTCAAGTTCTTTTTTGTATTCGCCGCTCGCAATCTTCTCAAAAATATGATATTTATCCGCACACTGGTAGAATAGATACAAACCGTCCGAAGAGAGTTTACTTCCCGCCTGCTTCTGGAACATATACATATCAAACTGACTGCCCATAGATGTGGAATAGATGTCCATTTTCTCCGCAATATTAATATAGGCAGCAAATTCCTTATAGGCGTAATCCACTTTCTGAAGCTTGTCATAATCCATGTGATGATACATGATCGCCTTCGCTAAATCCTTCACAGGGGACAGATACTTAAAAAACAGATAGCCGTAAACAGAATGTCCCATGCTATCCTTCGCCTCATAGCGCAAAATATCATTGATTTTTCCTTTTTCTGTCATATATGCGCCAATATCGTGCATCGTGGCGACCATAACCATGTCCGCCAGCTCAAATTCCTCGTACCTGCCGCCCTCCCGCAGCATCAGATATACCATATATGCCACTCGAGAACCGTGCTCCATCGGTCTTGGATGAACCAGCTTCAGGACATCCCGCATCAACAGAAAAATATTTTTGCTTTTCACATATTCCATATGTACAACCTCACATCTTACAAAATAAATTCCATCGGCGTATAAATAATTCCGTCTTTTTTCTCCTCACAACGTATATCCTTAAATCCTAATTTATGATAAAACCCCACCCCATAAGGAGACGAATTGACCGTCACTCTAAAGGCGCCCACTTCCGATAACAGATATTCCGTAAGATATTTGATTAACGCCCGCCCGATTCCCTGTCTATGATACATCTCATCCACAAACAGAAGCGAGATGTGCGCCGAATCCCTAAGCGTAATCATACCAATCACCTTGCCATGGTCTACCGCCACAAATAACTGATAGGCGCCCATCACAAACATACGGTATAGTGTAGAATCCGTAATAAACTTCCGAAAATTCTCAACACCCTCAGAAGTATAAACATCCGCTTCAAACCGCAGAAAAGTTTTCCACGCCAGTGCCATGGCATCCTGCCATTCCTCACGATATGCACTTCTGATTTGATACGATGCTTCCAACTTACCTGCGGCTCCTTATCATAAATACATTTAATTATATCTTATCGTATTTTGAATCAATATACAACCTTTTGCATTTATTTCACTGCTTCCGCTCCCACTTTATTCACAAGCGGCAGTCCGTTCTCCAACGCATATGCATTCTCCAATGTCACCGAGGCTATTGCCTGCATAGCCTCTTTCGTAAAAAATCCCATGTGGGAAGTAATCAAAACATTCGGGAATGTCATCAGCCGCGCCAGATTCTCATCACGCATAATCTCGCCGGATTTATCTTCATAGAAGATTCCTTCTTCCTCCTCGTAAACATCCAGTCCGACTCCGCCGAACTTTCCCGCCACAAGTCCGTCTATCAGGGCGTCCGTATCTATCAGACCGCCTCTCGACGTATTAACCAGATACACACCCTGTTTCATATTTTCTATCGTTTGCCGGTTGATGATATGCCTCGTCTCCGACGTCAGCGGGCAGTGAAGGGAAATCAAATCCGCGTTCGCCATCAGCTCCTCCAAGGGCACATACTCCACATCCAGCTTCTGATTCGGATACAAATCATACGCAAGCACGCGCATCCCGAATCCGTTGCAGATGCGTATCATCGCCTGCCCGATTTTACCCGTACCGATGATGCCGGCTGTCTTCCGATAGAGATCCACTCCCATCAGTCCGTTCAGACTCATATTGAAGTCCCTCGTTCTGTTATATGCCTTATGCGTATATCGGTTCACAGTCAATATCATACCCATGGCAAATTCAGCCACCGCCTCCGGGGAATAGCTCGGAACACGCAAAATCAGTATCTTATCCTCCGCCGCCTTTACATCCACATGGTTAAATCCTGCGCTGCGCAAAAGAATCGCCTTGACCTTCATCTCATAAAGCTGCTGTATCATCTGTGCATTCACATAATCATTCACAAAAATACAGACAGCATCATATCCCTTTGCAAGCATGATGGTCTCCTCCTGAAAGGGCATCTCATAGAAATGAATATCAAATCCATATTCCTTTCCCATAGGCTCAAACCAAATCTTATCATAGGGTTTTGTGCTGAAAAAAGCTATTTTCATGAAAAATGCCTCCTTTTCCATATTATTCATAGTATGGTCCAAGAAGGCAAAAACATTCGTAATTATTCAGAATTTTAGGATACCCGGCGTTTACGCCGTAGTCAGGCTTTTAAAAAAGTTCTGTACCGACTGTCTGATACTTTCAAAGAAATTCCCGGCTGCATTCTCCACAGCGCTTCCGACTGCCTTATTGATGGCAGTGTTTGCCTCCTGCACCAGTTCCGTGCTGTATTTCCGATACATCTCTCCCGCCTGTTCCATGAAGTCCTCGGCTCCAACTTCAATGTCATCAAAGGTCTGCATAAATCCGACAATCCTGTCCTTGTTTTCCTCTGTCAGAGTAATCCCAAGCTCGCTCTCGCTCTCACGGATTGCCTGCCGGACACTGTTTTCGTCCGACAAATCCACTTTCCCGTCAGCTATCATATCAATCAGACACCCGACAATCGTTTCTTCCCCTTTATCCACAATATCTTCTCCCTTTCTCTGAACCGTCAGAAAGGCGATACAAATAATTCCGAGAAGAAACAATGCGAGCCAGAGACCTGTCCTTTTACGCTTTTTTCTCATACACTCCTTCTGCCTTTTGTCTCAAATTTTCCTTCCGTTGACAGAGTAAACAAACAGCCTACACCCTCTGCAATATCCAACGGTAAATATCTGCGTATACATCCTCTTTATCCACTTCGTTCAAAAGCTCATGCCTGTCCTTCGGGTATAATTTCATCTGTACATTCTCCATCCCCATCTCACGAAACGACCGGTAGACCTTCTCCACGCTCCTGCCGTAATCCCCTACCGGGTCGTCCTCGCCCGATAAAAAGAAAACCGGCAGAGCTACAGGCATCTTTTTCAGCTTCTCCGTATCATGCAAATGATAAATAAGTTTAAAGAGCGTCTGGAAACCGTTCACCGTAAAGATGAATCCACACAACGGGTCATCTATATACTTCCGGACATTTTCTTCATTCCTTGACAGCCAGTCAAAAGAGGTTTTCGGCGTTTCTATTTTCTTATTGTACACGCCAAATGCCGCCTTATCCACCAATTTGCTAACATGTTTCTCGCCGCAGAATACTTTCTCGATTGCCGCCAAGGCGCGGGCGCACATAAGCACGGGCTTCGACTGCATACCGGTCCCTACTATCAGCGCCCCGTTTATCCCGCTGCCATAACGCATCAGATAGTTACGGGTGATAAAAGATCCCATGCTGTGTCCCAATATCAGATACGGCACACCCGGATGATTCTCCTGCATCATTTTTTTCAGCCTGTGTTCGTCGCGCACAAGTACCGTAGGCGCATCCTCCTTACAAAAATATCCGTAAGGCTCCCCCGGATTCACGGATTTACCGTGTCCTAAGTGGTCGTCACCCACAACCAGTATACCCTTGTCTGCCAGATAACGCGCAAAATCATCGTATCTGTCTATATACTCCGACATACCATGTACAATCTGCAAAATACACACCGGTTTCTCTGTCTCCGGAATCCACTTGATTGCATGAATCTTGTGCTCCCCGTCTCTGGAATCAAAATAAAATTCTTCTTTTTTAATCACGACAATCCTCCATGTCAGAACCGCTCTTATCACAAATTGCTAACATATTTCCGCACCGGCGGGCATGGGTCTCTCCGGCGTCATAAGTGCAAGACCGCCCTCCGCGTCCTCGGCACATAATAACATGCCCTCCGACATCATTCCGGCAATTTCCCGCGGCTGTAAATTGACAAGAACCATCACTTTCTTTCCAACCATCTCCTCCGCGCTGTAATGTTGCTTGATGCCGGACAGAATCTGTCTTACCTCCGAACCGACACGCACCTTGGAACATAACAGCTTCTTTGACTTCGGCACTTCCTTACACTCTATAATCTCGCCGACCCTGAACTGGCACTTGTCAAAGATATCATAGGTAATCGTGTCCTTTGCCTCAAAATCAATCACATCCGCCAGCGCCTCTTCCTGTTTTGCCTCTTCTTTGCTGCCTGCCGCCTTTCTTGCCTCAAACATTGCTTCCACCTTCTCACTAATCTCCTTCAAATCCTGTCGTGCAAAAAGTATCTCCGGTGTCTCAGTCACTTTGTGATTCGCCGGATACAGTGACGCCGCCCGTTCATAATCCTGATTTTTCGCACACTCTTCCAGTACGGCGAAATCAACTAACCCTGCGCAAATCTGGGTGGAAATCCTCGCCGCTGTCTGGGGCATATAAGGCTCCAAGAGGGACGCGCCCACCAAGATACCATTCAACAGATTATATAAGACCGTGGCAAGTCTGTCCTTCTTCGCCTCATCCTTCGCAAGCGCCCAAGGCATTGTCTCGTCAATATATTTATTGCAGCGTTTAAATAATACAAATATCTCCGTGATGGCATCCGCCACGCGCAGCTCGTCCATCTTCTTCGACACTTTGTCGTATGTCTGTGTTACGACTCTGAATAAATCCGCATCCACATCCTCCGCGCCGCTTTCTACGCCAACCTTCCTGTTCTCTACCACACCGCCAAAATACTTGTTACTCATGGAAATGGTTCTGTTCACCAGATTGCCCAAGGTATTGGCAAGGTCAGAATTCATCCTCTCCACCATCAAATCCCACGTGATAACACCATCATTCTCAAAAGGCATCTCATGAAGTACAAAGTACCGCACTGCGTCTACACCAAAGAAATCAATGAGGTCATCGGCATAAATCACATTTCCCTTGGACTTGCTCATCTTGCCGTCTCCCTGAAGCAGCCAAGGATGACCGAATACCTGTTTCGGCAGCGGCTCTCCCAGCGCCATCAGGAAAATAGGCCAGTATATCGTATGGAAGCGGATGATATCCTTGCCAATCAGATGCAGGTCTGCAGGCCACAGCTTATGATACAGCCCGCTGCTTTCTCCATCCGCCTCATACCCGATGCCCGTGATATAATTGCTCAGCGCGTCCATCCAGACATATACTACATGCTTATCGTCGAAATCTACCGGGATACCCCATTTATAAGAAGTTCTCGACACACACAAGTCCTGTAACCCCGGTAAAAGAAAGTTATTCATCATCTCGTTCTTACGGGATACCGGCTGGATAAACTCCGGATGCGTATTGATATGCTCAATCAGCTTATCCGCGTATTTGCTCATCTTAAAGAAATATGCTTCTTCCCTTGCCGGCTTTACCTCTCTGCCGCAATCCGGACACTTACCATCCACAAGCTGAGACTCCGTCCAGAAGGATTCGCAGGGCGTACAGTACATTCCTTCATAGTAACCCTTATAGATATCCCCCTGTTCGTACAGTCTCTTAAAAATTTTCTGCACCTGTCTCTCATGGGAGTCATCCGTCGTCCGGATAAATTTGTCATAAGAAGTATTCAAAGCGTCACAGATACGACGTATTTCGCCCGCCACGTTATCCACAAACTGTTTGGGTGTGATTCCCGCCTCCTGCGCCTTCAATTCAATTTTCTGCCCATGCTCATCTGTGCCTGTCTGGAAAAACACATCGTATCCGTCTTTTCTCTTAAAACGGGCGATACTGTCCGCCAGCACAATCTCATAGCTGTTGCCGATATGAGGGACCCCCGAAGTATACGCGATTGCAGTTGTAATATAATATTTCCCTTTATTCATGATAAACCTCACTTCTATACAAATATATACTGTTAGCCTATCATTAAAAAAAATGCTTGTCAATTCCC
Organism: uncultured Lachnospiraceae bacterium; assembly: GCA_947564735.1. GTDB lineage: Bacteria > Bacillota > Clostridia > Lachnospirales > Lachnospiraceae > UBA3282. The sequence goes on along the minus strand of CANOEC010000064.1, from coordinate 65 downwards.
CGGCGCCATCAACAGTCTTGAAAGGTAAAATATTCTTATTGCCTGCCTTCGATTGCAAAATGTCT
>CANOEC010000063.1 GCA_947564735.1 uncultured Lachnospiraceae bacterium | reverse complement strand
CGCGGAATCACTCTTTAATTATTATTGCTAAATCCGAATCTCATAGTCCGCGAACTGCCGACTATGCTCTCTGTGCGTTACAGCCAAAATGGTCTTTCCCTGTCCTGCCATTTTCCGAAGCTGTCTGTAAATCATCGTCTCATTTTCAAAATCGACCCCACTGGTTGCCTCATCCAGTATCAAAATGGGCGCATCCTGTAAGAAAGCTCTCGCAATGGCGATTCTCTGTTTCTCTCCGCCGGAAAAATTCTCGCCGTGTTCTGAGACAATGGTCTGGTAGCCATCCTCTTTCTGAACAATAAACTCATGAGCACCCGCCCGTTTTGCAGCTTCTGTTACTTCCTCCATTGAAGCGTTCACACGATTGCCGCGTATATTTGCCGCTACCGTATCACAGAAAAGATAAGGCGATTGCTCCACATAAGCATAATGCGCCCGGATTTCATCGTAATCCATCTTCTCATATACTTTGCCACCGATATAAATCTCTCCTGCCTCAGAATGATATAATGCTAAAAGCAGCTTTAACAAGGTAGACTTTCCACACCCTGAATCACCGTAAAGAACTGTAATTTTCCCCTTTGGTATGGTAAGATTCAGCGCCTTTAGTGTCTCCTCACTGCTCAAAGGATAGCTGAAAGACAAATTACGGACACAGATATCCGCTGGCGGCTTTTTCGTTACTTCTGTTTTCTCCGCACTGATCGGCAATCCGCCGCGCATTTGTTCCAGAAGTTCATTGACACGTTTACAGCTTACCGACTGCGCATTCATTCCTGAAAAAAAATCCCGGAAATTGCCAAGCATATAGGAAATCCCATCCTGCAGGAACAAAAATGCCATCAAAGATCCCAAATCAATTTTACCCCGTAAATAAAGCGCTACACCAAAACCAAATATCAGAATCAAATTCAATGCATTAAATACTTCACCTAAAATCTTTAGCAAAACGTTGGTTTTATTGATATCCAGCTTTTCTTCCACAGTTTTTTCTACCGATTCTTGAAATTTGTTTCCTACCCATGACGTAATAGAAAAAATTTTTATAAACCGTAAGTTTCTGATCAGATCAAACAAAATTTGCTGTTTTTTATCAGTAATCTTCTGAAACAATTCTGTTTTTCGCTCAATTTCTTTTGATATGACTGTCACAAGATAAGACTCAAACACACACAAAACAATAACCACTATGGACAACTGCCAGCAAAACAGAAACATGATAAAAAGGGAACCGCCTCCATAAAACACACCAAGCAAAAAGCGAAAAACTGTTTCCGTATAAATATACGAGATCTTATTTAAATCATCCCGAAGCCTTGTCATCACTTCTCCTGTCTGGTATTTTTCAAAAAAAGTAAACTCACAGGTAAGAAGCCTGTCCAATGTCAGTTCGCGGAGATTTCTGGTATAAATCTGCATGGTATACTCCTTTATACAATCAGCCAGAGGGTTAAGCACAAACACCATGAACAATATAGCTGTGCCAAGCCAAACAAGATAAAGCATATATCGTCTATTATGATATTCCACAGCATTTACCAGAAATTTTTGCATCAATCCAACGCTGATCTGTTCCATCGGAAAAACAAGAGCATCTATAATCAGCGCAAAAAAATATTGTGTTTTTGGAAATACTACCCAACCTAACGGTCTTTTTATAGAACGAAAATAGGAAATCATATCATTTCCTCCATGGAAATCTTTTGCAGTCTTCCCGCCTCCAGACGATAAACCCAATCGCAATATTGTAAATCCCTTAAATTATGGGAAATAATGATAGCAGCAACCTTCTCATTTCTTACTAACGCCATAATGCTTTCTATCACTTTTACTTCCATGTCCGAATCAAGAGCAGCTGTCGGCTCGTCAAAAATATAAATGACCGCTTTTCTCAGAAAAGCCTGTGCCAGTGAAAATCTCTGTCGTTGCCCACCGGAAAGATTATTCCCTGCCTCACTTAACATTGTCTGTATTCCTTCGGGCAATGAGGAAACATATTCCTCCATTCCTGCTTTTACAAGCGCTTTCCAGATTTGCTCCTCATCTGCATCTGGATCTGCCAGCCTAAGATTTTCCAGAATCGTTCCCGGAAACAGATATGACTGTTGGGAAATATATGCAATCTTCTCTCGTACATCCGATAAATTCAACATTTTTATATCTTGTCCAAAAAGTTTCAATTCTCCTTCGTTTATCTCATACAAACCACAAATCAAATCCATAATCGTTGATTTTCCGGCACCGCTTTCCCCCACAATCCCTACACATTCTCCCTGCTCTAGGCAAAAATCCATCCGGTCTATAACATGTCTGCCAGCCTCATATGTAAAGCTGACTTTTTCAAAAGAAACCGCAGGTGTATCATCCCTGCATAAAGAAAGACCCCCTGTTCGTTCCTCTTCCAATTTTTCTATTTTCTCAAGACGTTTCATAGATTGACATGCATTTTTCATGGCTACAACGGAGCTGAAAAGATTAATTACCGGCATACAAATCGGATTGATCAACTGCGCATATCCAAAAAGCAATGAGACTTCAATTTCTCCTTTCGATACCAAATATGCACCATAAATAAATGATGATACCATAGGCACATATGTGACCGCCATGATAAACGCAAGCGTAATTGCTATATTTATATTATACTGTTTACTTTCTTTCAGAATATAATCTAAAATTTTTCCCGCTTTATCATGCTGTATTTTTTGCATATTTCCTGCCCTGATTATTTCCGCTCCATGCACCGCATCAAAAAGCTGTTCGGAATAATCATCATTTAATCCTTGAATTTTTCTAAAAAAAGTACTGGCTTTGCCCGACATACGATTCAAAAAAAAAGCAAGAATCGGAATAGGAAGAAATACACACAAGCTCAATTTATGGTTAAAATAAAACAGATACAAAAAACCGCCAATCATCATAAGTGGATGAAACAGATAATTGGAAATACCCTGTCGAATAAATTCCAGTGCATTAGGAATATCCAAACTGCATCTATTGCTCAATTCTCCGCTGTTTTCACCGTCAACCTCCCTCATCTGGCTACGCAGCAGTTTCTGCACGAATCTGTTTTGCAAGTCCTTTTCCATATAAACGAACAGCTTTTCATAATGACACCCGTAAGCATATTCATATAAAATTTTTAGTAAAGTAACTCCTATAAACATAAGTGCCGTGCAGCAAAGTGCATACAAATCACCAATTTGTATGGCATCAATACTTCGTTGTATAAAATTCACTCTTATAAGGCTCAGAGATACAGAAAGCAACATCAAAAAAGCCAATCCTAAAAGCCGTTTTTTATATGTCTTAATCAGAGGCATTGACCACCTAATAGAATATTTTATCCAGTGTTCCTCCATTTTAATCACAATATTCCTCTCCATATATTCGTAATTTCATTATAAAGAGAAGTATTCATTGGGACAAGTACATAAAATAGTTATAAACAAATATGACAAGAAAATCGCTTCATATTCTTCCACTCTTTTGCAAAATTTCCTAATACAAAAGAGAATGCCTACCCCTTCCGGCAGACATTCCCTTCTCAATGATAAATAATTCTTTTGATTGTACTGACTGACAATCCATACTGCTGCGCCAGCTCATCGACTGATTTTCCATCTCTATGCAGAGCTCTTATCATCTGATTCCGTTCCAGATAATAATCTTTAGAACCACTATCCGCTCCCCAGCAAGCTTTCGCACCCGCTTTGGGAATATAGAGAATATCCCCGCCACTGTAGCGTTGAAGCTCCCGCAGTAATCTCACAGGCAGTACCTCTGCTGCATTTTTATATTTCATTTCTGTACCCCTTATTATGATATAGATTTCTTATCGTTTCAGCACAGAAAACAGCAGGGCATATGGATCATCATATGAAAATCATAGTATACCCCATACAGACTTCCATATGCCTGCTCCTCTGTATGGGTTTCGTGGAAATAGCCAAACCATTTCTGAACAAAAGTCTTTGCTTTCTATTCAAAGGACTCACCTCCTATCGCATTTTCATAATCCTGCATTAATTTTTTATATTCTCTCTTCCGTCACGCATTCTTCTTTCGATTTCTTTGAAGAACTGAACTTTTAAATGCCTTATACATTGCAGGGGATAACTCCGGAGAATCTTCATCAAATACGATAGGACGCTTTTTTGCTTCCATCACTTCCTGTAATTGCTCTTCTGTCGGTTTCTGTCCCTTATCAATAATGAATGTCTTGGTCATAATAAAGCCTCCTCTCTATCTCGTTCGCCAATCTTGCAGAAATCAATCTGATATTTTCTTTTCTCTCTGTAAATACAACAAACAATACATCTCCAACACAGCCTATTGCAATATATCTGTCTTCATCTACACTATGTTCAAAATCATACATTTCTATATAATTTTCCAAATACATAGGCAGCCGTTTCAAATGAAATACCATGCTTTCTTTGATTTATCTGATTATTTTCTTCATCCCATTCAAATTTCAAGATTTCATTTACACTCCCTCTCCAGTGAATATTTCCTGCTCCCATATCTGACATATATATTCTAACATACTATTCCAAATTTAACTATCTAAAATATAAACAGCTAAATTTTTTGAGGAAAAGTTGATAAAAATCTGTTGAATTACTGATACTAAATACCGTATAATAAGAGCAAAAATCGAAAGGAAGTGATACTATGGCACCTGCGGCACAGGCAATCCGAAATAAAGAAGTCCTAAAACCAGAATATTCTGAAAAAGCAGCCATAGGCGCATTATATGACGAACTCTCCAAAGGCATAGACAGTCTGAAAAAAGGCGATGTTTATACGATTGATGAGGCATGGGAGGAAATTTTTCAAGGAAGATAAAGAAAATAATCAAAGAACTGATTTCCTTTCCAAAAGGCTATGATGCTACAGGGTACGTAATTGAGGAATTAAGCATATATAAACGCGAATGTCAGATATGATAAAAACAAGCCCACCCTGTTCCATATTTACCCTTTGACCTAAAATGTGTATAATACTCTTAAATATAACTTTACACCATTGAGTTAAAGGAGCAAATACTTTATGAAGAGAAATCACAAAATCTACCTGCGCATATCCGTTTTTCTGTTTATCATATACGTCGGTCTTTTAGTTGTTCTCTATCTGTCCGAACATGCCGACAGCGCCGCAACCATCCGCTCCTTCAGCGATGCATGCTGGTATTCGCTGGTTACGCTGACTACCGTAGGTTACGGTGACCTGACGCCCGTGACACCCTTAGGACATGCCGTAGGAGCCGTGTTTCTCCTATTATCCGCCGGTATTATGATGACATTATTCGGCGCCATGTTTTCTTTTATTACAAGTGAAGGACTTCCCTTCTTCCTGCTCGGTCTACATCGAAAAAAGAACTGGTATTATTTTGCCGATTGCGGAGTGGAAGCCAGTATACTTGCTAAGAACATCTGCAAAGAAGACCCCGGCGCCATCATTATTTTCGGGGAAAAGAAAAATGACCAGATAGAATCTCCGGATTATCCATGCATGTTTATCAGCGCCTCTCCTTCCAGAATCGTAGCGCACAAGAAGAATGCCGGAAGCAAGTGCAAAATTTTTTTTATGAAAGAAAATGATATCGGTGTCAATATCCGTGCCACCAACCTACATACCCTGCCTGTAGAAGTATATGCAAGGACGACGAACGGCAGGGACTCTCTTTCCGGGAATATCAGCTTTTTCCACAGTTATGACTGTTGCGCCAGACAATACTGGCGTTCCAGACCGCTGTGCAGTTGTGAAAATACCATTGTAATTATCGGCTTTGGAAATTACGGACGCTGCATTCTTGAACGGGCAATTCTGACAAATATCATCTCCGTCAATCAGCATGTGGCTTACCATATTTTCGGGGATGCAAGCGTTTTTCTTGCCATGCACAGCCATCTTCACGAAACGTTTTCGATAAACAAAGAATCTGAGACAACCGATTCCCTCATCTTTCACAATGACCTGTGGGAACAGTGCTCTGCGCTTCTGGAACGTGCTGACCGCATCATCATCTGTACGGATGATGAACCGGAGGGCTGGAACATCTTCTGGCGACTAAATAGTTACTACAAAATCCGTGGACAGATTCATCTGCGTAGCAGCCAGAAAGCATCCGGCGTATCCTATTTCGGTGCAAATGAAGAGATTTATACGCCGAACCAGATTATGCGGACCACACTAAATAAAGCTGCGGTTGCAATCAATGAACTATTCCGCAAGTCTGTCTCATACCCTACCCTCAGTTGGGATGAGCTTGACACCATCCACAGGGAATCCAAAATCGCAGCGGCAGACCACATTCTGATGAAAATACGCATTCTTCTGGATAATGAAGCAATTACTGAGATTCAGCACGATACCATTGAAGCGGCAAATAAAGAATATATCAAGAACAAAAAATCTGAACCCATGCGTGAAATGTACCGCAGACTTGACCATTCCCGCTGGATGCGCTTCTATACGTTTTATAACTGGAGCTACGGTCCGGTTCGGGACGATCTGGCAAGACAGCATCCCATGCTATGCCCCTATCAGGAACTGACTTTGGAGCAGAAACAGGAACGCGACGCCGCTTGGGAGCTTTTAAGCTGTCTTGCCACGGAGGACTTTTTATAGATTATCGGGCAATGATTACCTGCGATATTTTCCGTCAAAGCCTTTCCCTCTTTCAGTTTTACCCTGTTCCAATGTCCAAAAATTTTCTTTCTTGACTTTTAAAAGTTTTTTTTTGATATAATCATCAATGTTAAAATTTAAATACAGTCATTCAACGACACATGTGGCGCTTGGCACGTAAATCTGATTACGGTACAGAAGGTTACTGCATGTGCCGTTTTTTGTCTGTAAATGCAATACCTTGTATTTTCTCATTGATTATTTCCTGCCTCTACAATATTGTAGATCAAATATTTGTAGGAAACGGAGTAGGCTATTTAGGAAATGCCGCAACGGGGGTATCTTTCCAATTACAGTCATTGGCTGGGGCGTGTCATTATTCTTTGGTGACGGTACCGCCGCTGACCTAAGCGTTTCTTATGGCAAAAATGAAACGCAGGACATCCATACCAGCGTTGGGAACAGTATATTATGCTCATTTCTATGCGGTATAGTCATTATCTCAATCAGCTACTTCTTGGGCGATAATCTGTTACGCTTAATTGGTGCAACGGACGCAAACTTATCACTGGCACATGATTATGGCTTCATTATTTACGCCATGATGCCTTTCGCATTAGTACAAAACACACTTGCGTCTATTATCCGTGCAGACGGAAGTCCCCGCTATGCCATGGGCACTATGTTAGTCGGTGCAGTAATCAATATCATAGGCGACCCGGTAGCAATCTTTGCTTTAGGATTAGGAATTAAAGGGGCGGCTTATGCAACCATATTAGGACAGTTTGTCAGCTTTATTATCTGCCTTCTATATCTTACAAGAAGCTCGACATTCAAAATCTCTCTGAAAAGTTTTCGCCCAGATGCAGGTATTTTAAAACGTGTCATGGCTTTGGGTACATCCAGTTTCTTAACCCAGTTATCTATCGTAGTCATCGCTGTCATAAACAATATACTGCTTGTAAAATACGGTGCTGTTTCCGTCTATGGCGCTGATATCCCTTTGGCAGCATTTGTTGTTATTATGAAATTATTTCAGATTGTCTTAAATGTCGCAATCGGTATTGCAGCCGGGGCACAGCCGATTGTAGGATATAATTATGGTGCAAGACAATTTGACAGAGTGCAGGAACTATTAAAGCTCATAATCAAATGGACGGTATTTGTCTGCGTAATATGCACAATCCTTTTTGAAGTATTTCCACTGTTTTTCATTAAAATGTTCGGTGCAGACGGAGAACTCTATACACAATTTGCCGTTTTGTGCCTGCGCATATACCTTTCTCTTATTATTTTCTCTCTCATTGTTCCGATTTTTAGTGGCATCACAGGTATTTTCTGGGCTGCTCCGATCGCTGATGTCATGGCTGTCGCTATTACAGGCATTGTTATGGTAAATCTATGGAAAACCTTGGAAATGGAGAAAGAAGATTGTCATTCCCCGGCGTCTTCTTGTCCAAACCCCGGCTAAGCCTGTACCATTTCTTTCAGTTTGTCGATTTCAACAGGTTTTGAATAAAAATATCCTTGAAACCAAGTGGCATGATAAAGTCGCAGATAGTCCTGCACCTCTTCCGTCTCCACTCCTTCTAAACATGTGCTCATACCGCAGCTATTTGCAAATTCGACAATCGCCTTGACCATAGCCTGCTTCTTGACATCTTCGGTAATTCCCCGGATAAAACTCATATCCAGCTTAATTTCATCCATTGGCGCATGGAGCACGATGCCGGAAGACGCACTTCCGGTTCCGTAATCATCCATTGCCATGCGGATGCCATATCCTTGAAAAAACTCCACTTCCCTCTTGATTGCTTCTAACGGCATATCTTTGCATCGTTCAGTCAGTTCCAGACACAGATGGTCAGCGGGAAATCTCGTTTCCTCCAGTATACGCAGCACCTCTGCACGAAACTCTTCTCTCTCCATCTGTCTTGCCGACACATTGACATTAAGCACAAATTCCGGTAAAACGTCAAGCAGACCGACCGTTTCCTGCAATGCTGTTTTCAGCACATAGTTTCCGAGCTCATACATCCCCGGATCCGTTTCCATCCACTCGATGAACATTCCGGGCATCACAATCCCGTATGGTTCTTTGCGCCATCTGACCAGTGCCTCGGCGCCTGCAATACGCCCCGTTCCCGCTGACACAATGGGCTGATATTCTACATAAAATCCCTCACACTCATCCCTGACCGACTGGTGGATTACCTTCATCAGCTCCAAGTCAACATTTTTTGATGTACGCACCTCATCATTGAAAATAACCAGTTTTCCCTGATGCTCTGTTTCCGAATGGCCAAGTGCGTAAGCAGCTTTGGAACTCAAAGAATCCGCCTTGCCGGCATATTGTTCAATCAGTATCGCACCGGCACATATTTTCAGCGTAATCCGCCTGTTATTTACTTGGATGCCTTTGCCCAGCCTGTCCCTGATCGATTGTTCATAAGCAAGCAGAATCTTTCTGTCTCCCCCTTTAAAGATAAACCCGAATCTGGTTCCGTCAAGCCTGTATACAGCGCTGTTTTCATCCATCATATAAATAAACTGCAATGCCGTTTCCTTCAAAAGCCGGTTCGTAAAGTCATTTCCATAAATGATATTCAGATTGTTAAGCCGCTCCAGCTTTATCATCAGAACGGCAAAGGGTTCCTTCTTCTCAATCTCAGCATCGAGATCTGCCACAAATCTTGCCTGCGAATACAAATCTGTCAGGGCATCGATTCTTGGCAAAACATTTTCATTGTGTAACAGAATAAGCAGATACTCCTCTGCATTTTTCTCATCCGTGACAATGTCTGTATGGATGCTGAACATATGATATTCTCCGCAAGCCTCCCGCATCCTCACGCATAATTCCCTGTCCAAATCCTTTCCCTGTATTCTCGGCGGAATTCCTTCTTCATATTCCCACAAATCATCCGGATGAATCAGGCGGCACATAACTTCATAATGATCCGAAACATAGGTATCAGAGATTCCGAAATAAGTTTTTGCGGTTTCTGAAAACCATGCACTGTTCTGTTTTAAATGCAGCATATAAATATAGTTATCTTCCGCCAGCATATTAAGCTTATTCAGCATGGAATCTATGTAATCTTCATTATCATGCCAGAATGTATGTGCCATCATTTGTACACCTCGTATCGGCTCAATCATCAAAAGATTCATTTTTATATTCTATCATAAACAAATTGCCACACTCGACTCTCTTCTATAAATTATAATGTTAATTTCCTGTCAAATCAATACATTTCCTGTAGATTTTCCATCCAGCCGCATCAGATGTATCGGCGTACCATTTTTGTCAAAAAAACAGGATTCCGTACTTGGAATCCTGCCATACTATACTTTCAGCCTAAGAATACAGGTATCATAATCTTTCATCGCATCATGCAGCATTTCTTTATCTATCACCTGCCATCCATCTTCAAATATATTCAGAAATCTTGGATTATGGTAGATAACCGTAATCACATCACCTTTCTTTTTGCTGTCAAATATTCTGTCTGCTACTTTCTGCAATATTTTTTCCGAAAAAGGATTACATAGAAAAAAGATATTGTATGATCCGTATTCCGTAAAATTCACCGCGTCTGCATGAATACACTGTACTTTATCCGCAATCCCTAATATTTTGAAATTTTTCTCTGCTATGCTGACAAGTTCTTTCTCTAACTCTATTCCGGCTATCTTTTTAAAAGGGAATCTGACGGCTTCCTTTAAGACGACGCCCTTGCCGCAGCCAATATCCAGTAGTTTTGTACATTCATCATAATCAATCCGCCTAAAAATATCCCTAAGATGCTTTTCATTTGTCTTGCTGTAACCATGATAAACTCCATTGCTTTCTTTGTATAATGTCAAGTCGCGCATGGTAAAATCCAGACCGCGCGTTTTCTCCAGTACCAGATACTGGAATAAAAAAACAATGTATCTCTTGGCCCTTACTATAAACCTTCTGATTTTATTTTTCATCTTTTGCAGCCCCATCCTTCCGGTCACTGACCTCTTATCCTAATTGTTCAACGGACCTGACAGATTGAAGTCCATATTCCTGTGCCAGTTCCGCTCTTTGTCAGCATCTGCTGACGCAGGAATCATTTCTGCACCATGTAAATGACTGCAAAAAAGGCTCCGTTTATGATTATAAACAAAGCCTTTCTGGTTGTGGTCTACTACCTGTAGACATTTTTAATTTATTGTTTGCAGCCGCTTATGGCGAAAGCGGCGGGCTAAGATATTCTTCCTCTGATGAATCGTGTTCGGGACTTGATTTATATTCATTTGGTCTGGAAGTCAACGCCTGCACCGTGAAGCGGTATTGTTCACCCGATTTTGTCAAAACATGCGGATTGATACGTATACCGCCGTGCCCTTCGGCTATGATGTCCTCTTTTGTCCAAATATTATTAAAAACATAGTTGCCATCTTTGTCATAAATGGTCACGTTAAAACTATCCGTATTTTCATACTCATCAAGATTCTCCCAGATAGCAAAATACTGCCATTGACCGCTTTCCTGACTGATTGACATATTCCATGCAAGCCCTGTCGGTTCTGGCAATGCCGGTGCATTTTCTCCGGTATAGCAGAATGCATCCGACATGGCGTATGCACTATCGGAATAATTCACCTCGTCTCCTCTGGCGCATACTGCAAAGTAATAATATCCGTTCCGCGTCAGACATGAATTGAGATTCATATAAAAAACGGGATCTTCCAACAGCATATTACCGCTCATATCACCCTCATCTTCCCAATCATCATCTGTCTGCGGACTCGGTATATCTTCCTCCCGTTCTCTCCAATATACCCTGAAATGATATGCTTCATCATCCTCCATAAAACCAGAATCAGCTACATGCCCCCATAACGCAATGCCACTTTCCCCATTCCAATGCGGATTCTCAGGAACTGGCAATTCTTTCAGTTCTGTCTTTTGTGACTGCACCAGCGTTGGCGATATGAATTGGATATAAAACATTCCGAACACAAGCGCTGCTATCAATACCGCCGCACAGATATACAACGAGCTTTGTGTCGTATAGAAAAATGCCTTTTCAAGGAGACACAATATGAAACTAAAAACAACCGAAGAGCTGGACAATGAAATCAAAGCAGCAACAGATATCGAAGATTACTTGGCAAAGAACAAGGAAAGCATTATATTCCCAGTCTCTCTGAACATCTGAATATGCTTTTGAAGAAAAAGGGCATCAGGAAAGCGGATGTTCTTCGCGGTTCACTCCTTGGCAGAGCATATATTTATCATATATTTTCCGGCGTAAAAATCCCTTCCCGCGACAAACTGATTGCCATAGCGTTCGGGATGCATCTGACTGCCGAAGAAACACAGCGTATGCTGAAGCTGTCATCTTGCGATTCTAAATACCACCAAAGAATAATCGGGATAAGATGTTTGTCATCCTGTCCCGATTTCATATACTTACTTCACTTCTCCGTCACGCCTCATTTGCATTGCTGATAAACTCCACAAAATCACTTCTCGGAATCGGCTTTGAGAAAAAATATCCTTGGATAAAATCACATTTTAATTTGGAAAATGCATCCAGCATTTCCTTTGTCTCGACACCTTCCACGACAATCTCCATATCCATATCCTTTAGCATTTTGACCGTGTTCTTTAAGACAATCCACATCTTCGGATTATCATTCTCATCCACAAAGGACTTATCCAGCTTAATAATCTTAAGCGGCAGCTGAACCACGCGCTGCATATTGGAATATCCCGTACCATAATCATCCAGTGAAAAACTGAGTCCTGCCTGCGTCAGCTTCTCCAGATTCTCCGTCATGACTCTCTGCGCATAGGCAGCTGCCGTCTCTGTAATCTCAAGATTAATCTTATCCGACGGGATGCCGTATTCTTTCATAATAGACAGTAAAGTATCCGGTAAATCCCCGTTCATAATCTGTGCCACAGACAGATTTATTTCTATATAATCAAGCCCCAGCTTACGAAATTCATCACTGGCAATAAATTGACAGACTTTCTCGAAGACAAACTCTCCTATCTTGTGGATTGCTCCGCTCTTCTCCGCCGCAACAATCAACGTCTCCGGCGATATAAATCCATGCTGGGGGTCAATCAGTCTAATCAAGGCTTCCGCCGATACAAACTTTCCCTCCTTCACAGAATATATCGGCTGATAATAGACCTGAAAGCTGCCATTCTCAAGCGCTCTGTCAATGATGGAATCAATGTGGTTCTGTATCGTGAGCTGATTGCGGTCATACAACTCGCTCGCCCGCATAACTTGTCCGGTATAATGATTCCTGATATGAAAATCCGAACCAAATGACATTAACATCTTAAAATCCGTGATTTCTTCCGGACAGTGCGCCAGCACAATAAACGGCGCAAAACTGATATCCAGTCCGTTATAATTCGTCTTCTTTTTTAACTCCTGATTAAGCACATCTGCTATCGCTTCTGTCTTTTCTTGATTTCTCCCATAAAAAACCATTCTGAAACGACCGTTATCAAGATAATACAAATCCGCATATCCATGCATCTTCCTGTTAATTTCACGAATCTTATCTGCCACTTTCTTTAGCACATGCGTGGCGGAATCAAATCCAATCAAGGACTGAACCGTCTGGAAGTTACTGATATTCAGCATAATAATGTACACATGCTTATCATTGGCGAAGGCATTTTTCATATCGTGTGCATAAGCGCTGTGCTTCAAAAGCTGTGTAAAAGAATCAATATAATCTTCCGGTCTCTGAATACCGATGCTCACAATAAACAGGCTGATTGCTCCACAGAACATCTCCACCAGCACTGCCGGATGCAGCATCTGGATTATCATGGCTATCACTGCAATCGGAATAACGGCGCTGATTGCCATGATTTTACCAAAATCAAACAGTTTGCGGTAATGGAAAATATATGCAATATCAAAAACCACATACAAAATCGTCGTCGCATACATCAATCCAAATAAGGGTCCTCTTGTATAACCATTTTCAACTGAAAACATAAGATGATTGCCTGCGTTTGCCACAAAGGCAATCAATACTGCAGCAAGCGGAAGGACAAGCAGCACCTGAAATACAATATTTTTCCTTAACTTATGCCATGTGTCCGTCAGACTAATGACAAAAAGAAGATGCAGAGGCGCACTCAAGTAATGTGTAATCAGATATCCTGCATGTGCCGTATAAAGCAGCGATATCCGATTACTCTGCGCATTATCAAGTGTAACCGCAGCAATATCAAACACCGTCGAGGCAGTCGATATTAACAAAATAATAAGAAATATCCGATTAGATATTCCGCTTGTCATTTTACGGAAAATGCAAGAAATTAAAAGTATAGTTAAAATGACAAGTGCGGCAATATCAAAGCTTATACTTTTTCCCATAACGCCCTTCCAATCAGCTTATGTCTATCGCTCAACCATATATTTATATGATAGCAACCCCAAATACAAAAGTCAACCTGCCGACGGCTTTTCCGCACTTTTCAAGCAAAAAACTCTTTTTATTTTTTTTGATATGCCAACATCATCCTTTCCAAGTAAATAATGACAATCTTCCCTAATTATGATAGAATTTTTGATAGAAAACAGGAAGGAATTTCATCAATGGCTGATTACATCATAGAACCAAACTTAATTGAACATATGTTAATGATACTTAGCGCTGCGCGGGACAATGACATTAGTCTGGAGAGCTTGTCAGAAAATTGTGAAAAAGAAACCTCCCTTCCGCTAGAACAGGCAAAAATTGACTCGATTCATGAAATCATCAAATTTATGGATGAAATGCCCGGCGGTTTTCTCATTTACCGCGCCGATGGCAATGAAGAAATCATCTATGCCAATAAAGCGTTGCTCCGTATTTTCGCTTGTAACTCGCTTACAGAATTTCGCTACATAACCGGCAACTCCTTTAAGGGACTCGTTCACAGAGAAGATTTGGAGCGGGTAGAACACAGCATTATGGAACAGATTTCTCACAGCCAGTATGACCTTGATTATGTTGAGTATCGAATTATCCGCAAGGACGGCGCCATCCGCTGGGTTGAAGATTACGGTCACTTCATCCGCAGTCAGTCGGTGGGGGATATTTTTTATGTCTTCATCAGTGACGCCACCGAAAAAAGAAACCATCTTATGTCAGAAAAAGCCGCCTTAATCAATGAGCGAAAGGAAAAAGAACAAAAACTCCAAAATCTGATTGAAGAATATGATAAGGAACGCAAAATTATAAATCAGGAGCAGCTTCGCCGCCTCGAGGTAATCGAAGGTCTCAGCGTCAACTACGCTTCTATTCTTTATGTCGATTTGGATACTGACAAAGTCCTTCCTTATCGTCTGAGTGCACGCAATGAAAACCAGTTTGGCAATGAATTTAGATCACATAAATTTTCCCGTTATGCAAAAGACTATGTCAGTACATGGGTATATCCCGAAGACCGTGCATTAGTTGCCAAAGTTACGACTCCGGAATATATTCGCCAAAAACTGTCCAGCAGTAAAACATATTATGTAAACTATCGTATCCAGAATGACAATACAACGCAGTATCTGCAGCTTCGCGTCGTCAATGTCAGCAGCGACAAACACATTTCGCAGATTGTCATGGGATACCGTAACGTTGATGAAGAGATTCTTTTGGCAAAGGAACAGCAAAGAGCCTTAGAAGACGCTCTGAACAATGCCAAACTTGCAAACAACGCCAAAAATGCTTTTCTTTCCAATATGTCCCATGATATGAGAACGCCTCTGAATGCTATATTTGGTTATACCCTGCTGGCAAGACAGCACATAATGACTCCGGAAACAGCTCTGAATTACCTCAATCATATAGATACATCGGCAAGACAACTCTTGGAGTTGATCGAAAAGGTACTGGAAATCTCGCTGATGGAATCCAGAGATATCTACATAAAAGAAACCGAATGCAACCTATGTGATATCATACAGGATATTCAAAAATCCATCCAGCATTCTGCTGATGAAAAGAATATCTCACTGACCGTAAACTGCGTTTCCGTAGAACATTGTGATATTTATGGCGATCAGGATAAAATCAAGCAGTTTCTCACTTATCTTGCAAACAATGCCATAAAGTATACCAAAAACGGCGGCAAAATCAGCATCACAGCCGACGA
The DNA here is from genome assembly GCA_947564735.1 of uncultured Lachnospiraceae bacterium. GTDB lineage: Bacteria > Bacillota > Clostridia > Lachnospirales > Lachnospiraceae > UBA3282. Next base: position 2,740 of record CANOEC010000063.1, on the reverse strand, counting down.
AACCGAGCATTTGCCCAACGATTGTTCCGTTTACCGTTTTACGGTAGAAGATACCGGTATCGGAATCCATAAAGAATTTCTGGAACATATTTTTGAACCCTTTGAGCGGGAACAGAATACGACCTTCAGCGGCATCCACGGCACTGGTCTCGGTCTCACCATCGCCAAAAATATCGTAGAAATGATGGGCGGCACCATCACCGTAAGGAGTACCGTCGGCGTCGGCAGTGTTTTCACGGTCACATTACGGCTGCGTACACAGGCAAACCCGCTCCAGTCTTTCGTAGACACTGATGTTATTCTTGAGCAGATTATGCAAAAGAAAATACTTGTGGTAGACGATAATGAAATCAATCTTGAAATTGAAACGGAAATCCTGCACGGACTTGGTTTCACGGTGGAAACCGCTACCAACGGCGTCAATGCCGTCAATATAATCAAAAATGCAAAACCGGATGAATATGCAGTTGTTCTGATGGATATTCAGATGCCTGTTATGGATGGGCGGCATGCAACCAAGGCTATCCGTGAATTGGAGCATCCGGTATTATCCCGCATTCCAATTATCGCTCTCTCTGCTAACGCTTTTGAGCATGACAAGCGTCTGTCCATCAAGAGCGGGATGGATGCACATCTGACGAAACCAATTGACGTACCGGTTTTGTTAGAGACAATGGCACGGATTATACAATTGCGCAATTAAAAGGGAGAATGCTGTGCATTCTCCCAAAAGCATACAAAGCAAATTTCGCAATATCGCGAAGCTCAATTTTTTATTCTATAGGAAACTGCAATAGTGTAAATCATTTGGGGAGAATGCGGAGCAAATCTCGTAAACGAGCTACGCTCGTTTTTTTATATGGTCGAAGCAATCAACTGCATATTCCCCTGCAATCTCACGTCGCCATATCCATTCGGCAGAATAAAATGGTCTCCTTTACCAATCATCTGCCCGTTAACAATTCCATCTCCGTCAATCACGCTCATAATAAGGAACGGATACTCCTGCTTAAAGGTGACAGGCTTTGTCACATCGAGCTTCCACACTTTATAATAGTCGCAGGCAATCAACTGATTCATCCGGTTTGCCGGCAGGCTCTCCACTTCCACAACACTCTCTTCCACAGGTTTTGCAGGCACCGTAATCACGTCAATGCTCTTATCAATATGCAATTCCCTCGGCTTCCCGTTGGTCATTCTGTCATAGTCATAAACACGATAGGTAATATCACTGTTCTGCTGTGTCTCAAGAATCATCAGACCACCTTTAATGGCATGAACCGTTCCGGGATCAATTTGAATAAAATCACCCTTTTTCACAGGGATCTCACGGATAAGTTCATCCCATTTTCCCTGATGGATCATATCGGAAAGCTCTTCCCTGCTCCTTGCGTTATGCCCGATCACCAGACTGGAGTCTTCATCACAATCGAGCACATACCAGCATTCCGTCTTGCCAAGAGAACCCTTTTCATTCACTTTGGCATAGGCATCGTCCGGATGCACCTGAATGCTTAAATCTGTCTTGGCATCAATAATCTTGACAAGCAGCGGAAACCTGTCAAGCCCGGTATTCCCAAAAAGTTCCGGCTCTGTCTCCCACAACTCTGCGAGTGTCCTTCCGGCGTAAATGCCTTCCCTGACCGTACAGTCTCCGTTTGGGTGTGCGCTGACCGCCCAGCACTCTCCCGTATCGTTTCCGGGAATCTCATATGCCCAGTCCCTGCCGAGTCTGTCGCCTCCCCAAATCATTTGTTTAAACACCGGATTCAAAAACAGAATCGGTTTCGCAGGCTGATTAATCGACAACATCTTTCCATTTTCCTCCATAATTTGTTGATACCAGTACGCAGAATCCTTAACAATACGCTTTTGCGTGGAAAAGTCCACATACACAATGCCGAACCGCTCTGTATATCCTTTATCCCATTCAAAATTATCCAAAAACGTCCACAGAAAATATCCTCTGACATCCGCTCCCTCGTCAGCGGCGCCTTGCAGTGCAGAGAGATACTTATCCAGAAAAGTGATTCTATCAGGATCATGAACCTGCCCGTCAGAAGAAACGATGTCGTGGCAGGACATACCGTTCTCCGTTATATACAGCGGCATCCGATACCGTTCATACAAAAATTTCACACCCCAATATAAGCACTCCGGTGTGACGGGCCAGCCGGATGCAGTTTTCGGGAAACCTGCCGGTCTGTCCACGAACTCCGGCTTCCCGTCTTTTCCAGCGCGTACCATATAACCGTTGTATATGTTCTGTCCCATGAAATCAAGCGGCTGCGAAATCAGTTTCATATCTTCTTCGGTAATCTCCGGAAGATACTCCTTAAACTTCTCCATTCCATGTTCCGGATATCTGCCTAAAAATATAGGGTCATTGAACCATGCCACATTCCAAGTCCAGTTATCCATCGGATTATAGAACGAAAACAATACTTCTCTTGCCGCCTCAATATCCTCCGGTTGACTGCTCGCCGGATATGCCATACCACAGGTCGGTGCATACCCTATCCGAATCGGCTGTTTCGCATATTTTCTTAAATTAATGACTGCCTGACCATGTGCGCGCAGTGCATTATGTGCAATCTGAAATGTTTCCTTATAACTCAGCTTTTTCCCCGGTGCATGTACACCGCTCAGATGCCCAAGTCCCACAAAGCACTCCGGCTCGTTCAAAGTAATAAAGTTCTCGCAGATGTCTGAAAAATTCTCCGCAACCACCACTGCATAC
>CANOEC010000062.1 GCA_947564735.1 uncultured Lachnospiraceae bacterium | reverse complement strand
CGAGGTTTTCTTTTATTCAATTGGCGTTATTTCTGAATTACAGGAATGCTCCTATCTACAAATTTTGTGTCTATGTATATTAGCATATATCCTCTAATCAAATTTCATATTTTCTATAATCACAGCACCTTGAGAAATAATTCTTGCGTATTCCTCAACTGCTTCCATTTCCTGTTTCATTTCTTCGCAAATCTCATCAGATATTGCTATCTGCTTACCTGAAAATTTGTTTTTTACAAATGAAGTCAAATCTTCAAAACTTTGAACCTTCTTACCTGTTTTGCCACAAATAAATATCAAATAAAACATAAATATAGCCTTTTTATTTGTTCCGAAAGGATTAAAAACAATCCCTTTATCAATAGCTTCTCTATGTTCCTTTACAAATCTTTTAAGCCCCCGTACAGTCAAAGCAGATATGTTCAGTACTTGATCCAATTGTTTCCGAATAAGTGCCAATAATTTGTCATCCATATCATTACAACAATTCAGTTCTTTTTTATTAAAATTACAAGAATAATACATCATTTTATTGGTCATTGTAACATCATTAAAATTTTGTGGACACATAATTTTTAATCCATTAAATTCACCCATTTGGTAAAAACCATTCTCTATTTCCTTCTCCATTTCCTCTAAAGTAGAATATTTGAAATAACTTTTTTTTGCATCTACGTTTATAGTGAGAAATAAAATATTATTAATACATTGGGGAATAACATAGTCACTTAATCTCACATTGTAGATCGCAATTCCAAATAAGCTTACCAAAATATTTACTGAGGCATCTTCATCAACATAAGATATAAGTGTATGGCTGCCCATATCCATCATTTGATTAAAAAAATGATATATTTTTTCATTTCCCACTATACTAACAGGATTCTTACCCTCTCCTGTAGTAATGAAATTAATAATAGAATTAAATTCCGACAACTTATCTGTTACACTATTATTAAGGCAATACCACTCAAACGCTATTTTTGCAATTAATCTGTACATTGACTTCCCAAAGAAAACAGATAAATCTAAAACTATCTTTTTTTCTATTTCAAGTTGATTTATGTCAATCTCAGTGACATTTTCATCGCTGGCTCCTTTAATATTTTTTATTTTATCAATTGGTCCAATAATACTTTTACCATCAATACTACGCATAATTTTCTGCTTGAACAACTCTGTCTCTGTAGACATTTTCGTACTATATTCCGTTCCGTCAACAATAACGCTAGCCAGATAACTTGCATAGTGATTACCTTTACTTGACTTCACATCAAGTTCATTTGTTATAAGAGCCAGCTTTTCGATAACCTCATTTTCAAACATATCACTAAATTTATTATTATGCGCAACTCTGCACACATTGGGGTTGATAATTTTAGCACTGGTAAGTGCATCTGGTATAATGTCTGATTTGGATAAATCCTTTTCCGTCCCACAATATATACATCTTCGAGTCATATTCTGTCACCTCAAATCCTCTACAATCTAATAGTCCCTCACATCTACTTAGTCTACATCTACCGTATATTATCTTCATTCTACCATGACACCTTCAGTTTTACCATATAAATTAAATCATCCATCATCTTATTCATGAAATTAAATCTACCCCGCCCATCACATCATCATCCCAAATCCAGCCCCCTCTCCTTCCTCCATATCCTCCGCTTCCTCTGTTGTTCCTCCCCCTAATGCCAGTCCAAACTTATCTATCTCTTCCTCAAACTTTGCATCGGTAACATGTGTATAAATATCAATAGTTGTACTATAGTGCTGATGTCCCATAATACTCTGCACTACCTTAGGCTGCATATCTGCCTCAAAGCATCGACTGCAGAATGTATGCCGGATTGCGTGGGGATACATATCTTCAAAAACAACCGGCTCCCGCTGCTCCCGTACCGCCTGAACAGACTCCTGAAGATTGATTTCCTTTACCACTTTTTTTATTTCCTTCTCTGCATGATAGCGGAGGACAGGACTTCCCATCGTTGTCACAAAAACTAAATCCTCACATCCTTCCTCCCCTCTCCATCGTGATCCAAGTGTTTTTTTCAGTTCTTTCACTTTCTTCTGCTGGGACAAATACATTTCCTCTGCTTCCCCAAAGAATGGAATCTTCCGGTAAGAATTATGGGTTTTAGGCTCCGTCAGCCGAAGCATTTTCTTCCCGTATTCATATTGACATGACAAAGAGCGGTTTATGTGGATACACTTATTATCAAAATCAATGTCACTCCACATAAGACCGCCCACTTCTCCGATTCTCATTCCCGTTAAAAACATAATATAAAACATTTCCTTATACCAGTTATGTTCTACCGTTTTCAAAAATGTATTTTGTTCTTCTGGAGAAAGAAATCTCCTTTTAACCTGCCTATTCTCCCACGGCACATTAATTTCAAAACAGGGATTGATAGGAATAAGCCTGTTATTTTTTGCTGATTCCATACATTCCCGCATCCTCCCCAATGCTTCACGCATGGTGGATGCCGCCTTCCCCTCCTTGTTCATCTGCGTGATTACGTTCTGGACATCTATATTGGTGATATCCACCAGACGCATATCCCCAAGACGCTTCCCAAATGAATTATAAAATTTACTCCTCATTGGAAATACACTTGTCTCTTTCACATAAGGTACTTTATAATTTTCGAACCACTCATCAAACCATTCGCTAAGTGTTAATCGATTGATTCTGGCCTCCAACCGATTGGCTGCCAGCTCTTTTTCTTCCTCGAACCTTTTCTTTAATTCCCTCAGATTCCGTCCAAATATATCAATATTTTTTCCATTTATCTTTGCTCTAGCCTCATAACGCCCATCCTTCCGCTGGTATAACCCTTTCCCTAATTCCCTTCCTTTATTATCTTTCCCCACGAATCAGCCTCTCCTTTTCTTATTAATCTGATTTCCACTAATATTCAAAAGCCATTTATCCAACTGCATCTTATTGGCATATAACCGATTGCCTATCCTGACGGTAAAGTTATTATTGGTTTTTGTTAGTATCTCTCTGGCTTTTGTTTCTCCAATTCCAAGATACAAACAAAATTCTTTTACATTCAAAAGCGCCTTATCCATACTTTACCTCTCCATTTGATTTTATAACATTGCAATCTCTGCCCGCATCACAGCTTCTTCTTCCATTTGGCAGTACCTGTCATACTGCTCCCTTGTCACGATAGGAAATTCTTCTGGCTCGGAATCCCCCATCTGAAGCGGAGCCAGTGATGCGACCACCTGCCTGCACAGTTCCTGATTGGGGCAATTTTCAATAAATCCCCCGGCTGTATCCAGTATCAAGCGATCCATCATGTCAGTCAGCACTATCTTCTGCACATCGTAGAGATGGTTGCCGATAAAATTTGCAATATTCCCCGGTGTCATATCAAAAACATATTCCTGTCTTTCAATCCCCTCCACCGGATAAAGGTATGCATATCCCACATGGAATCCCTCCATTACCCGTTCCACTGCTTCTTTTTCTTTCTCAGTCATGATTTCCCCTCCTTTTCCGCCTTGTATTTATCTAACCCTAAACTAATGATTAATGCCCTCTCTACCTGTTCCATATTTGCTCTGTCAAAGCTACCCACATATTCCAGAAGCCGTGTTTTATCAATTGTACGAATTTGTTCCAAAAGAACAATTGACTTACGGTTTAAACCGGACGTGGTTACCCTAACGTGCGTAGGCAGTCCGACTTTGGTTTCTCTGCTTGTGATAGCTGCTACAATTGTTGTTGGACTATAATGATTGCCTGTATCGTTCTGTAGTATAATTACCGGCCGTACCCCGCTCTGCTCGCTGCCTATTACCGGGCAAAGATTAGCATAATATATTTCGCCTCTTTTAATTTCTCTCATTTACTACCTCCATATTTATTGGAACGCAACAATCAAACGGACTGTTTTGTTCCTGCTGTTAAGTAAAAGGCGGCCATCCAAACTGCAAACGACCGCCTGTGATATCAATCGTTTTGTCCCTGCCAGTATTTATCCTCGATTCCCCCTGACAGATAAGGCTTACGTCTCTGGGAACATTTCTTCCGGCCATGCATTTGGCCTCATAGGAATTCCACCTCCCCGTGGTTCGCACCGGGCTGCTCTGGTCCACACCAGAACAGAAGTACCATGATTGCTCCTGCCTGTCCTCGCCCTCGGCATGGATGCGCCATACCGTCTGAGTCGCTTGTAATGCTGGCTGTTTCTGCCTGCATCTTCTCATGTGGCTTGCCGGATTTCGTCCGACAGCAGAAGGGATGTAAAAGAAATGCTGGGTATTCAGTTGTCAAAGAACAGCAGGGGCAGTAAAAAACCCCTTCACTTATACAAAGGAAAAAAGTGAGGGGTCTACAACCAGAAATATGAATTTTTTTTAAATTTTTTTATAGATGTTCAGACTATACTATTTGTTCATATGTTGTAATATTTTTTTATTAACTCACATTTTTCTTGATGATACCTGTATACCTCCATCTCTCCATCTATAAATGTGGCATCTTCTTTGTCAAAAAGGGTAAGACATTTTCCGTGTAAACCTATTTTCTGCATCCTTGTACTACGATAAGCCACACCACCAAAACCATTAGCTATCAGATATCTGCTAAATGCCCTAAACGGAATATATGCCTCTAAATCTGGATCATCCTCCTTATCAACAGCGTAAAAGATAGCATCGCAGATATTTCCTATCAAAATAACTGATAACTGCCATTGCACATCCCGGTGCATTTTTACATCTATTCCTAATTTCTTCTGGATTTTCTCCAGTTCAATCATAAATGCTTCTTCATCTTTTGCCTTAGCATATCCCTCCAGACGTTTTTTCATTTTTGTATTTGTCTGAATGGATTTCATCATCTGATTTTTATAGATGGGTTCTAAAGCATTTAATTTGCCTACCTGTTCATCATAATTAATTTCATCAAAAGATAAATCTAATATTTTAGTTCTCCTATGAACCGCTTTAAATCTGCACACGGATAATTCTTCCCCATCCTTTGCCCGAATTTCTTCAAAGCAGGTTCTTTTGGCTTGTTTCATTTCTCCACAATTCTTGTTATCGTTATCATACGATAAATAAAGAAATGGAATCCCATCATCATTCCATCGATTATCTTTTGCGTGTTCAGAATCCGGCAAAATATATTTATAATTGTCATATACTTTATATCTACTGGCTCTATACAGGTTGTGAAAATCTTTTAATTGTTTTACCAGAAAATGCGGAAATGCCTTTAACGTTCCAGATAATAAATCTTCAAAAACCTTTATAAAACTGGCTTCATTGGATTTAACGCTCTTTGCCTCTGGCATCTCTCGCCACAACTGTAAAATAAAATTCTGATTATGATGCCAGTATGTCTCCGAAAAATCATGAAAAAAATGTAGATTGCCAAATCTTATATGCAACTTATTAAGTGCATCCAGCAGAATATTAATATATTTTTCATGAGAATCGTTATCATAAGCCTCCCAATCATCATTACCCTGCACTAGCCCCAGCGATTCATCCACCATTTTAACACTATCATTAAATTGATGCAGAACACGAAAGATAAATTCTAAATGTTCATCATTTGTCTCTTTAATCAAAACCTCAATAATCGCTGTCGCTACAGTTCCTCCAAATCTATCACGGAGTCTGTTTTCCTCCAATGTCAAATACATTCTCTTAAACATCTCAATTCTTCCTCTTTTATAATAATGGTACTGTTGAACTCAAATTCCAACTACATCATATACTCCCACTCCGTAGTCCATCCCGTCTCAGACATCGGGCAGGCATCGTAGTCGTAATCTTGTCCGTCTATGGTTACCGTTGCGTAGTAGTGCTGTAGATATCCAGCATAGGTCCATCGGCTTTCCAGTCCAAGTTCTTTGGCGAATCGGCACATAATATCCGTTGCATCCCAGCAGTCGATATGTTTTCTCTCCCAATATATTCCCACATCCGCCAGCAGGTACACGCTGCCGTTGCTATTGTTTCTGTCATATTTGAATTCTCTAAGCACATATCTTCGGACATTTTCCAGTTTCTCATCCTTCGTCATCGTATTATCCGTCACTTCTGCCAGAACACTTTGTACCCACTGTGTTTCTGCCTGCTCTGCATCCTTTATCTGAATTGTCATACTCGCAGCAGATACCCACTTTTCTCCGACTTTCTCCTGTATGGTAAAATTCTTTGTCCCCGGTGTATCCCATATGTATGTTTTCAGATACCCTCCGGCTACCGCATTATTCTTTCCCGTATAGTGGACATCATCATATGCGTTTGCATTTATGATCTCATGGAATTCATCCTCTGTAGTATAAAACACTCCGCTCTCATCTTCTTTCTTTACCAGCCTGCTTGTTCCGCAGTCTGCTTTGAATGAATAGGGGTTCGGATTGTCGGTTTTTACATAGATGACGACTTTGGAATCATTGTATAGGTTCTTATCCTGACTGTTCATAATTTTCAGTTCGTAGTTATACTTTGGTTTTGCATCCGCAGGCTGCTCCGGTGCTGGGGTCGGCTTCTTTGGTACTGGCTTATCGTCAGAATCTTTTTTGTCAGTAGATTTCTTCTTTTTGACGGTGACCTTATACCGGATGGTCTTTACTTTTTTCTTTTTGGTGATAACTTTGACCGTGATAACCGCTTTTCCAGCTTTTTTACCGGTTATGCGGACTGCCTTTTTTCCTATGGCTTTGACGGCTGCTACTGATTTTTTGCTACTCTTGACTTTCAGTTTCTTTGCCTTTGCCACTTTTATGGATAGCTGCTTTTTTTGCCCGACACGGAGAGTGACGCTTTTTTTCGTTACACTTTTTGCGGATACTTCCGTTCCCTGTATCGTTGCAGTAAATATAAAAGTCAGTGTCAGAACCAGTATCAACAGGCGCATTTTTCTGTTCTTTTTCATGATCTCATCTCCCTTCATGATGACCTTTATCTCTGATTTCCTGCTTATTTGTCTACCATTATTATACTACATATAGCGAATAATAGCGAGAGATTTATCGACAGAAAAGTAGGAAGAACAGTGCCTCCGCCCCTTATCCGGGGTGGAAAAACACGGTTCTTCCCACTTACTGTTTGGATTATTCCTTGTTGTTTTTCTGTGGTATGTTTTTATTGACATTCACAATGTCAAAGGGAAAAAAATTGATTTTCCTGCGTGACAAACGGTTACTGCTCCAACAGGTTTTTGAGCTTCGCCCTGACTTTTTTCAGTCTTTTGCTGACCGCCTGCTGTGAGATTCCGTATTTTCTGCTCAGTTCCACCTCGGATATATCATCGTAATAATGCTGCCGTATGAGCTGCTGTTCTTCGGCTGTCAAGAGGGAGATACATTCCCGGAGCCTGTCCAGCAGTAAATCGCTGATTACTTTTTCCGCTATGTCACCAGAAAACGATAGAGAAATATCTGCTGCTCCATCCCCGTCTCTTTTCAATGCTTCAAGGGAAAGCAGCTTGTTTTCCCGGTCCAGTTTTCTCAAATAGCGTTCTCTTTCTTTATCCCGGTAGAATTCGACATAAATATCCTGACTGACTTCCAGCAGCATTCCCTGCAAGGGGATAAAATACCTCTCTGCATAGGAATCATCGTTCTGCCGGTTCTGGCAATAGTCCTGATATGTAAGTTCCTGATACATTCCATTTTGTAAAAAAAATACTTTTTTTGGCTGATACCTCATTGTCTTTCCTCCAATCCTGATTTTTTGAAAGTCAGAATTAGAAGGCGGCGCACGGCTGTGAAAGAATACAGCTACACTTTTTGTCATGAAAAAGAAAAAGCATACCGGCCATGTGGCAAGTACGCTTTTGTAAAGAATGATGTGTTTTATTGGAAAAGGCGGGGGAATAGAATGGGAAAATGTCGAATAAAAAAATACCGCTTTCCCCTGTTGGAGTGCGGTATGTTCTGTATCAATCTGAACTTTTATTTTAAATATATGAAACCATATCCTAATTCTTTGCCTTTTCATTCCTTTTCCCTCATGCAGTACAAGATTCCCCTGCTTTTTTTGTCAATGGGAAAAGTATATTGTATAAAACCGTAGAATTTCCGTAGATAAACCGTAGATTTGACGTAAGCGGTCGCAATTTATGACAGGATGTTTCTTTGGGCTGTCAGTTTTTAGCTGATTTTACAGTAATCTTAACAATACGGTCAAAAAAACAACGGTCTGGACATAGTCAAACCGCTGTTCGTTGTTTCTTTTCTGCTATTCCGTTTCCAGACAATACCCAACCTCCCGCACACACTTGATATGAAGTGGCGTACTGGGGGATGCCTGAAGGAGTTTTTCACGCAGATTCCGGATGTGGCAGCTCACCGCATTGCTTTCTCTGCCGAGGGATTCCTCTCCCCATACCTTTTGATAAAGCTGGCTATAAGTGAGGACACGCCCTTTGTTGTATGCCAGCAGGCAGAGCAGGTCGTATTCCTTTGTTGTCAGATGGATTTCCTGCCTGTCACGGTAGATTTTTCTCTGTTCCGGGTAAATGGTAAGTCCGGGGAGGGAGATAACCGTTTCTTCCTCCATGCTGAACATCTCAAAACCAGAATGGCGTTTCAATACCGCCATGACTTCATCAAATGCTACCGCATCTTCTTCCTTAAATTCAATTACCAGTATGCGTCCGATACCATCACCCCCTTTGGCGGATGTTCCTTACCACGGTTTGTATTTTTATATGACAAGAGGACAGGCTGTTGTACTTCCCGTCCTCTTGCTAAACTGCTTTTCTATTGCTTTACTTTTATCTTAATCTTCCGTTTGCAACCTGGCTCGGATAATGTAATCCTTGTGTTTTGTGACACATTTGTGTACTTGTTTTCACTTCAAAACCATATTTTTACATCTGTTCTTTGGCTCTGTGGAAATTATTAGAGCCATTTTGAGCCAGCAGTTGCATTTCTTCATTTACCTGTTCTAGGCAAATTTTCATAACTTTTTCGGAGATATAGATATTTTTATCTATCATCTCCTGTATAACAGGTTCTAGCTCACTTATATGTCCCTGCCGCTTTGCCTTTATCAGAACACCAAGTGTACCCGTTACGGATAGTTTCAAGTATTTTGCATTGGCATCGTCTAACAATATCCGCATTTTTCTCTTTCGCTAAAATCATAACCTCCACTTTACCATCATATAATTGCATTTTGAACACAGATTTTGCCATCTGGTTCTCTATCTTTTCCACATGAATCCAATCAAGGGCGTAATCCACATGCTTTTTGCATATGGAAACAACGCACATGCCATTATCACTTCCGGCTGTTATTTCTAAATTTAATTTGCCATATTTTTATATATGTCAATGCTGCGGACGATAGCTGCCCTGTCTTAAACTGCCTATCTGTTCATATTATACACTGCTCCCTTTCTTCTTACAACAGAAAAAATAAGGAAAATCAAACTTTTAAGCTTTTCCGTAATGATTTTTGTGCAAAAATAGGAGGTATGGTGTTACCCATACCTCCCGCCTGTGGGATTTTCCTATCTGCATTTCCTTCCCATTGCACCTCCGACTGCGTCCGGATAATTTTACCGTTACTTTGATTTTCTTTGACACAACGGCAACTTTGCTGTCTTTCGTGTAGTAACGCAGCTTTGCAACGTGGGATAGGGCTTTCTTTTTCCCTTTTTCAGCGTAGTCTTTGACTTGCTTACTTTTTCCGTCTTTCCCTTATATTTCTATAGCAGGTATTTTCTTTTCTGCCGTAACTCTCTTAGCGTGGGAAGTTCCCTTTCTCCGGTCATGGTGACAGGTCCCACCTGTCACCAAAAGGCCGCAGTTGCCCCTTGATGCAGATGGTGTTTTTTCAACAGATTCCTACCTGTCCTTCAGCCGAAACAACAGGCTGCTCTTGCCTCCTTTCGTGCGATACCTCTGTTCCGTCTCAACCAGTCCTGCTTTCCGCAAATCCCGGATGGCACGCCTTACCGTAGCCTCGGACAGTTTAATCTCACGGGCAATCGTCGGGACAGCCGGCCAGCACTGCCCCTCCTGATTCGCCCGGTCAGCTAAATAAATATACACTGCCACGGCACGGTGCGGCAGCTCCATCCGGTAGAGAAAATCCAGTTTTCCCATGCACTTCCTCCCTTCCGGGAACGGTTTCTTCTGGGGAACCGCTCCCCCTTCCTTCAGGCATCCTTTACCATCTCCCCTCCGTACCTTCCATATCTTCCTCCACCTCCCCTCCTGCTGGTTTTCCGGAACCATTCCTCGGTGCAGTCCGCAACATACCTCCCTTTGATTTTCCTGTCTGCTGGTGCCTCTCTCCCCTGCCTGCCGGAGTCCGGTTCTGCCCGCCTACAGGCAGGGCATTTGACTGGATATCCCCACAGGCCATCCAGTCGGGATGGTATTTCTGAATGATGCCGTCCATGATTTCCTGCTTTTCTGCGTATGCCACTTTGCGGTTTCCCTTTTCTTCCACGCTGTATTCTTCGTGAAATGTGATCCCCCACTTAAAAAACAGCTTTAACCGCACTTTCATGGGATAGGCTCCGGTTTTCATCACGACAAACTGTCCTTTCGGCATGCTTTTTAATTCATCCGGCGTCATCAACGGACGTTCTATCATTTGTAAAGACTGCGAGGGGTCGTTCTTCCCCCGGCTGACGGAGCCGGACATGACGGTACGGCTGCCCAATGCCTTTGAGAGCACGTCTGCCGAGGATGAGTTGGGTGCGAATCCCCCGAAGATGGTGAGCTGGGTATTGTCGATGATGATTTCTGCCCCCTCTTTCCCGTAATTCTTTTCCAACTGTGCAAACGATTGTATCACGGGGACGATCTGCAGCCGCCTGGAACGGGATGCCGAGAACATCATCTCTGCGGATTCGATCTTGGGAAGTGTTCCGTATTCATCACAGAAAAAGACACAGCGATTTTCCAGCTTTCCTCCCATTTCATCTGCCACGGAGAGGATTTCCCGGTATAGCTGCTGGATAATCAGCGAAATCATAAAGAAGGTGTTAGGGTTTTCCTCCGGCATGATAAGAAACACGGCACATTTTTCCCGGCAGAACTTCTCCGCATCGATTTCCGTGTCAAAGCACAAAAGCTGTTCCAGCTCGGAGTCCAGAAAGGCATTTAACCGGGACAGGGCGGTACTCATAACGCTTGCCATGCTCTGTTCGGCAGTATTTAAGGCAGCTCCGGCAAACCATTTTGCCTTGTGATCATCGGGGAGCAGCTCCATCATCTGCTGGAACTGGTTTTTGCCTTTTTTCTGCGAGGGGGCAAGCAGTTCCTGAATGATTTTAAATACTGACACGATATGCCGTTTCTTTGCCTCGCAGAATTCTGCCACCAGCAGGATGGTGGCGGTCAGCAGCCCTTCCGCAGCGTCATAAAAGTAGGCGTTCTGTCCGAGGCTTGCCGCATCCATCCCCGACAGGATGATGGTCTTGGAGATAATCTTGGCATATTTTTCTGCTTTTGCCTTGTAGACCAACTCATGGGGATTCTCTTTGAATAAATCCATATATTTGTTGACGAGGTTCAGCAGGTTATTGCCGTTGGAGCGGGTGGGGTTCCGTAGGTCGATGACCGACACGTTATAGCCATAATACTCCTTTGCAATCGTGCCGTAGTTCCGCATGACGTCGCCTTTTGTATCGGTGGAGAGAAAACTCATCCCGCTGGCACAGGCATACTCAATGCAAGGATAGAGCCAGTAAGCGGTCTTTCCTACGCCTGCTGCCCCGATCATCAGTGCATGGACATCCCCGGTGTCAATCATGGCGGTGGTGTTTTTCTTTCCCCCGGTACATCCCACTACGATGCCCTGCGGCAATTGTTTTCCGTTTGGCATTGTGGCAGGGTGGTTTTCCTGCACCTGCTTCCGCCACCGCTCCGGGGGAAAGGGGATATGCTGGTAGGTTCTTTTTATCTCGGACTTGCCTGCCCACCTTGCCGTTCCGTGCTGTCCGTCCCCCACGGTGCGGGATTTGATGCGGTTGAGGCTGTACATGTTGGCGAGGACGGTAATGCTGCCAAGCAGGGCAAACATAACGGAGCCTGCCACGATCACTGCTGTAATACCGGACATGGGGATTCCCTCCTTTCGCTGTTTTGGTTCTGTCCCGGCGGACGCTGGCTGAGATTTGCATAAACGAAGGACAGCCGCAGACAGTCCACCGCAAGGGACATGGTTTTCCGGATGATTTTTTCCTGACCGGATTCCGGCAATATCTCATTGTTATCCACTGCCTGTTTTAACTCCTGTAGCGTTTCCCCGATCTGTGCCATGCGGGACGGAATGCCGGTATTATCATGGTGCGGCTGGTACAGGGCAAAGAGACGGGATGCCATCTCATCTGCGGTCACCTGCTTTTCCATTGCGGCGAGTTGTTTTATGGCAAATAAAAAAGCAACCCCTGCCATTTCATAGGACTGCTTCGTATCTATTATTTTGTATGCTGCCTGCTGTTTGAGCCGGTTAAAATGTTGCTGCAGTTCTTCCAGCGGTTCCTTCGGACACCGTTTTCCGGCATACTCGCCTGCCAGTGCAAGGCATTTTTCTTTCATCCGCACCTGTCCGGGATGTTCCGCCGCCGGGATGGGCGGGATGCCATGTCCTGCCTTGAGGCTCTCATTCCAGTCTTTGTAAGGCGGGGATTTTCTTTTTACAGTGTACATCTCCCCCAGCGTCCGGACTGCCTCAGCCACCCGGTAATTCCCCTCAATGCCCGCCTTGTCATGGTCGAGGCAGGTCACTACGGTATCGAGTTGGGGATTGTTTTTTAGGAGATGGACGACCGCCTGCACTGCCACCGAGCAGAGTGCCACGTAGCTGTTTTCCTGCCAGTTTTCTTTATGAATGAACAGATAAGACAATAAATCAATGGGTGCCTCGAAAACATACAGCTTACTGCCTGTGCCGATATAGTGGAAACTGTAATCGGGATTGCTGCCCTCCACGTTTCCCTTGTAGCTGCTCCCGGAGTACGTTCCCCGCTTATGGGCATGCCGGGGGATGCCCTGTTCATCCCTGCCCACAAATACGGCATTGTGGTATTCGCTTTCCTCATAGAGCAGGTTTTCTTTCACAAAGGCATTTACAATCTCCCGATCGAGGAAGCGTTCCTTTAATAAATAGGCATACATCCGCCGCATATCGGCACTGGCTTTAGGGAGGGCAAAGGACTTTTTTTCTTTCTGCCTTTCCCTGCCCTGCTGTCCTGTGATGGCAATGCCCTGTTCCGACAGCAGGCTGGCGACCGCTTCAGCAAAAGTAAGGTTGCCATACCGCTGGACGAATCCGATGGCATCGCCACCCTCCCTCTCGTACTGGTGATACCAGAGGCTGCCACGGATGGTAACTTTTCCGCTGCCGGACTGCCACTCGTATTCCGAACCTGCACGTTTCAGTGTTTCTCCCCGCCTTTTTAAGAGGGCGGCAAGGTCCGTGTTCCTCGCCTGCTCTTTTTCTTCTTCCGTGAAATGGATGTAAGATGACATAGTTCGATTCCCCCTTTCAGATTGTTCACATGATTTTCTACATACAAAAAAGCAGCAATCCTTTTTAAGAATTACTGCCTTATTTATTTAAATAATTGTAACAGGCTTATACCGGCTGCAGTTCTTCATCCGCCAGTTTTTGTACTTCCTCCAATGACAAGTCGGAATACTCTGCAATTTCTTCCAAAGGCAGTTTGCCTTTTTCAATCATCCTTAATGCAATTTCCTTTTTTTCGTCTGTTATCATATCTTCCATTGCTTTACACATCGTGGATATTCCCTCCTTATCTTCTTTATAGTATCTTGCGGTATCCGCAAGCACGGGATAATTCATATCTGCCGGATTGGTGCATGAAAAATCGTGCATCAACTTCCCCAGTTCTGTGTTATCCTGAAAGGATGCATTCACATATATTATATGGGAACCATCGTCAAAAAATTCTCCGGCTTCCCGGATATAACGGTCGATATGGTAAATCGGCTTATTTTTTCCGATGACATCGGTTTCCGTTATAAAAATAACATACGTCTCTGCCAGATTCTCTACTTCCACACCAACGGGCAGAATGTCGCTGTCAATCAGGCTGCTGTTATATCTTGCCCGCTTGGCTCCGGCGCCTTTCCCGGCACGCTGTATCTCGATGTTGTACTTTCTCCCCTGCGAATCGGTGGCATAAATGTCAAGCCGGACGGACCTTCCCTTTATATTTTTCATGCTGTACTGCGTGATGACGTTCTCGACCTGAATGTCTGTTTTCTCTAACACAATGCGGAGTACCAGTTCGGTCGCTTCCTTATTTTCCTCAAAACACTTCGTCATGAAATCGTCATCCAACAGACGGAATCCCCTGATTCGCTGCAACATTTCCTCGTGTTTTTGTTCTACGGTTTTTCTCTTTCCCAAAAGGTTCTTCTACCTGCTTTCCCTTAAATTTTTATAGTACAATCGTACCACAGAACACCCTGTTTATCAACTACTTTATTCCTGTCGCAGACCATGTGCCTGCTTTTTCTCATCTATCTTCCGTTTTAACTTCCGGTCAATTCCCCCTTCCCTTCCTTTCCGCTCATCGGCAATGCGGTTCTGCAAAATTCGGCTGATGTGGTGCAGGAGACGGAGCGTCCCAGTAGCGGCTGACCAGTTCCGATTGCTGCGGATGCTGTGGAGCAGTTGTGCGGCATACTGGTTCCCCATCTCAGCGGAAGCAGCCAGATAAGCAATGGCTTTTTCCTGATCCGCCTCTACCTCCCGCCCATAAAGATACAGTTTTCCAAGCTGGTATCCGGCATAGTGGTTTCCTTTCTTCCATGCCGATTCTAGATGGCAGATGGCTTTCCCGCTATCTTTTACCCCGTCCTCCGTCAGATAAATCTTTCCTGCCAGATAGGCAGCAGATTCATTTTCCTGCCCGGCTGACTGCTCCAGATAATATAATGCCTTTTCCACACCTTGGGGAACGGTTTCCCCTTTGTAATACAGTTTTCCAAGAACATACCCGGCATACGGATTGTTCTGTTTTGCAGCCGTTGTCAGTAAGTCAATTGCTCTATCAATGTCCTGCCGTACTGCTGTTCCCTCCAGATATGCCTTGCCGAGTGCATACGCTGCCATGCTGTTTTGCTGGCTGATGGATTGTTCTAACAGTTCCACGCCCCTTCTGCTGTCCGGGGATATATCCTCATTTCCATAGAGCAATGTTTTCCCCAGCAGGTACTGTGCATAGGGATTTTCCTGTGCCACAGATTTCTCCAGCCACCGCAGGGCATACTCTGTGTTCCTTGTAACAACTTCTCCTGTCAAAAACAGCTTTCCCAAGTGATACTGTGCCTGACTATGCCCGCCTTTTGCCGCTTTCAAAAGAAAATCTACTGCTTTCGCCACGTCATACCTTTCATATGCCGAATTGAGATATAGCTTTCCCAATCCAAACATGGCATCGGGATTGTCCAGTGCTGCCGCTTTTTCAAAGTATTTCTCTGCTTTTTGCAGGCTGGCTTCTGTTCCTGTCCCGGTAAGGTTCATCTGCCCCAGCCGGTAACAGAGCTTGTCATCTGCCATACGCTGTTCCATCGCAAGGAATCCCTGATAGGCTTTCCGGTACCATTTCTCTGCGTCACTTGGACTGGCGGCGGTTCCAATGCCTTCCTGATACATTTTTCCTAATTCATACTGGGCATAGGTATTTGGCTTTGTGGAATGGGTGGCCGCTTTCATAAAAAGGGCAAAAGCTTTCTCCGCATCCTGCTCCACACCCTGCCCCCTGCGGTACAAGACTCCCAGCGAGTAGAAGGCAAAGGGATTATTGCCTGCTTTTTCATACCACTGTGCTGCCTTTCCATCATCCTGTTCCACACCATAGCCAAAGGAATAGAGTTTGCCGATGCGGTATTGAAAATAGTCCGCATTTTTTGCTGTCTTTTCTTTGGCACAAAAGGCGGCATATGCCTTCTGAAACCATTCATGAGCGGTTTCTTCGTCTGGCTCACAGCCAAGACCGGATAACATCATTTTTCCAAAGTCGTGCATAGCAAAGCCGTTCCCCCGCTCTGCTTCTTTCTGCATGAGAGACAATGCCTGCCCGAAATCCGGCTTACAATCTTTTGTCCCGTAAAGGCAGAGCTTTGCCTGCTTGTATGCACTGCTCCACCATGTGTTTCCTTTTACAGTTTTTTTCCGGCGATAAAAGGAATGTGTCCGGCTGGTCTCTCCCTTGCTGTCCTCATTGTTATCTTCGCTGCCATCTTCCTGCATCTCTGGCTCGGTCGGTTCATTTTCCGGGCAGAATCTTTCGCTTTCCCCCTGCGGCATCTCATCCTCTACCATTTTTTCAGCTTCGGTTTCCTCCAGTTCTTCCGGAATTTCTTTGTCTGCAGCGAGATTCATTGCCTCCTGAATCACAGCATTTTTGATGGATTTAAATTCTTTGTTCTGAGACAACGGAATCCGTTTCGGCATTTCCTGCGTGTAGGTACGCAGCACTTCCTCCCGTTGCTCATACCATAAATCATATAGGACGGCAATCCGCTCATCCCCTGCCAGTTCTTCCACAATGGAATCCACGATAGCTTTGACGTCGGCTTTCAGATAGCCGTATACTTTTTTCCCGCCTGTCTGGGAGAGCCGGCCTGCGAGTTTTATAAGCTGCCGTTCCATCGTGGGGTTATCGTAAATGCCTGTGTTGATTTTTCCGATAATCTCCTGCAGGATTTCCCGGCTTTTCTTTCGTAGCCCGTCACGATGCCCGGTTTGCTTTTCGTAAGTGCAGAGCAGGTCTTGGGCAAAGATATCTTTTGCAAAGGAAGAACGCAGGTTGTGAACCCCTTGCTTGGTGAGGTAACCTTCGTTTTCGATGACGGAGTACGCCAGCAGATGGACGTGGGGATGATGGCTCTCGTTGTGGAAGGCTGCATACCACCGGAGGTTTTCCATCGGTATTTTCAGATTGGAAGCCAACGCCTGCGTCTGCGTCCGCAGCATATCCCGCCAGCGGATGCCCGTGTTGAAGCCGAGCCGCTCGGCATCCTCCCGCCGCAGTGACACGATTGCCGTCCAGACATTTCCTCCGTGGAGATTCAGTTCCTGCGATACTTCGTTTAACTTTACTTCCACTCCGTCATCAGTAAAGAGCCCATGTGTACCGAACTGCTCGGCTCCCGGTCTGGTGGCAATGTAGTCCGCATAGGTTTTTGTGTTCATAACGGCATGGGTATTGTCCTCCAACGCACGGGTAATAAACTCGGAGGCATTTCCGATGGTTCTGTCTTTTTCATAATCTTCGTACTCTAACATCTCTTTTGTGTCCGGAAAATCCCGCAGGATTTTTTCAATGAACTGCTGCTGTTTTTTCGTTGCCGGAGATAACCGTTTGGTATCGTCAATCTTTTCCACTCCCTCACGGGTGGCAATGTAGCGGACGTATCCACCGATGTTTGTATCCCGGCTGGGATTCAGATATTTGAATTTGGTTACCAGTTTTGCCACTTTTTCCTCCATTCCGAAGCGTTAGCAATGAACAGCTATGCTGTTCTTCGGAAGCACGAGCAAAAAGCAACAAAGTTGTTTTTGCCCTGTGCAGCAATACTATTTGTGACGCTCCACCACAAATAGTGGTCTAAAAAATAAGCTATCGAGCTTATTTTTTAGGCTGACACCTCCGTCTCTTACATTTTGCCTGTGGACATTTATCCTTTCTGCCAGTCTACGGCATCCTCAAAGGAGAAGGAACCGTTAAGCCGCTTGACTTCTTTCACGCATTCTCCCCGCAGCCGTTCCAGCGAAACTTTGTCAATGTCCTGCATAGATGCGACCACGTTCATCATCATTGCCATCTCCACCGAGAGTTTAAAGAGCATACGGTTCTGGCGGTTGTCACTCTCGGCTACGATTCCCTTGAGGGTGGAAGTCACGATACTAGAGAGATAGGATTTGTTTTCTTCTGCGGAAAGGTAGCCGGTGTAAAACAGGATTGCCTTTTCGATAAATTCACTCTGGGAGGAACAGTTGTCGGATTTGTATATTTTTCGGACTTTATCTAGGGTGGACTCTCTGATCCAGAGGGCAAACTTTCGTTTTGGCTCTTTGCGGTTTGAGGTGTCTGGCATAGGCTTGTTACTCCTTTCGGGATGATTTTGGGCAAAAAAAGAGCGATGGAACGGATGGGTTCTATCGCCTTTAATCATCTTACTGAATAATATAATTTATTTATCACTATTTTTCATTAGTATTCTATATGCACTTTCTCTTAGCGGTCCTGCTTCATCATATGGCAGTGGTGCCGTCTTAAAAAATGAAACAGTTTTAAAAATAGATATCTTAAAATAATCAAACACACAACGGTTTGATACTTTTTGTAAATATCCATATTGTGGACTTCCCATAATCCACTCATCCTTTTCATACTCTTTTTTTATTTTCACATTTTTATCCAACCAGTCTCTGGAATCTTTTTCATAATATATTTCTTTGTAAGCATTTTGAATAAACAACTTATTTAATTCTTCCACATTGGAAACATCATAAAGGCGTACCCTGCTTTTCTTAGTAAATTGATTTTTATACACGGTTTCATCATAAAGACAAAAGCATATCCTTGGAGAAAGTGGAATAAAACATTGAAAACCCATATGACCAAAACCATATGGATGTTTATAATTCCTTTCCATAAACCATTGATTATATTTTGCAACCGGATTATCAGAAGACAAAAAGCCTACTTCACTTTCGTTTATAATTAGCAAAGGACACAAGTCAGACATTATTCTAATCAAATCTTTCATTCCTTCAATGTAAGAAAGATTCGGTCTGTCAATCGTAACATCCAGACTTTCTATCTCGTCATCTGTAAGTTCAGTATCATCCTGTGCTGATACCATCGTTACAATTCTTTTTGCTTCTTCCAATGTAGATTTCTTATAATCATCTGCCTTTTCAGCAGTTCTTACATCACTTAAATATACAAACATTAACAGATATGTGAATTCTATAGAATCCACTGGTAACATCTCAGATTCTAACATACTCTTAATAATCGGCGCCCACTTGCTTTCAAGATTCCGAAACCAATTTTCCAGCTTGTCATCTTTTCCATATAAAAAATTCCTTCCTGCTACACTTTTAATGGAATCCTCATCTGTAAATCTCCTGTCAGCAAAATTGTATACCCCAATACTATTATTTCCTGAAAAATTTCTTAGATAAAATTGCGGAACATAATGATTATACGTCTTTGATTCCTTTTTTGCCATGATAACACCTCAAATTTCAAATTCTGTCTTATGCTTATAAGCGTAACATTTTAAACAATATATTTCAATGCTATTATAAATCAACCCACACTATTTACTCTGGTTACTGTACCAGTTCCTGACATCTGACCTACTAATATTTTCAAATCTTCAAACCCAACCCACAGCCCTCCCCTCCG
>CANOEC010000061.1 GCA_947564735.1 uncultured Lachnospiraceae bacterium | reverse complement strand
TTTGCGGATGACTTAGAGAGGGCGCTTAGAGGCAATCCGGTGTTCAGACACTATGAAAGCCGGGAAGACTTGATTAATAAATTGATTCCGGAGTCGGCGTGGGCGCCTAATTTTCCGGGCATCCAATATGTAGAAGCCTATGGTGGAGTCAATAATATTTCGGAAGCAGGCGGCTGGAAGTTACTGTTTGAGAATCAGAATCCGTCCATTAATGATGATGGTACGGTGAATATTTCATCACTCAATAAGGCACAGATGTCCGAAGGGGTTTTCTATGGCACGGTAGAACCATGGACACCGGGTGCTGACAAAACGGGATATGATTATGTTTCTTATGATGGAACCAAAAAAGTTGGCTTGAATACATCGGGGTTATCGACACAATTTGTATATATTTTATATGAAGGGGATGAGAATGAACCGACGCATTGGTATCCGGTTTCGCTTGATGTGTATATAGAAAAGTTTCTGCCAAATGATGTTCCGGCATGGATACCCAATGTCGATAGGGTGAGGCAGATTATGGTCGGCGAAGATGGACGACCGGAGTGTTCAGCGGAGACCTATGTTTATAAATATAGTGCGGACACTGGAACATATGCACCGGTAGGTATAGCAAGTGGAGTTGAAGGATTTAATTGGAGTAGTGGTGAGTCGAAACCGGAAGAGACAGTACCACCGGTACAGGTGGAGACGCCGCCGGTAACGGTAGAGCCGGAACCGGTAGAACCAATAAATCCAACAGAGCCGATAGAACCAATAAATCCAACGGAGCCGGCAGAGCCAACGGAACCGATAGAACCAATAAATCCAACGGAGCCGACAGAGCCAGCGGAGCCGATAGAACCAATAAATCCAGCGGAGACGGCAGAGCCAACGGAACCGCAGAATACTATCGCTGTAATAAATTCTTCATCACCTATACTGGACGGCAGAAACATAGTTCTGACTGGAGGCTGGCGCAGATTAGTGGAGGGAGATGGTCCGGCGGAGACCTTGCCGATAACACCATCAGAGCCAACAACTCCGTCGGGAGGTGAACAGAACCAGACAACATCGGAAGGCTCAACAGAGACACCGCCGACAACATCGACAGATTCAACAGAGACACCGCCGACAATATCGGAAGGCTCAACAGAAACACCACCGCCGACAACATCGGAAGGTTCAACGGAGACACCACCGCCGACAACATCGGAAGGCTCAACAGGAACAACTTCAGACAACACAACACAGACCCCAAACGACTCACAAGAAACTCCACCAGTTGAGCCAGTTGTAGAGCAGTCACCGTTCTACATAATAGACGGCTTCGATACAATCCCAGCCGAACAGCTCGCAGCCATGCTGTCGGGCGACGGCTTTGGAGTTGATATGTATGGAGCCAATGATGGAATCATGCTTATGGCTGATTCACAGGAAGAAAATCCGGAGGACGCCAACAAATATATCTACGTCGGTTCCGGATTAGGCGATTACAAGCTGACGGAGACAGGAAATGCGGCTGATGGCTTAATCGGCGTCTACAATGCGCCGTTATATTTCAAATGTCAGGGCACAAATGACTGGCTGAGACAGTATGTCTTCAGTTCACTTACAGGCGGTGACAATGCCAACAGCGCTTTTCAGATTGAAGTGCAGACAGTGAGAGCCGATGAAGTGACGCCGGAAATGGTGGAAGCGGCGGATTTAATCTATCTGGAAAGCGGACAGAATATGTTCCTTAATCCGTCGTTAATGGTCAGATATATCCAGCGCGGCGAAGAAGGTTCGGCGCTTGAAGATATCAACGATATGGGTGCGGGAATAGTCGGTGCAATCTTAGAGCGGGCGGCGGACGATTTGACGCCGGTAATCGTGGATTATGCAATCGTGGAAGAGACGGACGTCGATAAATACGCTGGAACGAATTACCAGTTACTGGCAAAGGCATTGTTAAAGCGCGATTTAGCCGGATTCTATGATGCCATGAATGATGGAATGAATCTGATTGCAAACCTGCAGATGAACGTCGGGAATGTAACGGATGGCGGTATCAATACGGAATTTCCGGATAAAACAGACAATGGATATAATTATGTAAACCAAAACATATACGTTATTAATGATGAACTGCTTGTCAGTGAAGATTTTGCAACATTTTTTGACGAGTTTAAGACGAATGCCGGATTCGGGGACGTAATTGCCGCAATCGAGGCGGAGAACACCACCTTGGCGGAAGAGGACAGGATTTATCCGGCAGTCAGCAAGGCAAGGGCAATCCAGTATATCATTAATTTTTCCGTGGGTATCATGGGAGAGTTTGATGACTTGACGATTCTGGAATTGCAGCCTACAGCGAATATCGACCTGACCTCCGGCGGCGTGAAGTCCGATTTATATACGGAGCAGGACAGCAAAGGAAATACAAAGCTTGTCTGGAAGACGGAGGCAATGAAGACGGCTAAGCAGATTCTGAACAGTAAGAATCAGTTCGGGATTAACACAGATGTGAAATCCGTCGTGGAATTTAACGGTGAGTGGGAGGATGTGAACGGCGTTTACGACATGATATTCATCGGTCTTGACGGACAGAACTTAAATCTTGGCGACAAGCGTCCGAGAAGAGCTGTTTACAATGATGCGTCGCTGGATGGAAAAGTATATCATCTGGGCGATATAACAGGCGACAGCCGTTATGACAGCAACGATATTACGCCGCAGAAGATGACGGATTTACTGGAATACCTTCGTGCGGGATACCCTATCGTTGTGGAAAACGACTTTTTCACGGACGGGACAGCCCGTGGCGCGTCTGAGGAGACAATCAATACGAAGTATATTGCCGGGGATACGGTGATGTACAGGTTCCTTTCGGCGGCGGTTTCGGGAGAAGAATATAAGGACAGTATTTTCACGGTAGCGGATACGATGGCGAATGCCGGATTCATGGCTAGGATGCGGACATCCAAGCCGAGGATTGAACTGGTGGACGAAGATGCTGACAATAACTCTGAAGCGGGTCAGGCGCCGGGCGTGGTGCAGCGGCTTGTTTTGGATGAAAATGAGGAATACCACGGCAGGATTGCTTTTCGGGTGAAAAATAACAGGGGCGAAGATTATTACGGCAATACGACGATGCACCTGTATGCGGACATGAACTATGACGGTATTTTCTCTGAGGAAGAGGAACTTGGCGAGGAATTTGGCGCCTATGTCAATGAAGGCAATGTCATTGACGTTACGATTAATGGCATGGGACCGGGCGTCATCCCTTGGAAGCTGGAAGTGGCGGATTCGGGAAATTCCTACAGGCGTTCCAGTGTGCAGGGTTATTTTGAGCTGGTCAGCGCGTATGAGGAAGAAATCCGCGTGCTGCAGGTGACCACGAGCAAAGGTAATTTCTTTATCGACTTGGAAGCAATGTACAAGAAAAAGAATGATTCCGTACTGGCGAGTCTGTTAAAAGACGCGGAGGCTAATTCCAATCTTGCCTTTGAGTTTGAGACAGTGACGCCGGAAGAATTATCTGCAAACCTGACTAAGAACCCGAAGTATCTGAATCTGTGGGATGTTGTCGTGCTGACTGTGGATAGCAAAGTTAGCGTGGATAGTGTAGCAATTGCCAATTACATCAGTGAAGGCAGGAGCCTGCTTGTATGCAATCAGAATAAGGGTGACAATACGGCTGGTCTTGCGGTAGAGGCTCTCGGCTGGTCTTCCGGCAGAACTTATGTCAGTTTGGGAGCGGCAAACCAGTACCACAGATATGCGGGCTTAAATTCTGGTATGTATGGTGAGGGACGTGCGGGCTGGAGAGCGGATAAGATTAATGAGGGAAGCATCCTTTACTATCCGTTTGAAATGGCGGGAGATTCTTTCGCTTTTGCAGAGAAGATGGAGGAGTCCGGAACCGGGCTGCGCGCTTCCGAGCATCTGTTGGATTTTGGGAACAATTTAAAGAGTGAGAAGACGGAAGCTTATGTGACGGCATGGCTTACCTTTGGAGGAAATATGGGGACGGCGTACGGTATCTCGCCGAAGGATGCGCGCAACAACTATTATTGTTACAGTAAGGGCAATGTGGTTTATCTGGCGCAGTCGGAATATCCGTATATATTCGGAGAAGGGGAGCTGCCGGCGATGGCAATGGGAGCGGATGAATGTAAGTTCTTTGTCAATGCGCTGATGGCGGCATACAGTGCGGGTGTACATGGTTCGGATGTTTCTATTGTGTCCGGTTTTGCGCAGAACTCTGCGCCGATGAAGAGCATCGCGGTTCCGTTCGATCAAGAGTGGCGCGATACGGCGGACGATGAGAGTAAGGGAATCTTGGATAATACCGTAGATGTATATTTCAAGTTCGCTGACAGCAATATCGGTGCAAATAAGGATGTGAAGGTCAGCTTCTTCTATGAAGACCCCGCAGGCACGCAGGAATTTGTCATCGGAGACAGAACCGTTATGGCGACGCCGTTTAGTTCGGACATCTGGACGGTCACGGACAATAAGCTTGTGCCGGTGACGGGCAATGACCCGCAGAATCCGGATTCGGTGGGACTTGTTCCGGGCAAGGTATACCAGATTAAGGCGCCGGTGGTTTCGCTCAGAACACTTACGGATGATAAGACCAATGATGCAGGAATCTTTGTCCTCGTTGAGTCCGAGTTTACCAGAACAGGTAAGCTATACGAGATGGAAGGATTCGGGACAGTATCCTTGAACCGCGCAAGGCTGTTCCTGCTAGAGTAAAGGAGCATCCTGCAATCGAGAATACAGATACTATATAATAAGTAGAAAGAGCCTCTGATTTACAGTCGGAGGCTCTTTTCGTCCTTATTTCATACGCCGGTTTCTGTAAAAATTTTTTCAATTCCATATTATTCAAGCCAATCCCGGCAGGCGCGTCCGGGTGAATTAACTGATTGGCACAGAAAGCTTGAATTACTACCTATTTATATATTTTTAATTTTTTCCCTCTTGCCAGCATAAAAAAATTAGTGTATAGTGGTTCACGTTGAATAAGCGATTAGAGAAACAGGGGAATAGGCTATGGCAAAATATTTGGTAATCGTGGAATCACCGGCGAAGGTGAAGACGATCAAGAAATTCTTGGGCGCAAACTATGAGGTTGCCGCCAGTAACGGACATGTGCGTGATTTGCCGCGCAGCGTGCTCGGTATTGACGTAGAACATGATTTTGAGCCGAAGTACATTACCATCAGAGGTAAGGGCGATATCTTGGCAAACCTGCGCAAAGAAGTAAAGAAAGCGGATAAAGTATATCTCGCAACTGACCCGGACCGTGAGGGGGAAGCGATTTCGTGGCACCTGCTCGCGGCGCTTAAACTGGAGAACAAGAAAGTATACCGTATTACATTTAATGAAATCACCAAGACGGCGGTCAAGGAATCTCTGAAACATGCCAGAGAGATTAACATGGATTTGGTGGATGCACAGCAGGCAAGGCGCTGTCTGGACCGTATGGTGGGGTACAAGATATCACCGGTATTATGGGCAAAAGTTAAGAGAGGTCTGAGTGCGGGAAGGGTGCAGTCCGTAGCACTGCGTATTATCTGTGACAGAGAAGACGAAATCAATGCTTTTATTCCGGAAGAGTATTGGACGTTAGACGCTTCTTTTGCTGTCGCAGGAGAAAAAAAGCCGCTCATGGCAAAGTACTACGGGACGGTGGATGAGAAAAAGACAATCTCTTCCAAGGAAGAACTGGAAGAAATCAGAAAAATATTAGACCAAGCGCAGTATGAGGTATCTTCCGTGAAAAATGGAGAGCGGGTGAAGAAAGCGCCGCTTCCGTTTACTACCTCAACCTTACAGCAGGAGGCGAGCAAGGTACTGAATTTCTCGACGCAGAAAACCATGCGTCTGGCGCAGCAGTTATATGAAGGCATTGACATCAAGGGTAACGGCACGGTTGGTATCATCACCTATCTGCGTACGGATTCGACCCGTGTATCCGAGGAGGCGGAGAAGGCAGCCAGAGGATATATTTCGGAGAATTACGGCGTGGAATATGCCACGGGTACGGAACAGGAGCGCGCGAGCAAGCAGAAGATTCAGGATGCCCATGAAGCAATCCGTCCCACCGATATTGGCAGGACGCCGATTGAAATGAAGGAATCGCTTTCCAGAGACCAGTTCAGACTTTACCAGCTCATTTGGAAGAGATTCGTGGCAAGCCGCATGGCGTCCGCCGTGTATGAGACGACGTCGGTGAAGATCGATGCCGCCGGGCAGCGTTTTACGGTGGCAGCTTCCAAGGTGAAGTTCGACGGCTTCATGAGCGTGTACACGGAGGATGATGAAAAGGAAGAAAACAATACCCTCATGAAAGGGATAACGCGTGATACGAAATTATCATTGCTGGGGCTGGAAGAGAAACAGCATTTTACCCAGCCGGCGCCGCACTATACGGAGGCATCCCTCGTGCGGGCGATGGAGGAGCTTGGAATCGGGCGTCCGAGTACCTATGCGCCTACGATTACGACGATTCTCGCCAGACGCTATATTGTCAAAGAGAACAAGAATCTATATGTGACAGAGCTTGGCGAAGTAGTCAACAACATGATGAAAGAGGCATTTCCTTCGATTGTGGATGTGAATTTTACGGCGACGATGGAAGCGTTGCTTGACGGTGTGGAAGAGGGAAATGTGAAATGGAAGACCGTGATGGAGAATTTCTATCCGGATTTGGAGGAAGCGGTAGAGAAGGCACAGAAGGAGCTTGACGAGGTTGAGATTGCAGATGAGCTTTCGGATGAGGTCTGCGATTTGTGTGGCAGACAGATGGTCATCAAATACGGTCCCCACGGCAGATTCCTTGCATGTCCGGGGTTCCCGGAGTGCCGTAATACAAAGCCTTATTTTGAAAAAATCGGGGTGGAATGTCCGAAGTGCGGCAAAGATATTGTGTTGAAAAAGACCAAAAAGGGCAGGAAATATTACGGATGTATTGATAATCCGGAGTGCGACTTTATGGTATGGCAGAAGCCGGTAGCGGATAAATGCGACAGGTGTGGTTCCATTATGCTTCAGAAGGGCAACAAACTCGTATGTTCCGATGAAACATGCGGTTTTATTAAGGATGCCCCGAAGGTGGAAGCTGAGGCATAGAAAATGCCATAGTCAGAAAATTATATACAATAGACATAAATTGTGAACAAACTGAATAAAATGTATCGAAAATGATTTGAAAATGCTGAAATGTTGTGATAAAATCATTTTATATAGAATTGTGTAACTTTTTGAAATATTCACAACAGCCTGTATAAGGAGCATTGTTCATGAGTAGCGTTCAGTTGTTGGACAAAACAAGAAAAATCGGGAAACTTTTGCATAACAACAATTCCGGTAAGGTAGTATTTAATGATATCTGTGATGTACTGAAAGACATTTTGATTTCCAATGTGCTTGTCATCAGCAGAAAGGGCAAGGTACTGGGGATAGGAGACGTGGATTCGGTAGAGTCAATCACGGAGCTGATTGTAGACCATGTAGGCGGTTTTATCGACCCGATGTTAAATGAGAGACTTCTTGCGGTACTTTCTACCAAGGAGAATGTCAATCTGGAGACACTGGGCTTCGAGAGCACGGATACGAAGAAGTTTCAGGCGGTGATTGCGCCGATTGAGATATCGGGAGAGCGGCTCGGCACGCTGTTTCTCTATAAGTGTAACGAACAGTACGACATCGACGACATTATTTTATGCGAGTACGGAACCACGGTAGTCGGTCTTGAGATGCTCCGTGCGGTGAGTGAGGAGAGTGCGGAGGAGAACCGAAAGGTTGCGGTTGTGAAATCCGCCATCAGCACATTATCTTTCTCGGAGATGGAGGCAATCACACATATTTTTGATGAGCTGGGCGGCATGGAAGGGATTCTGGTGGCAAGCAAGATTGCCGACAAGGTTGGAATCACCCGTTCCGTGATTGTCAACGCGCTTCGTAAGTTCGAGAGCGCAGGTGTAATTGAGTCACGTTCATCGGGTATGAAGGGCACATATATCAAGGTGCTGAATGATGTGGTCTTCGATGAAGTGGAGAAATTAAAGGAGCAAGGGAGATATTAAGATAAACGGTTAAGTCTGCAGGCAGGGAAGCCGGGTAAGAGGCAGACGGTACGGACAGGTAAAGGGATTTACGAACTGGACATAGGGATAGTTGGTAAATCCTTTTTTTGTGCATGGACGCTGTCAAGGCAGGTTTCGTTCGTGTTAAAAAAATGGGAATTTGTGAAAATGAATCGAAAAACCTTGTTTTTTTTCATATTTTCTTTATAATGGAATATGGATTCTAGTAATGTGGGAGGGTTATGTTTATGAGTATGCTGGCAAATACGAATGTGTTCGATTATGTCAATGTGTTAGATAAAGCGGCGGATGCGGCGTGGCTTCGCAATGATGCGATATCCAACAATATTTCCAATGCCGATACGCCGGGGTATAAGAGACAGGATGTGAATTTTGAGGTGCAGCTTGCCAAGGCGCTCAGAAATTCCAGATATCAGAGTATGGATGCCAAGGTGGCGAATTTGAA
The DNA here is from genome assembly GCA_947564735.1 of uncultured Lachnospiraceae bacterium. Taxonomy (GTDB): domain Bacteria; phylum Bacillota; class Clostridia; order Lachnospirales; family Lachnospiraceae; genus UBA3282. The sequence continues at coordinate 13,473 of CANOEC010000061.1, read as the reverse complement.
GATGAACCGGCTGAAACCTATTACATATACAGATTATTCCGGTTTTTCATATCGTATCGATGGCAATAATGTGGATCCTGACACAGAAGGGGTATATCTTGCCAAGAATCAGGTTGTATACCAAGGGTTGGAACTGTCCATGAAGCAGGAATTTAAGAATCTGCAGGCAGTTTTGAAATAGACTTTATAAGGAGAGAAGAGTATGGGAATGTTTACTGCTTTTGACATCAATGCAAGCGGCATGACGGCAGAGCGCTACCGTATGGATATCATAGCGCAGAACATGGCGAATGCCAATACGACGCGTACCGAGGATGGGACTCCGTACCGCAGGAAAGTAGTGGTTTTTGAAGAGAAGAATTCTCAGACGCCTTTTCATCAGGTATTAAACAGGGCGACGGACCGCTATTCCGGTACCGGAGTGAAAGTATCGGGTGTCTATGAAGATACATGGACGGAAGGAAATATGGTTTATGATCCTTCCCATCCGGATGCGGACGAGAACGGTTATGTTATGTATCCGAATGTCAGCACGATTACGGAGATGACGAATCTGATAGATGCCAGCAGGGCTTATCAGGCGAATGCGACGGCATTTAACGCCAGCAAGAGTATTGCCACGACAGGGCTTAATATGTTGAACAACTGATTTAGAATATAGGTTTTGATGAATTAAGATATCTTGTGTTTTGGAGGAAATGAAAGATGGCTTTAGACATCACGGAACTTTACAACGTATCTTCGGGCGCGATTAAAGAGGCGGCGAAGACGGCGGCTACGAATAAGCCTGACGCATATGCCGATCAGGGCTTTGACAGTTTGTTACATACTGCGATTGACAATTTATCGACGACGAATAATTATTTGTCGGATGCGGAGAACGAAGAGATTAAGTGGGCGCTCGGTGAGACCGAGAATACGCATGATTTAAGTATTGCTCTCCAGAAGGCATCTATAGCGCTGCAATATACGGTCGCTATCAGGGACAAACTTTTAGACGCGTATAAGGAACTTATCCAGATGCAGGTTTAGTGTCCGGATGAAGTCGGGATATAAGTTTATGAGGGAAGACTGAAGGAGAGTAAATTGCTGTGGATAAATTGTTAGAGAAATTGAAAGAATTAGGCAATCGAATCTTAGAGTGGTGGAATCGGTTCACGGCGAAACAGAAGACATTGATTGTATCCGGCGTGGCGGTTTTGATTATTGCGATTGTATTTATTGTTTCCATGCTGACAAAACCTCAATATGTATTGCTGCGTGAGTGCGAGAATACCAAGGAGGCGGCGGAGGTAAAAGACCTGTTAGAAGAGGAGAACATGACTTTCGAGGTTTCCGATGACGGTCTTGTAATCCGCATTCTCAAGGAACAGCTGTCTGACGCGAACCTGCTTTTGGGAGCAAACAACATTCAGGCGGCAACCTATGGAATCGAGAACGTGACGGAGGGAAGTTTTTCTACCACCGAGTCCGATAAGCAGAAGAAATATATAGTATATCTGGAGAAATCACTGGCGCACGACTTCCTGATGAAGTTTTCAGCGGTCAAGAGCGCCGAGGTAAAGCTCAATATTCCGGAAAATGACGGTACGCTGATGGCATCGGAGGAAGAGTCATCGGCAATGGTGGTCTTAGAGTTAAAGGATGAGTTTAGTGCGGACAGCGCGGCATATCTTGGACGTGCGATCGCTACTGCGATTGGAAACAAGACCACGGAGCATATTGTAATCATGGATACGGAAGGCAATATGCTCTTTACAGGAGAGGACGATTATACAGTGTCGGGCACAGCCACGGCACAGCTTTCCGTGAAAGCGGAAGCAGAGAAGCTGGTTATCAATGAAGTGCGCAAGGTGCTGCTTGGCACGAAGGAATTTGATAATGTGGAAGTGGCGACAAATCTGATTCTTGATTTTTCGACCATGGAGCGCACGACGCACAGTTATTCTGCACCGGATGGGCGTACGGAAGGAATGAAGGCGCACGAAGATATCTTCAATTCGGAGAATACGAGCAACGTGGGCGGCATTCCGGGTACGGATTCCAATGATGATGATTCAACCTATGTGATGGAAGATAACGGAAATTCTTCTTCCACACAGTCGGAGCAGTCTACGGATTATCTTCCAGACGAGGAGATTACAACGACTAAGACCCCGGCGGGGCTGGTGGATTATAGTCAGTCGTCACTGGCGGCGTCCCTGATCAAATACAATATCATCCGCGAGGAGGATGTGAGAACGCAGGGCGAGCTGGATGGCGTCACTTGGGAAGAGTATAAATTAGCGCATGCAGAAAGAAGCCGGATAGAAGTAGAGGAAGAATTCTATACGGCGGTGGCGAATGCTACCGGTATCCCGTCGGGAAGCATTTCTCTTGTGGCTTACAGCGAGAATATTTTCTTTGATGCGGAAGGTTCAAATATTACCGCAACCGATATCATGCAGATTGTGCTGATTGTCGTGATTCTGGCGTTGCTTGCATTCGTAGTGCTCAGAAGCATGAAGGGCGAGAAGCACGAGGAGGAAGAGGAAGAACTGGCAGTGGAGACATTGTTGCAATCTACGCCCGAGACCCAGCTTGCAGACCTTTCGGTAGAGAATGAGACAGAAGAGAAGAGACTGATTAATAAATTCGTGGAAGAAAATCCGGAGGCGGCGGCAAACCTGCTGCGCAACTGGTTGAATGAAGACTGGGGGTAAGATAAATGGCGAAGACCGAAGAGAAAATTACCGGCGGACTTCAGAAAGCGGCAGTTTTATTGATTGCTCTGGGTCCGGAGAAATCGGCAGCTATTTTTAAGCATCTAAAAGAAGAAGAAGTAGAAGAATTGACGTTGGAGATAGCCAATACGAGAAATATTACGCCTCAAATGAAAGACGCGGTTATCAGTGAATTCTATCAGGTTTGTCTGGCGCAGCAGTATATTGCGGAAGGCGGTATCAACTACGCGAAAGAACTTCTCGAGAAGTCCTTCGGCGCTGAGAGAGCGATGGATGTTATCGGTAAGTTGACAGCATCCTTGCAGGTAAAGCCGTTTGAGTTTGTCAGAAAGACGGATGCATCGCAGCTGCTGAACTTTATTCAGGATGAGCATCCGCAGACCATCGCGCTTATTTTATCCTATCTGTCAGCGGCGCAATCGGCGCTTATTCTTTCAGCGCTGCCACCCGACAGGCAGGCTGATGTGGCGAAGCGTATTGCGGTTATGGACAGAACAAGTCCTGATGTGATTAAGGAAGTGGAGAAAGTGTTGGAATCAAAACTTGCATCTCTGGTCAATCAGGATTACACGATCATCGGCGGTGTGGACGCTGTCGTGGAAATCTTAAATACGGTAGACCGCGGTACAGAGAAACATATTATGGAGACATTGGAAATCGAAGAGCCGGAGCTGGCGGACGAAATCAGAAAGAAGATGTTCGTATTCGAGGATATTCTGCTTCTGGACGACAGAGCAATCCAGCGTGTGCTGCGTGACGTGGACAACGGCGATTTGGCGATTGCACTGAAAGGTTCTAATGAGGAAGTACAGAATGCGATTTTCAATAACCTGTCTAAACGTCTGGGTGTTATGATTAAGGAAGATATGGAATTTATGGGTCCTGTCCGTATGAAGGACGTGGAGGAAGCACAGCAGAAGATTGTAAATATCATCAGAAAGCTGGAAGACTCCGCAGAAATTGTTATCTCCAGAGGTGGAGGTGACGAGATCATTGTCTAGGAATTTATATAAGTCAAGCTGGGTGGTGGTGTCCAGCGATGAGAAATGTGTAATTGACAGCAATTCCCGTATGGAGCGCCGTATCGAAGAACTGGAGGCGCTCAGACGGGCAAAGGCGAATGAGCAGGCGGTTTATGATGATGCAGAGGAAGGCGAGGCGGAATTTGTAAGCGGTCTGGGAGGAGAAGAGATAGATGCGCTCCTTGCCGATACGGGCGAGGAAGGCGCAGGCGGTATCATTAAGGCGTCCAGAGGCGCACAGGGACCGGATCTCGAGGAAGTGAAGGCGCAGGCACAGGCGATGTTAGACGATGCGCAGGCGCAGATAGACGAGATGTGGGAAACGGCAAGACAGGAGATTGAAACGCAGCGCAGGCAGGCTGTGGAAGATGGCAACAAACAGGGGTATGATGTCGGCTTTCACAAGGGCATGTCCGAGGTGGATGATATCAAGCTGGCGTTTGAGGATGAGAAGAGAAAGCTGGAAGCGGAATATGACCAGCTGATTGAAACATTGGAACCGCGTTTCATTGATACGATTATTGAGGTTTATAATTACGTTTTCGGCATTGAGTTGGCAGATAACAGAGATATCCTGGTGCATCTGATTGATTCCACATTGAGACAGGTGGAGAGCAGCAGGACTTTTATTGTTCATGTTTCGGCGGATGACTATCCTTATGTCAATATGCAGAAACAGGCGCTTACGGAAGGCGCAACCGCCGGAAAAGGTATCGTGGAGATTGTGGAAGACATTGCGCTGAATCAAGGCGCGTGTCTGATCGAGACAGACGGCGGTATCTTTGATTGTGGTATTGATACGCAGCTTCAAGGGCTGACTAATAAATTGCGGGTGTTATCATTTGAAAAATCCAATGATTAATTTTTCCAAATACAGCAAAATAACGAACGAAACTTTTTTTAAGAAAAAAGGGCGGGTTGAGAACGTAGTAGGTCTGACAATCGAATCGGCAGGACCGGAAGCAACCCTCGGCGATTTGTGCAGGATCTATCCGGCGAACGAGGAGTACAGTCCGATCATGGCGGAAGTGGTCGGCTTTAAGGAGCGTAAAACACTTCTGATGCCCTGTGATAAGACGGACGGCATCGGGTTAGGATGTATCGTGGAGAACACAGGGGAACCCTTGTCGGTGCCTGTTGGCAACGAACTGCTTGGCAAGGTGTTGGATGGTCTTGGCAGAATTGACGGTGAGTATATGCCCGGCACGCCTTACAGTCTGGAGGCGCCGCCGCCGGATGCTATGAGCAGGAAGATTATTGATGAAGTACTTCCGCTCGGCGTGAAGGCGATTGACGGTCTGATGACCGTCGGCAAGGGACAGCGTATCGGTATTTTTGCCGGTTCCGGTGTGGGCAAATCGACTCTGATGGGGATGTTTGCGCGCAACACGAAGGCGGATATCAATGTGATTGCGTTGATTGGCGAGCGTGGCAGGGAAGTGCGCGAATTTATAGAAAGAGACTTAGGCGAGGAAGGCATGAAGCGTTCGGTGGTGGTTGTTGCAACCTCCGATAAGGCGGCGTTAGAGAGAAATAAGGCTGCAAAAACGGCGACTGCCATCGCGGAATATTTTAGAGATCAGGGGAAAGATGTTCTTCTCATGATGGACTCTCTGACACGTTTTTCCATGGCACAGAGAGAAATTGGTCTGGCGAGCGGGGAACCGCCGGTGTCCAGAGGATATCCGCCAAGTGTCTATTCGGAGATGCCAAAGCTTTTGGAGCGTGCCGGCTGTGCGGCGAGAGGTTCCATTACGGGACTGTATACGGTTCTTGTGGACGGTGATGACATGAATGAGCCGATTACGGATACGGCGAGAAGTATTCTTGATGGACATATCATGTTGAACCGTAAGCTGGCGCATCAGAACCATTATCCGGCAATTGATGTGCTGCAGAGTATTTCCCGATGCATGTCACAGATTATCGGCAGGGAACATAAATTACTTGCAGGAAAGCTTAAGAATGTACTCGCAACCTACAACGAGGCGGAGGATTTGATTAATATCGGCGCTTATAAGAGCGGCAGTAATCCGAAGATTGATTATGCCATAGCAAAGATTGATGCGGTAAATGAGTTTTTGATGCAGGATGTGAATGAGAAATTCGACTATGAGCAGGCAGTCAATATGCTGCGGGAGCTTTTTGCGGAATAAGGGGTAACCGGTCATGGCGAAGTTTGCATACAGAATGCAGAGCATCTTGAATATCCAGTATCAGTTAGAGACGCAGGCAAAGATGGAATTTGGCAGGGCGCAGATGCGGCTCATGGAGGAAGAAGAAAAGCTGCAGGGACTGATTGACAGGAAGGAAGCCTATCTGGAAGAAGGCAGAAGGATGCGAAACGATGTGCTGCATGTGAATGATTTGAAAGACAATAGAAATGCCATGTTGATCATGGACGAGATGATAGAAGTGCAGAGAGGGCAGGTCGCACGGGCACAGGAGATTGTGGAGGCGGCAAGGCTTAAGCTGCAGGAAGTCATGCAGGAACGTAAGATGCACGAGCGGCTGAAAGAGAAAGCCTTCGAGCAGTTCATGCAGGAAGAAAATGCCGCGGAAGGCAAAGCAGTAGATGAGCTGACCAGTTATACCTACGGACAGCGTGGAAAAGGGGAGTAAGAATGGCTGACGAACTTTTGAATGCCGAGGTGGATACCAAGGCAGAAAAAAAGAGATTAAAAGAAGAGCGACAAAAGATAAAAGCCAACCAGAAAGCGCAGAAGAAGGAAGCAAAACAGCGGGCGAAGGAAATCTCTGCGCAGGAGGCGCAGCTTGCGGAGGATGAAGATGCAGGCGGCGTATCGGTGGCGCTGGTAACAATTGTTATTGTTATTATATGGCTTGCAATCCTGTGTCTGCTGATTAAACTGGATGTGGGTGGATTTGGTTCGGGTGTTCTGGCGCCCGTATTAAAAGATGTTCCGGTCATCAATAAAATTCTGCCGTCGGACGCGGTGGTAACGACGGATGATGAGGAAGCCTACGGCGGTTATACCAGTCTGCGTGAGGCGGTGGATTATATCACGGAACTGGAGCTGGAACTGGAAAGAGCGCAGACAGCCAGCAATACGGATTCAGAGGAGTTAGACTTACTTCGCGCCGAGATAGACAGACTGCAGACCTTTGAAGATGCGCAGGTAGAGTTTGAGAGAATTAAGACAGAATTTTATGAAGAAGTCATTTACGCTGAGAAAGGTCCGGGGGCGGAAGCGTATCAGAAGTATTATGAGAGCATGGATCCCGCCACTGCGGAATATTTGTATAAACAGGTAGTGGAACAGGTGGAGGTCAGTAAGGAGATACAGGACTATGCGCAGGCTTACTCGGAAATGAAGCCCAAGGAAGCGGCGGCAATCTTCGAGAGTATGACGGATGACCTTGATCTGGCTGCAAAGATTCTGTATCAGATGAGCGCGGAGGATCGCGGTGCCATATTGGGTGTTATGGATCCGGAGATTGCAGCAAGACTGACCAGAATCATGGATCCCGATTCGTAAGAACATAGTTCAGAGACCGTGAAATATGGCGGTCATTTGCTAAAGTTACATTGTGTTTCGACCGATATATATTGAGACGGCAGGAAGGTGCATAAGGCGCGTCCTTACGTCCGTTATATATAATGAATGCCAAAGAGGCAGGAACCTTGAAAATTAAAGAAAGGAGGATATGAGTATGACTGTAAACAATGTGAATGCTCTGCTGAATCTAAAGGCAGCCCAGACAGCGCCGCAGACTGAGCAGGCAGGAACAAAGCAGGATGAAACAGTCAAGGCAAGCTTCGATAAAGTCATGACGAAGGTGAACGATACTCTGAAGAGTCTTCACGCAGGAGCAGCCGGGAATACTTCTGTCGCAGCCTCAAACGGTACGGTTATGAATACGGCACAAAAAGAGAATGTAGTACAGAATGCCGAGCAGCGTCCGGTAAAGGATGCGGGTAAAACCGGGGACGCCATGCAGCGGGAAGATGATGCGATGGTTCAGAACACCGCAGAGACGACGGAGCAGACAGAAGTGGATGCGGCATCCGAGGAAATTGAGCAGGCAGCCGGGGAACTTGTGCAGGATATTGCCAAGGAAATGGATGTGACGCCGGAAGAAGTCGAAGAGGCAATGGCAGTGCTGGGTCTCACAGCGGTCGAATTGTTTGATGTTGCTAACTTAAGGCAGCTGTTGCTCCAGATATCGGGCAGCACAGATGAGGTTTCGCTCGTTACGAACGAGACGCTGTATGGTAACTTGCAGAATCTGACCACATTAGTGGAAGAAAGTTTTGTGGATTTGCAGGAAGAGCTGGGATTGAGTGAAGATGAGCTTAACGCATTAGTGGAGCAGATGATTTCCGGGAATGAGAAATCAGACATGCAGGCAGCAGAGTCCGTGCTTGGACAGGATACGCCAGATGTGAATCTGGAGGGTATGAAGGATTATACGGTATCCGTACAGAAAGATGGCGAGACGGTTCAGGTAAAGGTGACTGTGGATGATGCAAGCGGCAATAAGAGCGTCCGGGAGGAAGTGACAGATACTTCCAAGGCGGAAGTTTTAGGCGAGCGTAAAGTTCAGCCGAAAGATGCTTCGGCGGACAGCGGCAGAGGAGAAGAAAATGCGGCGGGACATACAGCAGGCAATCCGTTCTTACAGACGCCGGATAAACCGATGGAAACGCTTGAGACACAGGTGCCGGTAAGCGGTTCGTATCAGTCAGTGCAGACGGAAACGATCATGAATCAGATTATGGATTACATGAAAATCAATCTGAAGGCTGATATGCAGCAGATGGAGATGCAGTTACATCCAGCCAGCTTAGGCACGGTGAACGTACAGATTGCGGCGAAGGACGGAGCTATTACGGCACAGTTTACCACACAGAATGAAGCGGTCCGCGCAGTGATTGAGACACAGTTAATCCAGCTTAAGGAACAGTTTGAAGAACAGGGAATTAAAGTTGATGCGGTAGAAGTTACGGTTGCCAGTCATGAATACGGTCAGCAGTTTTCACAGGATAATGCTGACACAGAGCAGAAACAGGGCAAATCCGCGAAAGGTGCGAGAAGGATTAATCTGGACGAAATCGACGAGGAAGGCGAGCTTTCTGAAATGGAAGAGTCCGAGCGTATCGCAGTGGAAATGATGCGTGCAAGTGGCAGCACAGTAGATTATACAGCATAGGAAGGAGCAAGAGTATGGGAGCAGTACAAGAAGTAAAAGACGGTAAATTTGTGGAGAGCGCGTCAGCGGCGTCCAAAGCAAAAGAGAACATTAAAAAAGCCAATTCCGGTATGGATAAGGATGCGTTCTTGCAGCTTCTGGTAGCGCAGATGAAATATCAGGATCCGTTGGAGCCGACTTCTAATACGGAGTATATTTCTCAGTTTGCAACCTTCTCCTCATTGGAGCAGATGCAGAACATGAGCGCCACACTGGAGCTTTCGAGAGCATCTACACTAGTTGGGCAGACGGTGCTTATGAAGGTTACGGACAGTACGGGCAAGACAACGCAGGTACAGGGTAATGTGGATTATGTCGTATATGAGAATAATAAGGCATATCTTTCCATCGCCGGTGAATTGTATTCCATGGATGATTTGGATACCGTGGCGGATAAGAAATATCTGGAAGCTTACGCTTTGGCGGCAGATTTCATGAATATTTACAAGAAACTTCCGGAGATTGGTCTTTTGTCGAATGCAGACAGGGATAACGTGGAGAAACTGGAAAAGATGCTCAACGATATGACAGAGTATCAGCAGAGTTTCCTGACGGATGATTATATCGAAGGCGCGAAGTCGTATATCCAGAAGATGAAGGATATTACCCCTGATGAAGACGGTAGTGGGTCTGGTGATGACAAGAACCCTGACGAAGATTCGGACACCAAGTGATCCGGTAAGGCATAACAGAACTGGTAAAGTATAACAGAAGGAACTGTGAAAAAATCATCGCCGGAGGCGATAGCGGTCATCTCAAGGAGGAGAGTGAATATGAAGATTCAAGGAAACCAGTTCCTTTCCATAGAGCAGCTGCAGGATCAATATTTACATGCAGGCAGACAACAGACAGAGGCATTTAGGCAGAATGGACCAAGCTTTCAGGATATCTTATCGGGCAAAACGACAGATATCCGGACAGATAATGAGGTGAAGTTCTCAAAACATGCGGTGAATCGTCTGGTTGACAGGAATATTGAATTGACCAAGGAGCAGGTAGAACGCCTGAACATGGGGGCGGCAAAAGCGGGTGCGAAGGGAATCAACGAAACGTTGGTCATTGTCGATTCACTGGCGTTTATCGTGAATGTACCGAATCATACGGTCATCACGGCTATGGATCAGACAGAAACTGATGAAAATGTATTTACAAATATTGATGGAGCCGTAATCATATAGCCGGACCTTAAAGGAGGCTTGCGTCCCGGAATGACGGATGGGACGATGGTACGACTGCACAAAGGGCAGTCGTACCGGACGGTTTTCAACACAGATATAAGGAGGTCATACCACTATGATGAGATCATTATTCTCTGGTGTAGCAGGTCTTAAGACGCACCAGACAAGAATGGACGTTATTGGTAACAATATCGCAAACGTTAATACAACAGCATATAAATCACAGAACATGGTATTTAATGATTTGTTATACCAGACAACGCAGGCAGCTTCCGGTGCAAATGCGGCGTCCGGACGAGGCGGCATCAACCCCAGACAGATTGGTCTGGGTGCAAAGACAGGCGCTATTTCCACAGCGATTGCACAGCAGGGTTCTGCACAGTCCACCAACAATCCGTGGGACGTTATGATTGAGGGAGATTCCTTCTTCGTTGTAAGCGACGGTTCCCAGAATTTCTTTACAAGGGACGGTTCCTTTACCGTGGACGGCGCCGGCAATCTGGTTATGGCGAGTCTTGGTTATACAGTTATGGGATGGCAGGTAGACCCGCAGACGGGTGATATCAGATCAGATGTGGTATCTGCACTGCAGGTTATGAACACGGATAATCTGACGGCGCCGCCGGAAGCGACTACGAAAGCGTACTTGGGCGGTATTCTGGATAAGAACGACCCGTCAATCAACAGTGACGCGGGTGCGGTTCGTACCTTCACGATTTTTGATGCGCAGGGTTATGCGTATACGGTGAAAATGAGTTTCCATGGCATCGGTGATGATGACAGATTCCGTGTACAGCTAGATGATATTCTGGACGCTACGGGCGTGTCGCTTGTGAAGAAATATGGCTTGGAGAACATTAACCAGATTGCGACATTTGGTTCAAATGATGATCCGCAGAAAACAACCGCATATACTGCGAATAAGGATGCGACGTTCGACGGTACGGACACGTTTAATGTGACGCTGGCGTTCAGTGAGATTTTGCAGGACTTTAAACAGAATGCACTGGTGGTTGCGGCAGGCGATAATGTTGAGGTGACGGTGCCGGCAGATGGTGGCAGTGTGACTGCAGGCGCTGCAAATTCAGTTACTTTAAAAGGTACGGTGTCGCTGACGAAGGATCAGCTACAGTCGGAGCCATATAACTTGATTTACGATGACGCTACTGGTAAGTATTATCAGAAACCTACGACTGCAGGCGCTACTCTTGGAGAAGAAGTAACGGATATGGCGGCATATCTGTCAGCGCTTCCTTCGTTAAGTGGTGTTAAGAATGTCACGGCTGTTCCAAAGGTAGACGGTAAGGCAGGAGAGATAGAAATCTCCTTTGAAGCTGATTTTACACCGACCAAGAATGCGACGCGCACAGGTTCCTCGTTCGGTCTAGCGTTAAAGATGCCGACGGATGAGAAAGATATCTTGAAATACGTGTACAATCTGGAAGACACCAGCAACAAGGACTATAAGATTTCCTACATTGCTCCGAACGGCTCAGCACAGATTACCGAGACGGAGCATACGAGAGGCATGGAGCTGATCTTCGACCACGATACGGGTATGTTTTCCGGTATTGGCGGCGTGGGAATTGATACGGCTACGCTTGTTTTCAATTCCTCTGCTTCTTCCATCTCGGGTGATATTATTGACTTAAGCCAGTTCAGCAACGTTGACATCGATTTTTCATCCGTTAACAATTTCGGTAACGGCAAGAAGTGTACGCTGGAGCTTACGCCCGGTTCCAAGGACAGCAGCGCTACCGGCAAGGGCAGGAAGATTGGTGAACTGATTGGTATCGAAATAGGGCAGGACGGCAAGATTACGGCGTCATACGATAACGGTCTGACGAAGCTGTTAGGACAGATTGCGGTGGCGGAGTTTGCCAATGCATCAGGTCTTTCCAAAGCGGGTAACAACCTGTATTCCGCAACACAGAACTCCGGTGAGTTCGACGGCGTCGGCAAGGATATCACGGCAAGCGGCGGTTCCATGACGTCGGGTGTATTGGAGATGAGTAATGTGGACCTGTCTTCCGAGTTTACGACGATGATCACGACACAGCGTGGTTTCCAGGCAAACAGCCGTATCATCACAACCTCCGATACTTTGTTGGAAGAGCTTGTCAATCTGAAGAGATAAGCTGATTCATAGACAGGGTGTTTTGTAAAGATATGGTATCAGATAAGAGGGACTTTCCGATTGGAAAGTCCCTCGTTTTTGATGTGGGAAATTTCACCAGATATTTCGAGTTCGCGAAGTGAATCTCGCAAATGAGCTACGCTCTTTTTTTACTCTTCATAGAAATATCCGTCGTATCCCTCTCCGATGTCTTCTTCCTTCTCTTCTTGGTAGTCCGTTTTTTGTTTTCAATTTCATATTTCATTTCGTAAGCTTCCTTTTGCAATGTGGAAGGAAGATGTTTATAGCGGGTTTCTTTGCCGGATTTGCTTAAGACTACCTGCTCGGCTTTGACTTCTTTGAGTTGTAAATTTGTTTCGTCAAGTATGATGCTTAATACATCTTCATAAGCCTTTTTTACTTTCATAACTGACATGAATAATATGAAATCACTTAGATTAAACTCATAAGCATCAGATAGTGTCCCTTGGAGCTTGTCAATTGCAGCAGTATTTCCGCTTTTTTCTGTTGTGACATCTGGAACCATCATTTCTTTTTGTAACTTTGTTTTTTTCTGCATGGCATTTCCTCTCTTTCTTGGCGGCAGAAAGGAAAATACTGGTAATCTTTTCAAATCCTCCCTGCGGTTATTTAGTTGTAAGCAAGGAGTTTCGCAGAGAATACTCTGCATAGACGCGGAATCCAAATGAGTCCGCTAAGATATTGTAAAAATCTTAGATACATTCTTTGCTTAAAAATAATATTAATATATTCTTTTTTTCGTTGCAAAATAAATTTTATTAAAAATATATCCTGCTTTTTTCCATAAAAAATGCCATATTAGGCGTTATAAAGACTCTTTTTTATGCATTTTGCCAACTTACTTTACAGAAATGGAAAAAATTTGGTTGAAACTAATTTCGGTTTTTTTTTGCAGTTTTTCAAGATGTGTGGTAGAATATAAAAGTTCAATACAGTTGCATACAAAATCATGTTGACGGCATACATATTCAACGTGATGTCCGTCCGGAGGGGGCTATGATAGAAGTTACAAAGATTAACGGTGTAAAAATCCTTATCAATCCCGATTTGCTGGAACTGGTGGAGGAGACGCCGGACACCGTTCTTACATTCACGACGGGACGGAAAATAATTGTAAAAGAAAGTAGACAAGAAGTGAAAAATTTAGTAAAATCGTATAGAAAGGATATTTTTGCAGA
>CANOEC010000060.1 GCA_947564735.1 uncultured Lachnospiraceae bacterium | reverse complement strand
GCGGTAGCTGTAGCTATTTTCTCACCTTCATCAGTTTCAATAAAAAACATTCTGCCTGGATTTTCATCTGTTAACTCTGCCATATCAGAAAGCATTGTCCTGAACATTTGAAGCAACATTTGAAATGCCTGTATCCATGTGATATCAGACATTTCGCCCGAAAAGTATAAAAAGAGTTCTCTAGGAGAACGGTTATCGTTGGATTCACGGCTCTCCATGGACAGCATCATATATCGTGTGAAAACAACTGCTGTACGGGCAGTCATTGTATCATGGGAGATAGCTCTGCATTCCCTGACTGGATTAAGGTAACTTTTGCAGACTTTAAAGAAAACCTCAATATCCCATCTTTTGCCGCAAATAAGGATGTTCTCATTCCCATCAGGATTTACATCTGTGGAAATCAGGCAGGGGTATTCTTTGCGTTTATTCCTGTTCCGGACATACACCACTTTTGCGGGAATGGCCTTTCCGTCTTTTACAACCTCAACCGTGACGGAAAGCAGGTATCTGGAACGCCCGCATCTTTTCTTATTGCGCTTATAGATGGATATAAGGGACATATCTTCTCCGTTATACCGGAAGAACATTTTGCAGAAACAGGTATTGAAAGAGTTCCATTGCAGGAGTCCCCTTCTTTTTATACGCACTGGCAGCCTTTAATGCTGACGAAATATGAAACCATGTAAAAAATCTTCGGATAGATTTGGAAATCTGCTTATCATTCTGGTTGTCTTGTGTTATACTTTTATCCATAGCATGAGCCTCCGGGTATATGATTGTTTTTGAACAATTCAATTATATCAGACCAGAGTGTTTCATGCTATTTTTATGCCAGTAATTATTGAATTTTCAAGGTGCATAAGCACTTATCCAAGTGCGAAGTTTGAGATATTTAGAGAAGCGAATCGGGGATTCACACCCACAACGCCTCAATAAGTGTATGCTGTGCCTTGATATCCTCAATGCATACCATTTTTACTAACAGCCATGCCCGCTCTTCTTCCGTCATTTCAGTCATTTTTTCCACGGCTCTTGATTCCTTAACATGATTGATAATATTATCCAGACACTCCTCTTTATACGCAGCCTGGTTCATTGCCTCCTGCCATGCCTGCCGCTTCTTTTCAAGCATTGCAAGAAGCGCCGTTTTCTCCTTTTTCCCATCGATGATCCATTTGATTTCATCAAGCGAAAACCCCAGCGCTTTTAACTCTAGCAGCGCATTTAACTGCTGTACTTGTGCTGCCGAATAGTAACGGTATCCATTTGCAGAATCCACTTCCACCGGCTTAATGATACCTTTCTTTTCATATAGCCGTATTGCTTTTCTGGAAACACCAAAAAAGTCTGCAATTTCTCCAATCATCATAAGTCCGTTTTTCATAAAATAAACACCCGCCATTTCTAATTAGTAAACACCTTGCTATTCTTCAAATACATCATGAACCCTCTTTATACAAATCGAATTTGCCTTCACGTTGTTCAAGCTGGTAATAAACATGAACATACCCGAAATCACAGCCCCTCTGACCTGAAAACAATAAATCAGATCCGAAAACACCATTCTCCCTTCTCTGATAAGCCCGTATCCAATCAGCAGAATCGTAAGGTATCCCGCAATTCCAAACAGGCGCATACTTACATCATTTAACGCCTTTTGCACATGAATCTTCATATTGCTCTTCATCAGTTTCCTGCTCGTTTCCTCACAGTTTTTCATCAACAGCGTACCGGCATCATATAACAGTACCGTGTCTGCATCTGTAATGAGCGGTTTGATCGCAGAGGTATTTTGTGCCATAGCATTTTGAGATTCTTCTTTTAGTTTCGGGACAGCCTTAATTACTGCCATATAGTTCGCAAATAATTGTAACACGATAAATATCCATGTGATACACATAAAAAGCAGACTGCCTCTGAGCATCAAAAAAGAGGACACCAATGTACCTATAACGGCACCTGCCAGATGAGGAATATTAAGCGGTCCGTTCATCATCGTAACAGCCGCATGTATGTCGCTATTTAATTTTGTGATCCATTCACCGCTAAAATGGCTGTCCACCCGTTTAAGGGGCAGACTCAGAAGCTTGTTCACCATCTTTTCCTGCAGCCGTACTTCTGTCTTTGCGGAAAATGCTGCATAATGGCTCCAAACAATTCCATTATAGATAAACAGCATTGTGCATATCAATCCATATCCTGCACATACAACCGGCAGTGCACCGGCATCATCTGTTTCCAGACACTGAAAAACCGATTTCATCAGATTTGCCAGCATCCATGTTCTTACCGCATCAAAAGGAGATCTGAGCAACAGTAAAAACATGTATTTTCGCCAAATGCCCATTCTTTTTATCAATCTGCCAAGTTCACGCACGAACCAGTTTCCCTCCTTCCATACGGTATACCGTATAACCATTGTCTAACGTTTCCCTATGATGGGTAACATGAATCACAGCCCGTCCAATCAGCAGTTTATTTAAAGCATTCAAAACAGATTGCACTGTATCCTGATCCAAAGCCGAGACCGGCTCATCCAGCAAAATGACTTGTGCATTCTTGCAAAGCGCTCTGGCTATCTGAATCCGCTGTGCCTGCCCGCCGGACACCTGATTGCCCCGTTCACCCACATTCGTATTCAGTCCATCCGGTAGACTTTCAATCCACTTTGCGAGGCTTGCATTTTGACAGGCTGTCCA
The DNA here is from genome assembly GCA_947564735.1 of uncultured Lachnospiraceae bacterium. Lineage (GTDB taxonomy): Bacteria > Bacillota > Clostridia > Lachnospirales > Lachnospiraceae > UBA3282. Next base: position 20,456 of record CANOEC010000060.1, on the reverse strand, counting down.
TATGGTCTCCTCCATGATATCATGACCACAAGTAATGTTGTCCCTTATGGACAGAGGAAAAAGGCTGTTATTCTGCATGACGAGCGCTGCATGCTCCCTGATTTTCTCCGGAAACTGCTCCCCTGCTACGACAACCTTTCCGCAATCCGGCACGTAGAGACCGGCAAGTATTTTAAGCAAAGTGCTTTTACCGCAGCCGCTGCTGCCTACGATTCCGATATGCTCACCGGGTCTCACCCTAAGCGACAGATTGTCTATCACCATGTTCCCCTCATATGAAAATGAAATATTGTCCAACTCAACTGCGTATTGGCACATACTTCTCCCCCTTTTCTACCCTGTCAACAGATGCGGCAAACCGCCGGAAACCGGCATAAATACCCGGCATATTCTGCAAAAATCCCGAAACGTTTCCCGACAGATTGATAAAAATATAGAATATTCCTATGCTGATTTCTCCGTTTATCACCATAGTTCCGCCTGCTCCAAGCAAAATCAAAAGCGGTACAAACGAAAGTGCACCTGAAAGAGACATGAGTTTCGCCGAAACCCTCTCTTTCCCGACATTTGCACTCTCCCATTCCAAAAGATTTACCGTCATCGTACCTTTGATCAGCCCCTGCGCGCCGTAAACCTGAATGACCGGAAATAATTCCAGAATCATATCCGCCAGTCCATTGACTTTCTGCTTCTTGTCCTGACACTGTCCCGTATAATACTTAATGACCTTGCTGGAAAAAGAGCAATAGACAATCAGCGGAACCACCGGAAGTATGGAAAATACCGCCAGCCTGCAATTCTGGCAAAATAAAAATACGACCGTAACGGCAAACGTACCAGACTGCTTCATGATAGAAAAAAGGTTTTCATTCAAATAATCAGAGATATCTTTCAATTCATTCTGCATGACGGACTGCTCTTCTCCGACATTCAGTTTTGTAAGTTTTTGAAGGTCGCTTCGCAAATAATATCTGGCATATCCCATCCGCATCTCATGCGCAAACATTTCACAAGTATAGGAAGCCAGATATGAGGATAAATATTCACTGATCGTATGTAACAGAATCATCGCTATTCCAATCGGCAAAAGAGCAAAAATCCCACTCCTTCCGTTTCCCGAAGCGCCAACGTCTGCATTGCCCAAAGTATCCAGCACTCCCGCTAAAAATCTGTTCCAGCATAAATTGAAAATAATGGCCAAAGCAGTGAAAAGAACCGCCATGGCAAAAAGAAATCTATGTAATTTAATAAGCTGCTTTAACATTTTCATAATGCTCCTCTTTGTCCATTTCCCCGTTTAGTTGAAACCTTCGCCATGTCTTTCAATGTCCTTTGTATATAGTGTAAACTATGTCCCAGGGGCAAGGTCAAGAGGGAGAAAGTCTGACACCATGCTAAAAACCCAAGTATGGTCTTGAAAACTATACTTGGGTAATCTTAAAAAAGTCCGGACTCCATGTATTTTGTCTGTCAATCAATTTCCGCCCTTATAACACGGTCTATGCTCGCCGTCATATAAAACTCGCCGTTCTTTACCGATTCGAGAATACCGCCATCGTCAAGAACATAATGTATCCTCTTTTCTTTCCATCTTCTTTATGTTCTGAATTATAGAATAAAAATTCTTAACAAGTCTTTAACTTTTGACAGAACATGAAAAAAGCATAAAAAACTCTATATGGTTCGATTCCCAACCACACAGAGTTTTTCATTTTCCATTTACCTTGCTTGTTTGTAAACCGCTAATTTCATTGGGCGTATCATCACTCTTCGACCAGCTCAAAAACCCTTGCCATGACTTCCTTCTCAAAAGTAACCGTGAGACTTCCTTCCTGCACATCCCACACAGACTCCGCCGGTTTTTCTACAGGGTATGCACAGCAGACACTTACCCTCTTACCTTTGTACTGCGTAAGAGGAAGCCTGCAGACTGCCTGCTCCCCGCCTCTTCTCCACACGGCAAGATATACCCTGCGCGAGCCTTTTAAGCCAAGGCATACCCAGTCGTCCTGATATGTGCCAAACCCAAGAGGCCAGAACGGCACTGCGTCACGTCTGTCTTCGCGTGTCTTCTTATAATAGGTAATCGCTTCCGCAATTAATTTCCTGCAGTTATCTCCTAACCGGAATAAATGTCCGCTCTGGTGGATACGCAAAAGCATGACATTTACCATGTTAAAAATCGTCTCCTCCTCGTCGCCGGCTGTTAACGGATACGACCAGACCGCCGCCTGCTCCGGCGTCAGCGCAAGAGGCGCATTCACGGCAATCGTAGAGTAGATTCTGTAATCTTCCATGTCGCTTGTGGACTGGATGCTGCAAAGCTTTAACATGGCATAGTCCATGCGCATTCCGCCGCTCCCGCAGTTCTCGATTACCAGCTTCGGATATTTGTTAAAAATGTCCGAAAGCCATCTAAGGTAAACGCGTTCATGCTCCAAAAGTCCGTCGCCCGGACTGTCCGCCTCGTAGTCCGTCCCGACTCCCGGCTCGATATTATAATCCATCTTGATGTAGCCCACACCATACTCTTCCACCAGTCTGGCAATCACACCGCTTGCAAACTCACGTACTTCCGGGTTCCTGAAATCAAGCTGATAACGGGATTTCTCTTTGACCCGTTTCCCGTGCCGCACGAAAAACCAGCTATCCGGTTTGGAATCTGCCAAAGGACAGTTAAGCCCCATAACCTCAAGTTCCAGCCACAGACCGGGTATCATGCCCTTATCTCTGATATAGTCAAGCAGGGAGACAAGTCCTTTCGGGAACGGTTCCGTAACCGGAAAACGCTCCTTGGAGGGAAGCCATTCTCCCACATTGCTCCACCATTCCCCTGCGCTGTACCAGCCGCAGTCGATACAATAATATTCGCACCCTGCCTCGGCAGCCATATCAATTAACGGTAGTTCTTCTTCTGTTGTCGGTTTTCCCCACAGGCAGTTCATATAGTCATTGAAGATGACCGGCATCCTGCGGTTGTCTTCATTCTCACGCCGAATCTTCCTGCGGTATCCGGTCAGTTCCGCCGCCGCATCGCGGGCGTCTCCCTGCCTGCAGACGATGCTCACCGGAACGCTTTCAAAGCATTCGCCCGGATGAAGTTCCCGATACCAGTGCGCGTACAACTCCGTCGGCCCGGTCACTTTCAGAAAAAGCATTCCCGCATGTTCCGCAATCTCCCAATGCCATGAACCGTTATGCTCAATCTGCCATGCAAGGCATTCGCCCTGCTCCTTATCTTCCAAAATCCCAAGAGGCAGATATTCCTTCGTTGACCACGCTCCGGTATTACTAACGGAAATCATCTTGGAGCTGTTATACCGCCCTCTTGCTTGTGAAGCGCTAAGCCCGAGTTCCGGGAACGTATAGCAATGCCACGCAAGTTCCTTCTGCCAGCCATTGTGCACCATATGGAGACGATAACGCGCTTCATACTCTTCCTGCCCGTAAACATCAAACCCATGCAGGGAGAAGGAGGTCACCGCCTCCAGCCCCTGCGCCTCCTGCCCCACATTACGGATTTTCGTAAAGCAGGTAAATGCCTGCAGCCCATCGTAGAAGCGGTAATGTAAATCGACCGCCAGCCCATACGCTTCATTCCGCGTATGGAAAACATACTGGCATCCGCCTTCCTCTTCCTTTTTTTCATAGGACAGAAATGTAAGCCCTATGCCCGCAGAAGTATGTACCAGTTTATGCCCCAGACGGTCCTCCGGACAATTGCCCCCGGTCACAATGACCTCCACCGGGGAAAATTCCCCTATATCCGTCGTCACCCGGTCTAAATCCTGTGCTTTCGTAGACACATATAATAATAACAATCGTTTTTTTTCATTTACGCCAAACATCAGCCTGACGCCGTTCTCACACACTTCTATAAATCGCATAGTTTACCCTCTCTTGCAAAAACCGGAATCGACGCAAGCGGCGCATCAAACATAAGGCGCTGTCCGCCCTCGTAAACCTGCCCGTCCCGGATATCCCTGAAGCGGTCTCCCGCAGGCAGATATACTTCCCTGCTTCTGCATCCTGCATACAATACAGGACATACGAGCAGATCATCGCCTAAGAAAAACTCATCTTCTACCTTCCAGCATTCTTCATCCTGTGGAACATTATAGAACAAAGTACGGATAACCGGCGTTCCCTTCTCATGCGCCTGCCGCATCGTTTCTGTCAGATACGGTCGCATCTTCTCGCGCAGCCTGATATGCTCCGTAAAGATACCGCACGCTTCTTCCCCATAAGTCCATATCTCGTTGGAAGCGCCGCTTGGTACGGACCCGCCTCCCGACGTGCCAAGCGGTGCGCTGTGCGGTTCTCTGTCCCCGTGCAGCCGCATCACCGGACAGAACGTTCCATACTCAAACCACCGGATCAGACACTCGATAAAATCCGGGTCTGTAATTTCACCGCCGTGGAATCCTCCGATGTCCGTTGTCCACCACGGTATCCCCGCCATACCGATATTCAGTCCCGCCGCAAACTGACTCCGCAGGGAACGGAAACTGGAATCAATATCACCGCTCCACACGAGCGCGCCGTACCGCTGGCTGCCTGCCCATGCGCTTCTGATCAGATTTAAAATATTCTCCTGTCCTTCTTTCTCCATCCCTTCGTATGCCATTCTCGCATACTCCCTCGGATAAAGATTGCCAATCTCCATATCGGCGCCAAGCTGGTAATGGTAATTGTCATACTCGTATTTCGTATACTCCGGCTCCGCCTCATCCAGCCAGAAAATCTGAATGCCGTACTCATAATAATTCTTCTTAAGTTTTTCCCACAGATAATCTCTCGCTTCCGGGTTTGTCATGTCCACAAAACATGTCCTGCCCAGATGGCTCATTCTGTTTCCGGCTTCCGATGCGGTCAGGAAACCTCTCTCCAGCATCTCATGATAATTGACGCTGCCCTCCTCCACCGTAGGCCAGACGGAAACCATAAGCTCCATCCCCATCTCCTTCAGTTCCCGCACCATTCCCGCCGGATCTGGAAAATACGCCGGGTCGAAACACCAGTCCCCCTGATGCGGCCAGTGGAAATAATCAATCACAATCACCGACACAGGAACATTGCGGCGCTGATATTCCCTTGCGACCTGAAGCAGCTCTTCCTGCGTCTGATAGCGCAGCTTGCACTGCCAGAATCCCATCCCGTAATCCGGCATCATGGGCGCCTTGCCTGCCACATCCGCAAATGCCTCCTCAATCTGTGCCGGGGTATCACCCGCACAGACCCAATAATCCATCTGTCTTGCGGAATGCGCTTCCCATTCCGTCAGATTATGACCGAAAATAGCCCTTCCTGTTCCGGGATTGTTCCAGAACAGACCGTATCCGGCGCTGGAAAGCATAAAAGGTACGCTCACCTGAGAATTTCTCTGCGCCATCTCCACAATACAGCCTTTTAAGTTCAAATTCTCCTGCTGGTACTGCCCCATCCCGTAAATTCTTTCATCAGCCGCCTCGAAACGCACCGTAAGCCTATAATTGTCCGTTCCCCTGATTGGTGTAAAGGTACGGGGATTTACTTCCAATGCACTGGAAAAACCTTCGTCATCCTTGCGGAATCTGTTCCTGTCATACTCCTCAAGAAGCACGTTCCCCTCCTGATTATAGAAGCGTAGTTTCCCGGTGGGAAGCACTTCACACGTAATCTTCCCATTCACAATCCAGCCATGTTTGCCCTCAATCTTAATCTGTGCCGGGTGTCCTTCCCCGTATACGAGCCCGTAATTCGTATCCTCCGGCTGCCCTTTCTGGACAGCGCGGACACGGAGTCCATTGTCACCCCACCCCTCGATGACCAGAAGTTCCCTGTCAAACCGCCGCATCAATTTATTGCCTTCCTGCCACAACATATTCTCATCTCCTCCTGTATATCTCATTCTCAAACTGCATATCTCGTTTTCAAACCACGCGGAGAATGCCCGTATTTTGGGGCATTCTCTGGCGCGAGAAAGACTTGCTTTGCAAGTCGTAGTACTTCTCCGCGAAGCAGCCATTGCTGCGAGTGGTTAGAAGTTCTTCTCGCGCTAACCTTTAACCGCTCCAACCATCATTCCCGTCACGAAATATTTCTGGATAAACGGATAAATCACTAACATCGGCACCATGGCGATAAACACCTTCGCCGCATCCAGTGATTTGTTGGAAAGCTGACTCATCAGCTTCAGTTCGTCCGGGCTCATATTCGCAGCGCTCTGCGTATTGACCACCATCTGCTGGATATACGTCTGCAGCGGATAGTGTTTATCGCTGGTGGACAATACCAAGCCCTGAAAGAATTCATTCCAATAACCTACGCTGGTAAATAATACCATCGTCGCAATCACAGGTACCGAACAGGGTACCACAATCTGAAAGAGAATGCGCCACGGTCCTGCACCGTCCACTCTTGCCGCTTCTTCCAGATCCGAAGGAATCCCTCGAAAGAAATTCATGACGATAATCAGATTGAACACCGGAAGACTGCCGCAAAGGATTAGTCCCCATATTTTATCAATCAATCTATAGGAAACCATCGTCATATACCACGGAATCGCGCCTGCATTGAATACCATACAGAACATCAGGAGCCACATGATAATATTCCTCAATTTGAATTCTTTCTTCGACTTGGCGAGCGGATAACCCATCATAATCATGACTAACATCGTGAATACAGTTCCTAGAACGGTTCTCTGTATGGATACCCAGAAAGAATGAAAGAACTTGGCATCCCCCATGATTTCCCTGTAGGCAATTGTGGAAAACCCTACGGGCATAATCGTCACCAGACCGGAATTCGCTGCCGTCTTATCTGATATCGACAGACAGAACGCATACCAGATTGGATACAGGCAGGTCAGTGCCAGCAGCCCAAGCAGGGCATACAAGAATATCGTAAACATTTTACTTCCCAATGTTTTTTTTCGTACCATATACTACTCCTCTCTATATCAGAAAATTTTGTAATCTGCAAACTTATAGGCAGCCCAATAGGAAATTACGATCATGAAAAAACTGATCACGGACTTAAAAAGACCTGCCGTCGTCGCCAAAGAAAATTGCAGATTGACAAGTCCGATACGATATACCCATGTGTCCAGAATATCTCCTGTGGAATAAACCATCGGATTATATAAATTAAATACCTGATCAAACCCTGCATTTAACGCGTTGCCAAGCCCTAATACCGCCATCAGGATAATCGTTCCTGCAATACCGGGCAGCGTAATGTGAAGAATCTGTTTCCATCTGCTGCATCCGTCTATTGCCGCAGCCTCATACAGCGTCGGGTCAATCCCCGTCAAGGCTGCCAGATAGATGACCGCATTAAATCCAAATTCCTTCCACACATCGGTTCCTATTACTAACTGCCTAAAGTATTTGGATTCGCTGAACCAGATGACAGACTCTTTACCCATAAGGTGCATGATCTGGTTTACAATCCCGTCCAGACTGAAGACATTGAGCAGTACGCTTGCCAGAATAACCCATGAAAGGAAATGCGGGAGATAAACCGCTGTCTGTACAAGTTTCTTATACTTCAGATTTCTGACTTCATTTAACAAAAGTGCAAAAGTCAACGGCACCAATATGTTTAAAATAATTTTGGATCCTGCTATGATGATTGTATTGATAATTACCCTCTTCGCATCTCCCAGCGAAAAGAGATACTTGAAATTTTCCAGTCCTACAAAGGGTGATTTCCACAATCCCAGTCCGGGATTGTAATTTTCAAAAGCCATTACGATGCCTCGAAGCGGTACTATGGAAAAGAAAAACAGCCATAAAAGCCCCGGCAGCGTCATAATAAAATAATGTGTCTGCAATTTAAGATGTCTCTTAGGTTTCATACGCGTTACCCCTCTAGAATATCATTTGAAAAACAGGGCAGCCCTCCAAAAGAAAGACTACCCTGTGAATACTATCAGTACTTTCAATTATTCGGCCTGAGCCTGTACTTCGGCAGTGATTTCAGAACCGCCTTCATTATTCCACTTTTCTACAAAAGCATCAAATGCGCTGATATCATCCTTGCCGGTAATAATACGGAGCGCCATTTCCTTCTCGGCCGTCTCAAGATTCGCCCATTTCGCTTCCATAGATTCTGTCTGGCTATAGCAGGCGCTGTACACGCTCTTGTCAGGACGATTCAGTGCAGAAGGCTTAACTCCTGCCAGAATGGAATAGAGCCGGGGGAAATTCGTATTATTAACATCAAAGTTCTCAATACCGAGCTCATTACTGCCTGCCGTGTAATCCTTGACGCAGTCGGTAACTGTCACACAGTCATTGTAAAGCAGCTTGTAAGCATCGTCCGTACCACGGTTAAAATCTTCCGCAGTTTTCTCTCCGTTTAATACCTGCATCAATGCATCATATGTTACTTCACACTCATCAAGCGCACCCATGGAGTTTCTAAGCGGATACCAGTAAATGGAAGTATTTGCACCATATTCTGTTGTAAGCTTATTCTCATCACGAACCCATACGTTATTGATGATCAGTCCGGCTTTGGCAACATCCTCGGAAATATTCTTATTGAAGATGCAATAGGAAGCAACCGGGCACTGCTCTCTCGTGTTCCACTTGCCGTCTTCCGATTTTACAACATAAGACTGCCAGTTCGCAGTGGGATCATTTCTGTATGCGTCTGTGATGCCGTAACCAATCTTCCACCACGCACAGAAATACATGCCTACATTGCCTGCATTGATCTGCTCGTCTGCCTGATCGCGGACACCCATCTCCGGATCAATCAGCCCTTCTTTGTACCAGCTTGCAAGTCTCTCAAATGCTTTACGGCTGTTCTCCGTGTTTGTGCCATAAACGACTTGTCCGTCATCTCCCTTGACCCAATAACCCGGGTAAGCGTCATATGCGGCAAATACCGGTTCAAATCCGCAGCTGGAAACGCCTGCCTGAAGAAAATTCGTGTAACACGTGTTATTTTTATCAGGTCCCGCAATCGGAATGGTGGCATCTCCTGCCGGTTTGTTCTCCTTGAATGCCCGGGCAATCTCTTCGATATCATCCAACGTCTCCGGTGCATCTAACCCCAACTCATCCAGCCAGTCCTGACGTACATTTACCATGGACTCTCCGGAAGCAGCTACGTCCACGCCTACCGTACATACCTGTTTGCCGTTATACATGGAATATTCATAAGCCGAACCGTCTCCTGAATCCATGATCGCACGTACCTGCGGTGACGCATACTGCGGAAAAAGCTCCGTAAAATCATAGAGCAGGTCTGATTTTGCCGCCGCAAGCATCTCTTTACGCCCGCACTGCATACCGTCAGGCAATGTATTGCTGGCAATACACAAATTGACCTTCTGCGTGTAATCGTTACCCGTAGCCGCGGACCAGTCCACTACCACCTGAATATTGAAGTTATCCATCAGATAACGGGTATACACATTGTCTTCATTGGTGTCGCCATCCGGAAACTTCAATGTAGGATATGCCTGCTGCCCTATATGGATTTCCACAGGCTCCGCAAACTTCATGAAAGGATCACCTGTTGTCTCCGATGCGGTATCTCCTGAACTTGTGGAAGCCTCCTCTGTCCCTGCATCTGTCTGGGTGGCACTCTCTTCATTTGACGCTGCGTCGGTTGCCGGCGTATCCGCTGGCGCCTGTGCTGCATCTCCTCCGCAGGCGGTCAGGGATGCTGCCATCGTGACGGCTGTCAGAAGCGCTGTTGCCTTTTGAACATACTTTTTCATCTGCATTTTCCTCCTTTGTTTAGTTATATATACATTTTTGACATTTTTCCGCCTGTTTTCAACCGTTTATTGTGCTGTATCCACAAAAACATTTTTCTCTATTCCTCTTTTTCTTTTCTTTCGGTCGAAAATTGTTTTGCGTATTCCGAACAGTTCATACCCATTTCATTAAAAAAGAGTCTTGCAAAATATTTCGGGTCCTCATATCCAAGCTGTTCCGCAAGATCCGCCGTCTTAATGTTTTCCTTTTCCAGCCTTTGTTTCGCCTGACTCATTTTCTCTTCCTTTAGGAAATCATTGAACGTCTCGCCTGTCACCAGCTTAAAATTCGTTGAGAAATAACTCCGGCTCATATTAACTTTGCCCGCCACATACTCCGCACTCAGCTTAGAACTGATATGATCCTCAATAAATAATACCGCACGCAGAATGCATATCCGCATATTATGGTAATCTCGTATCGTTCTTGCTTCCTTACACAGTGTCTCCCTTGCCACACCAAGCCACGCAATTCCTTCCTCCTTGTCGCCCAGCCATGGAACTGCCATAGTGACCTCGAATTCTCTCTCCAATTCCTGAGAAATCCACATAAGCAGCCTCTCCGTTTGACGCACACTAATATTAATCTCCCGCAAGTTCTTCAGCATATCCGCAAAAAGACGTTTGTTATATACCCACTGTCCCGCAGTCCACTGGTAACGGAGTTCCTCAATTTTTTCATAAGATACTTCCTCTGCCTGTTCCGGCAGATCCACCCCCGAAATAAATCCCCTGCCTTCCCACTGATCGGATTCTGAAGTTTCCCGCATCAGCCTGCCAATCCTTGCAAAAACCTTCTCATTATCCATCTCTTCCAGCCTGAGCTTCGAAATATAATCGATTACTCCGTGGCGGAGCGCATTCTGTACATTTTCAAAATCCTCATGGAAAGTCAGAATCACATATTTTACTCTTGGATATTTCTGGCTGCTCTCCCTAATAAAATCCATGCCGGACAGTACAGGCATAGACAGATCCACAAACGCCAAATCCACATGATTATTCTCCAGAAACTGTAACGCCTGCATCCCGTTTGCCACATCCCCCACGACGGTCAGTCCGTAATCTTCCCACTTTACCATAGAAATCAACCCTTTACGCGCCAGCTTGTCGTCATCTACAATCAATACCTTATACATTCTCCTCCCCCTCTTTTACATTGACCGGCATCTCCACAGTCACACAGGTACCGCGGTTCGTCTCGCTTGTAATCCGCAGATTCGCCCGTTCCCCATAGAAAGACTGTAAACTCATCTGTACATAACGCAGCCCGATTCCTCTGTTCAACTGCTTTGCCAATACCCCTTCACCGCTTAAATAATGAATCCCCTGTCCGTCGTCCTTGATTGTAATTCTCGCCGTTTCCCCGTCACATTCCATCGTGATCCACAAATTACCGAAGGCATCCATGTTATGGCATATGGCATTTTCCGCAAGGGGCTGCAGAATCAGCCGCGCACACGGGTGCTCCATCCAGCCGTTCATCCTGATATCCTTCCAGACATTGAAATCATATCGCTTTTTCTGCAGCTCCAGATACATATCAAGAGACTTAAGTTCTGTCCCGAAAGTTGCCTTCTTATAGATTTTGCCGAGACTATACCCCAGAATAAAATTGAGCTGGTAAATATATTCTTCTATCTCTTTCTGGTGATTTGCCACTGCCATCCAATGCAGTGAATTCAGTGCATTCATCAGAAAATGCGGATTGATCTGATAGTACAGCTTCTCAATCTCAAGCTGCTGTTTTTCATATTCACTTCTTCTGATGTCTTCCATTAACCGCGATACTTTATTCTTCATATCGTTAAAATGATGAAAGATTCTGTCAAACTCATCGATATGGAACGCCCTTTCCACCGGCTGGAAATTTCCCTGCGCCGCGTCCTCCATATCCTGTCCGAGCTGTCTGATAGGTCTGTAGATCAGATAGAAAAACAATGTAATAACCAGAATAATAGAAATAATACCGATACAGAAAACAAGGCAGATATTAATCAGCCAGTAATGCTCCTGCCTCAAATAAGACCTCTGGTCAGCCAGCAGAACATTATAAAAGCCAAAGTCGCTTTTCTTCATAATATAATAATAGCCGCCATTCTTACCAAAATCTTCTTTCTCACCATCTGTTCCTAAATACTCCCCTTCTGCATAATCCGGATTCCCACTGTAAATAATTTTCTTATTTTCATCAAGCTGCAACAGACTATAATTGACATTGCGCGAGACAGACAAAAGCTCCAGAAGCTTCTCAATCCCCGCATGGGTCTCCGCATAAATCATGTATCTCCCTTTGCCGAAATCAGCCTCTCGCATCAGAGAGATTACCGTCTTATCTGAGATGACGTTTAAACATTTGTGAAACGTATGAAATTCGATTTCACTGCTCTTAATCAGCAGACCGAAAGGCTCCTCCACCGGATAAGCCCGCACCGGAAGATTAGAAAAGAGCGGGAAAGGTCCGCCTTCACCTTCCCCGAAATAACTCGCCAAAGCGCTCGTATCATAATTGAATATCATCGTATTGATGCTGGTCGTCACATTATTGGAATATTCAATCTTATCATAAGGTTCCTGTGCCTGAAGATATGCGCTGAAAGCAGAGCCGATATTACCCTCTACCGACATCTGCTGGGAGATTTTGACCAACGAATAGTATTCTGCATCCAACTGCTGTGTTAGTTGGGTAATGTCACTGCGCAGACCATTCTCCATCCTGTTCTTTTCAGAACTCCGATAGGAGAAACTGCATACCGCAAATACCACGATACACCATGCAAGAATGCCGAATCCCATGATCAGCATCATCCTCTGCCGCATAGAATGTATCCTGCTCATCCACTTTCTTTCAACGACTTTCTCCATCCGCATTCACCTTGCCCGCCAGTTCCATGACTTCCTCCACCGTATTCTCTCTCAGTATTCCCACAAACCTGTCGTTTAGTAAAGCCGCATAGCGTTCCTTGTCATACTCCCGGTGAAATTCTATGGTTACAGGCTCCTTTCCGGTCTGACTTCCATAAATATAGGATACCGTATAAACAGGCTCCTCCTCCCATCCGGAAGGCTTCTCTGTATCTAATATCGTCATGCCAAGCAGCTTCTGATAGAACGGCAGCCATTTTCCCTTGACATCCAGTTCTTTATTTCCACAGGATACCTTAATATTCTGACCGTCATCTCCCTGCTGCTTCACGATCCGATATTCATATGTGCCATTTTTGCCTGTCAGAATGAGTGCATCCAGCTTTGCAACATCCACAAGCCAGATATAAGAAGTACGCAGGTCAGACACTTCCGCCTCTGCCCACGCATTCACCTTGATATCCTCTATCCGGTAAATTGCAGGATCATCGTCCGCCATCAGATAACGCATACCATCCTGTACGCCGCTCACCTTAAGGACATGTTCCTCTCCGTTTAAACTGTACTTGGCAAGGGCATAAGGTTCGTCCAGCCCGCATTCTCTGATAATATCCTGATCTGCAATTTCATATGCCATCGACGCTGCTTCCACATAAGCAAGACTATCCAGTATCGAAACCTTTCTTGTCGCAGCATCCGTAGCCTCAAACATCGCTTCCCCGTACACCGGCTCTTCCATCAGATAGCCGCTGCTTGTCATGTCGCTTAACACAATACGGATTGCATTCTCAAAATGACTTCCGCTGAGTTTCAGATAATCCAGACGATCTGCACGCTCACCATCTTCATCCGATTTCGGTGCAACAGAAATCAGATTCAACTTATAGAACGCCTTGCGCCCCTCGCACAACTCCTGCGGGAATCCCTGCACCACACATACACTGCCGCCGCAAAGTACATAACATTCATCTGCCCTGCCGGACAGCATGTTTCCAATGCGGAAACTCTTTGCCACATGGTTGGAAGGTGTCCGGTCTGTGCGGGAGACTGTAACTTCCGGTGCATCCTCCCCAAGTCCGAACTGCATCAGATCTTCCTGCACTCCCAAGTCCTGTGTCACCTCTGCCTGCATGAGTTTCTCCACGGCAAGGTTAAGCTTCTCCTGATCCAGTCTGTTCTCCGGGAAATCCGTAATCTCACACGCCACTTCCCTCATTTCTATGCTATAACTTTCTTTACCGTTTTCCACCCTGACTTCTTTAAACCCTGCGGCGAAATCCTCGGCGCCGCATTCCACAAGCCTCTTCGTCCCTGCGCCTTCCTCAACCCGGACGTCCGTATTCTCCTGCACGCTTCGTACCGGCATCCGCATGAACACCACCGCCGCCATGAGAATGACAAGGACAAAAACAAGAATGATAATCTTAATCTTCTGTCTGCGCAATTACAGATTCCTCCTTTTCCGGTAAATAATCAGACCAGCCGCAAGGATAACAAGCGGTATGGAAATCGTAAAAATCCCCATTCCCACCATATCAATGGTCTTCTTGGAGGCTGTGATATCCATAACAGCCAGCGCCGTCTGTTTCGGAACCACCACCGTATTTGCCTTTGTATTCGTCGCCAGCTTAAGCAGATCACAAATCCATTCCTGATTCCCGAAACTTTCCGAATTGATATAGGGAGACGTAAGCGCCATGGAAGAACCGAGCGTAATCAGATTCCGGTAGGTGCTTCTTCCTCCCGCCTGTACCTCTCGGTAGGAATAGACTGCCACCGTCTGCACGCCAGTCTCTTCCTCCGTCATCCCATCTTCCTGTTTCACCACAGCCGTATCTGCCGTCTGAAGAAGCGGAAAGACATAAATCCCGTCGTTGGAGTCAAACAGGATGCGCAGCGGACAGGATACCGGTGCCAGAAGATAGCTGTAGTCTCCGTCCGCAAGAAGTGTCTCACTGTTCTTCACAAATATCGTGTTGGGCGACGTCAGAAACATTCTGGATGTATCTGTCTCAAATACCGTTCCTTCCTCTACAGCCACTCCCCACTCTTCAAGAAACGTCTTAAGCCTGTTTATGCTACCCTGCGCCGGATAAGCTGCAAATATCACCGTGTGAGGTTTTGCGTCCGTATCGTCTTCCAGAAACCGCTTGATTTTCCCAATCTCTTCCTTCGTATAATCCGTCGTCGGCGTCGGCAAAAAAAGAATGGAAGTATCCTCCGGAATTTCCTGCGTCATAAATTGGATTTCTCTCACCTCGAACGCATTTTCCTCCACCACGGAATCAAACGCCGCGCGCACAGAAACATCCAGCATCTCACCGTGTCCCAACGCGGCCGTAATGACCGGAACCTCTTCCATACAAACATAGGCCAAACCGTTAGCCAGCGCACTGTCCGCCTGAGAGTAGAACTCATAGGCGCCCGTCGCCACATTCTGCTGCTGAATAAACAAATCCCCAGCTCCAAGCACCCTGTGTCTTAGGGAAGATACCATCAGAATATCCCCTTCCGTCAGCTGATCCTGCGCATAATTATTCACAAAAGCAGGATTCCGGCTGGGACTCTTGAATTCCACACGAATCTGTGGATTCAATTCCTGCATTCTATCCAGCAGATTTGCCACCTGACTGTACTGAATGCCGTATCCGGCAAAGAGCTCGTCCTGCCGGACAGCGCTTTCTTCCGCCATGATATAGACCGTGACCTCCCGCTTAATTCCCTTCACTGCTTCCTGTACTTCTTCTGACATCGAGTTGAACCGCTGTACCGTCATATCCGCATTGAAAGAAGGAAAACGCTCCACGAGCAGACCTGCAAACACATTGCATACTACTACAATCGCAAACACCAACGCTGTCTTTCCCGCATAGATACTCTTCCATCTCCACTGTCCACATCTCCCACTCTCCGTCCTGACCACCGTCAGATATAAGAAAAAAACTGTAACGGAAACAAAATAAACGATACTTGGAACCGAAAAAATACCCCGTGTTAGTTCTGCATAGCGACTATAAAAAGATACCGCCCGTATCAGATTGGCTGCCAGATCAATGGAAACCGCCGCTGCGGCGGCATCCATATACATTAAGAACATCGCTGTCGCAAAAGTGGAAACCGCCGCAACAATCTGGTTTGCCGTCAAACCGGACAGGAATATCCCGATTGCTGTCATCGCCGCACCATAGCAGAGCGTACCTGCAAAATTCCCTGCAATCAGCCCCCACGGCGGCGCTGCAAAAGCGCTCATCGCCACAGCCGGAAGAAGACCCAGCAGGGAAGCAAATGCAAAAACACTGAAGCAGGAAAGAAACTTCCCCGTTACGATTGCCGACACCTCTACCGGAGCAGTCAGCAGCGCCTGATCCGTGCGGTTCTTCTTCTCTTCCGCCATACTCCGCATCGTCAATATAGGAATCAGCATCATTCCAAATGAAAACAGCATGGAATAAACCGCCGTCACATAAGTGCTCGTCCCCGTCATCATAACCTGATAATAGAAGAAGCCATAAAGTGCGGCGATTGCTGCTACGCACACATACCCTGTGGGCGCATAGAAAAAAGAACGCATTTCTTTCTTATAAATCGCTTTCATGATGATAACCTTTCCTTTCAAATCATACCGTCTGCTGATTTTCCTCCGCAGACACACCCGAATCAGTCAGTCGTATAAACATTTCCTCCAATGTATATTCAGTGCTCCGGCAGGCAAGCAGCGGCCATGAACGGGCGGCAAGCAGCGTAAACAGACTCCTGCGCAAATCTGCACCGCCTTCCTCCGACAGTGTATACTCATACACATTCTTCTCCTGTGTCTGACGACACTGCACCTTTCGCACACCCGGCATATTTCTCAATGCGGCTGCCACCTCGCCGCGCGGTCCCTCTATCCTTGCAATCAGTCCCCGCTCCCCAGACAACTCAGCCGCTATCGAATCCGTATTTCCGTCGGCGACAATTTTTCCCGCATTGATCACGATAATTCTCCGGCATACCGCCTGCACCTCCGACAAAATATGTGTACTCAGCATAATCGTATGCTTCCTGCCAAGACGGACGATCAGTTCCCGGATATCCATGATCTGCTTCGGATCCAGTCCGGCTGTCGGCTCGTCCAGAATCAGAATTGGCGGATTTCCAACGAGCGCATAAGCAATTCCGACCCTCTGTCTGTACCCCTTAGACAGGTTGCCAATCAGCCGCCCGCTCACCTTGTCTATTCCTGCCAGTGTACAAATTTCCTGAAGATGCTCCCTGCGCGGCTGCTTCACGCCTTTTAACTCATACATGAAAGAAAGATACTCCATGACAGTCATATCCGGATACAACGGCGGAACCTCCGGAAGATAGCCGATTGCCTTCTTGACTTTTTTCGGTTCCTCCAGAATATCTTTGCCGGCAATCAGTATCTGCCCACAGGAAGCCGCCAGATATCCTGTCAGCATATTCATGGTCGTCGATTTACCGGCGCCGTTCAGCCCCAGAAATCCCACAATCTCTCCCTCACCAATCCGAAAATTCAAATTATCCACCGCTTTGTAATCCCCGTAATATTTGCATAGATTTTTTACTTCTATCATAACCCAGCCATCCTCCATATGACGCAGACATCCCTGCATTGTATCATATTTCTTTATCCATATTTTATCATATCCATTTATATTCAATAGAAGAAGATTGTCTCTTATTTTTCAAACAAAAATTTCTGACATACAAAAAAGCAGATATCTCTATCTGCTTTTTCATACTCTACAGCTTTGTAAACTGACTATGCTGTTTCCTATAGGTATCATTATCCTTCCGGCTAAGCTCACCCTCTACCTGCGCCAGTTCCTTTTCCAGCTCCTTTACCTTGCCCGTATCTTTCTGCGCCGACTGAATCTGCTGTTCCAACTGTTTCTTCTTTGCCTTCAGTTCCCGGATTTCTTTATCGACCTGATTCGTATTCCCCACACATTTCTCCTCGGACTCATCCGGTTCTCCCGATTTTACCCTAGGCTGTCCGGCTTTCACGTCCCCGGAATCGTCCGGCTCTCCCGGTTTTACGCTTGGAGCCTTCTGCCCGTCCGCCCTTCCTGCTTTCTTCGGGTCGTCGAAGAAAATCTTCTTGTTTCCGCTCGCATCCTGTCCGACGCGGTACAGACCGCTTGGCTTTGCACCTGCTTTTTCACTGTTCACATACTCGTCATGGGGGATGCCTGCCCTGTCAGACGCCTGCATACCAGCCTGCGCTTCCTTTCCTTCTTTTTCCTTGTCCGTCCTGTCAAGAGGCTGTTCGTCTTCCATCCGCTTTGCATAGCTGTTTACAATACGGCTGTAGTTTCCGTTAATTTCCATTGACATAGACCCACCTCCTTATTTTTGATGATGAAGGACGCAACCCTCATTGCCGCCCTCCATCACCTCTTTCGGCAGCCGTAATCTCCGAATGAAGCGGTTTGCCGCAGGATGTCTTCTAAATGCCGTGAACATCTAAAATCCCAAGCTGTCTTCGCCTAGAAGAAAATTCATGTATTGTGCAGGCAATTTTTATCAAATCTGTCAGACTACAAACGTTCCTTCACTTTGCGAATCTCCTTTGGCAATCAACAGTACACTTATCGTAAACACTGTCCCCTGCGTCTTTATATTCATCGTTCCATGATATTTCTCCGCCACCGCCCCTATGTTAGACAGTCCGGTTCCCTGCCGGATGGAGCCGCTGCCGTCATAGCTGTTCTCAACTTCAAGCAGCATGAAATCTCCCTGCATACGTCCCATCACGCAGATATACTTTTCCCCATTATCCTCCATGCTTTTGCAGGCATGGATGGCATTATCCAGCGCATTCGCCAGAATCATGCACAAATCAATCTCACGCACCGGACAGGGCGCAGGCAGGACAAGCGGGCAGCTTACGTCGATTCCCATACTCTTTGCCAATCCCAGCTTACTGCCAATCACAACATCCACCACGGGATTGTTCGTACTGCATGGAAATGACATGGTCTCCGCTAAGTCCTCCATGTCCGCCAGATAGCGCACCGCTTCCTCCGTCTGCCCGTTAAGCAGAAGTTCCTTTAGCACGGTCATGTGGTTCTTAACGTCATGGCGAAAGGACTTGGTCTTCTCATAGTTCGCCTTCGCCTCTTCCACATACCGGTTCAGGGAATGCTCCTCCTGCTCTAACAGAGACAGCTCCGTGCACAGGCGGAAGTTCTGCAGAAGCCTTTTGTATGCGTACAGGATGCAGAACAGACTTGCCATCGCAAAAAGCTGTATCACCAGCATCAGACAGTGAATCCGATAATCTAAGGAGCCACTGCCAACAGCAAAATCCATGTCATGCATCATCACATAATTCATATATTCACCCATCAGAAATATCATCAGAATCGGTATCATAACCGTCAGCACATATCTTTTCTCTATCATTTCATAGTACAAAAAATACCGGCATATCGTTCTGTAGCACAGAGCCGCCAGTACCAGCGCGAGATTCCCCAAGACCGAAAATGCCATACCGATCATATCCGGCGCAGCCGTATAGACATGGGGATATAATATCCCCAATAGATTATTCACGATTCCATAGCTTAACTGCATCACCTCAACCGTCAGCGCTGCATAGAATGCGGCGGACTTTACATCCGCACGGTATACCACAATTCCTCCTGCCGCAAGCAGCAGGGCAAACACCGTAAGCTCCATGATTCTTCCGGAGGGAAGCATTTTCATCAAGACAAACCATACAAAAACCGCCGTAACACAAGAAAATCTGCTTCGCAGATTATCTTGGGAAGAACCTTCGGTTCTTCCATGCTTGTCGAAATTTCCTATTATATAGAAAGAAAGCTTTCCTTTCTTTTGCATTAGCCTGCCAAAAAAATACCATCCGGTCAGCATCTGCACGATCCCCATAATCTCCCGGTTAAAATAATCCATATACTCAGCCAACTTAACGCCTCCAATCCTGCATGTAGCGCAAAATCACATCGGAAAATTCCTTGCCGCGCAGTCTTGACACAGGTATCTGTGCGCCGTTTTCCATAAATGCCGTCTGGTTCTGATAGCTTTTTAAATATTGCAGATTAATGAGGAAGCTTCTATGACACCGGAAAAATCTGTCGTCCAGTCTGTTTTCCAGATGTTCAATGCGCTCGTAATAATCAACCACCTCCGCTGAAGCCAGATGAAGATATACTTTTCTGTCGATAATCTCACAATAGACGATATCATCCAATGAGATAATATGGCTTTCATACCCTTTTTTAACAAGCAGATTCGCCTCCCCTGCATGTTGCATGGAAAGGAGGAACCGTTCCATCGTCTGGTCAAACTGCCGCTGTCCGACCGGCTTCACCAGATAGTCAAACGCCTGCACCTCGAAGGACGAAAACACCATCTCTTTTAAAACGGTTATAAAGATAAGAACTCCCTTAAATCCGCGCTCCCGCAACATCTTTGCCGTCTTCATTCCGTCCATGCCCTTCATCTGGATATCCAGAAAAAGGACGTCTACCGGCTTGCCATATTTGAGCAGGTCTTCTCCGCACGCAAACTGTACGATTGCCGCCTCGATATTTTTCTTCCGAAAAAAAGCAGACGCCATTTTTCTGATTTCATCTGACATATACGCTTCATCATCACAAATTGCAATCGAAATCATCGGGACACCTCTTTCTTACTCAGGATTCGGGTGTCAAAAGGTGCTCTGGCAATTTTGTATCGGCAGATTGCACAAATTGCTCACGCAGTTGTTTTGTGAAGGAGATTGTGATTTTCTTCATATTCCGCTCAGTATCCAGCATTTTGCGGGCACGGATGTCCGCAAAAGCCCGAAACGAGCCCG
>CANOEC010000059.1 GCA_947564735.1 uncultured Lachnospiraceae bacterium | reverse complement strand
AATGACAAGATACAATGTATTGCTCTCTACCATTCTTTTGATAATATTATCAAAATCAAACTTGGATAATACATCCTGTGCGTTTGCAGAAAAACCAGCTAAATAATCTCTAAAGTTTGTTTCAATATTATCCGGATCAGCCAAAAGTGTTTCAAACGCAAACTTGCCGCTTAACCACCGTCATCGGCAAAATAACAAGTCCATATTCATGTGGCTTAAAGGGGCCACGGAGCATATCCGCCACATTCCAAATGACAGTAGCTTTTTCCGCTATATTTATTCCAACTTCACTAATTTTATCGTTGTTCATTTTTAGCAATCCTCCTCGCTTTCCAAAGGAAAATGCTTTAATTATCTAAAAAATTAGATAGCTGAAAAAAGGAACTGCTTTTCTGCAATTCCCATGCAAGTGCATTTGTGCGAAACTTTTCTTTAATGTGCAATCGTCGCCTGCTCATTCCTCCGGCGCCGCCAGACCCAAATGATGGTAAGTATGCTCCGTGACAACTCTGCCACGGGGCGTTCTGTTTAAGAATCCGTTTTTAATCAGATATGGTTCATACACATCTTCTATTGTGCCCGCATCTTCACCGATTGCCGCCGCCAGTGTGTCAAGCCCCACCGGACCGCCGTTGAACTTATCTATCATGGTACACAGAATATTTCTGTCGATATGGTCAAGCCCCATCTTATCCACGTCCATTAAGTCAAGCGCCGTATTGGCAATCTCTTTCGTAATCGCACCATCATACTTTACCTGTGCAAAATCGCGCACTCTTTTCAAAATACGATTCGCAAGACGCGGCGTCCCACGGCTCCTTCTGGCAAGCTCTAATGCGCCCTCTTCATCAATCTTTACGCCAAGAATCACCGCCGAGTGCTGGATAATCACCTTAAGCTCCTCCACGGAATAAAATTCCAGACGATGAATGACCCCGAATCTGTCCCGCAAAGGCGCCGTGAGCAGCCCTGCTCTCGTCGTGGCGCCAACCAGTGTAAAATGCGGAAGATCGAGTCTGATAGAACGCGCGGAAGCACCCTTTCCTATCATGATATCTATCGCATAATCCTCCATCGCCGGATACAATACTTCTTCTACCTGACGGTTGAGTCTGTGAATCTCATCCACAAAGAGCAAATCACCTTCTTGAAGATTGTTTAGGATGGCAGCCATCTCTCCCGGCTTCTCAATTGCCGGTCCGCTCGTTACTTTCATGTGAACGCCCATCTCATTGGCTATGATGCCTGCGAGGGTGGTTTTGCCAAGACCGGGCGGTCCGTAAAACAGAACATGATCCAGTGCGTCATGGCGCTGCTTTGCCGCCTCGATATAAACTTTCAGATTCTCCTTGATTTTGGATTGACCAATATAGTCATCCAATGTCTGTGGGCGCAGGGAACCTTCAATCTTGATATCCTCTTCTATTAAATTCGTCTCAATCATTCTGTTGCCCATAGTTATCCTCATTCTGAAACGATACAAATTTATATATCACATCAGCTTTTGTCAAGAAAATTTTCTCACGCTAACATCCACCGTCCGTTAAAACATGTACTTAAGCGCCGCCTTCAAAATACCTTCCACCGTCATATCTGCCGACATTTCCACCTTCTTTACCGCGCTCGTTGCATCGGATGCCGAATAGCCGAGCGCCACCAACGCCTCAATGGCTTCCTTCTTCATTACATTGTCCGTTCCGGCGCCGCCCGTCACCACACTGCCCGCATTCTCCGAAGAAGAGCCAAACCCCTGCAGTGTATCCTCAAGCGATATTTTGTCACGCAGATCAAGGATGACACGCTCTGCAGTCTTGTTGCCGACCCCCGGCGCTTTTGCGATGGATTTCGCATCCCCTGCCATAATCGCAAAACGCAGGGCATCCGCATTCATAACGGATAAAATCGCCAGACCGCCTTTTGGTCCGATGCCGTTTACCGTAATCAGCTTTTTAAAGATTTCAAGGTCGTCTCTTGTCAAAAAGCCGTATAAAGAAAAAGTATCTTCTCTCACGAGCGTATAGGTATAGATTTTCACCTCACTGCCAATTCCCGGTAACAATTCCGTTGTGGTCGTGGACACTTTCACATTATAGCCGATATTCCCCGCTTCCACAACAATGTTGTCCTCTGTAATTTCTTCTAACGTTCCTTTGATATAGGCGTACATATCCGTCTCCTGTCATATCGTTACGATTTGTTTCTCTGCTTCCCTATTCTCTAATCGATTGTTTTCTAATTGATTGTTCTCTATTTGACTTATCTTTTCTCGTTTCTCTTGTACCTGTCTCATTTATCTGCCTGATATTCCCGACTTCCCACATACCTGTGCAAATAAGGTACAAGCACTGCCGCCACAAGACCGAGCGCCATTCCGGTCATCGTGCCTGCCGCAATCAGAAACGGTATGTAATATCCTACATAGAAAGTTTCTACGACAAGCATTGCAACGATAATCTGTCCGAGATTGTGCGCCACTCCGCCAAGGACACTGACGCCAACTATAGAAAAACAGCGTAACCGCCTGCCTGCAAGCATTGCGGCAAAACTAAACACCGCTCCCGCCAGCGCATACATGATGGCATATAGATTGCTGAATAAAAATCCCGACAAAACAATACGCGCTCCATTGACGAGGAGCGCATCTCCTGCCCCAGCCATACTCCCCCATTTTTTCTCGTCTTGATACAGAAGAAGGAGTACTATCAAGTTTGGCAGCCCAAGCTTCACTCCCGGAATACCGAAGGAAAATGGAATCAAGGATTCCACATAGGCTAGAATCAGTGCAAGGGCTAAGAAAAATCCAAGCTGTACCGTCTTCCTCATTATCCTGCCACCCCGTCTAACGGCGCCTCTTCCTTTCCACCGTCACGATACTGCTGCTCCCCATCCTCTGAATCCGGCAGGGAAAGCTTTGTACTGTCGTTTAGTTCGATAACCAATTTGTGTGGCAGACAGATGATATTCTCCCTGTCATTTTTTATTGGTACATGCCGTACACAAATCTGATCCCTGCAATCTGCGGCTTCCATCGTAACCTGTCCATCGGCAACCGCAAAAAGATTATACGATGATGAAGCAGGCAACTCTGGATATTGCTCATAATGCATGATATGTACATCCTGCCCATTCTCGTGGTATTCTATCAGATAATACTGTGTCTGCCGGTTCGCATCCTGCAGATTCACTCTGTACAATTCAACGCCGTCACAAGAAATGCTTATCTCACTGCCTGCCCTGTTGCCTGCCGCAAAAAAGATAGCAAGAAAAAGTGCAGCCAGCAGACAGCCGCCAATCAGAATCATGTCTGCCCTGCTCATAAAAGACCGCTTGTTATACTGTTGTTGTTCCGCATCATGATGCCGTACCATACTTATATTCCACATAAAAACATCATAGCACACCCGAACATATGTTTCAAGTGTGCTTTGATGTTTTCTTAAATGAAATATAAAATGTTATCCTAATTTTCCAAGCAGTGCCGGCAAATGATTCTGTAAGAAATTATCCTGTCCGTCAGACAGCCCCTGTACATTCAATTCCTGCACAATAATATTGCATACGGCTTCTATAATCAGCACCCTGCCGTCATTGGTGTTCAGATGATACACGTAATCATCCGCCGATACGCCTTCCCACGCCTCAGCTGGGTCTACCGTATAAAGCAGATTCAGCATATCGCCGATTTCAGCGCCGACCGCCAGTTCTTTCATCCCCCTGTGAATCCACTTATCATAAGGCGCATACCTTTTATTCAAAAGATATACAATTTTCATGCTTTCTCTGATGAATTCCGTCAGCGCCAGCTCTGCCGCAATCCGTTCCCCGCGTTTCATGGCTCTTGCATAATTGTACTGCCCGGACTGTGCCGCTTTCGCCATGCTCTGCACCAGCCGGCGAATCCAGACTTCTTTTGGATAATATTGCAACAGCTTCTCCCGCACCGAGCAGAATACGCCAAGCCTGTCCTCAAATACTTTGCCGTTTGTGGCTGTCGCCAGATTTTCTTCGCTCACACCCAGCCATTCCTGATTCGTTTCCGGAATTTTACTACATCCCAAGATTCCCTCATAAAAGTCTTCCAGACACAATACGCCAACTCTTCCTTGTCCCTGCTCTTGTACAATACGCCCGGAAAACCCCATAAATTCCTGCGGCAGCGCCTCATATGCCTTCTGCATTTCTTTGCCGTACCGGCTATAATCCTCTCTCGTAAGCCAGATGCAAAAGGAGGGTCCAAAGTCATGGTCAGCGGATATTGCATCGTCAAAACCAAAGCATTCCGACCCCTGCCCAACAAGCCCTGCGGCTGTCCTTCCTGCAAGCTGCGGAAATTGCTCTTCTATCATCTGCCTGCCATATGCCTCGTAATATTTTTCTGCAAGCTCTAACCCTTTCATCCTGCTAATCTCCATGATTCCGTTATCGAATATGCTTTTTTACTTCCGCAGCCTTGTCAAGATAATCCTGTTGCTTTTGTGTATCGCCAAGCTTTTCACACACAGCCGCACAATTCTCACATAAAACGGCATAACTTATATTTTCACCGAAATGAAGTCTGACCTCAGAGAGCGCTTTCTCGTAATACGCCAATGCCTTTTCATAATCCTGCATACGATACCAAGCTTCCGCCACGCCTGCAAGTGCGCCGCTGTAATGGGCATCTGTATGCTCCCCGCTTTGCTCAAATAAGGAAAGCGCTTTCTCTAACAGCCCTTTCGCTTCCTCCACCTGTGATACTTTAAAATATAACAGCGCCAGATTCGTTAATGTGGTGGCAGTTTCCATCTCACCGCCCTCAAGCGTCTCGATAATCTCAAGGGCTTTTTTTGCAAAGGCAATCGCCTCCTCATTCTCTTCCATCTTTTCAAGCAGAATACTCATATTGTTATACAAGCCTGCATAGCGATAGTCCTTCGGCGGCAATATACCGTCATAAATCTGCAGCGCCTGCCTGTAAAACCGCAGCGCTGTCGCATAATCACCTGCGGCACGGTAAGCTGTAGCCGCATTTAAAAGCGTAGTGGCAAAATGCTCCGTATGCTCCATCTGCAGTTCTTCCATCAAAAGCAATACATCCTCCACCGCCGCATATGCCTTCTCGAAAGCAGAGATACTGCGGTAAAATCCAATCATTTCATTACAGATGGAAATATAAGCCCCATAGTCCTCCTCTTCTTTTGCCTGCTCCAAAGAGGCTGTGAGAAACGGATCGACCTGTTCAAGCTCCTGTTTTGCAAAATAAGAATCCAGCGTCTCAAAAAATTTGTCTATATTCATACGCTGACCAGTCCCTTCTATAGATTCCGCCGCACGCTAATACTGTCCGTTAAAAATCTGTGCCACCGGCGAATCATCGGATAAGATGATTGTCTTGTTATTTCCAGTGATACTTTCCTTAATTGCGTCGAGCGCACGTACAAACGAATAAAAATCCATTTTCTCCGGATTTGCATAGGCATCCGAAAGGATACGCATGTATTCTGCCTCGCCTTCTGCAATCGTAGCTTCCGCCTGCGCCTGTGCATCGGACAGCATGATGGAAACCTCTTTATCCGTCGTATTTTCTATCATTTTGGCTTCTGATTTACCTTCCGCCGTATACTGCGCGGCAATATTTTCACGCTCCGAAATCATACGCGCATACACAGCCTGCTTATTGTCGTCGGGCAAATCCAGCTTCTTGACGTCCACCACCACAATTTCGATACCGTACTGCTCCTCTACATGATTAATCTGTGCCATGATTTCTTCCGTCAGGGAAGTAATCTCAATCACTTCTTCCTTCGGCTCGGATAAAACCATGTCATTGTTTGTCACATCCGTCTCGCCTTCGTCTATCGTTATCGTCATTTTACCGTCGCGGCTTCGGATGACTTCGTCCTGTTTCATATTGGAGATGGTATTCTTCGTCGCGTTATATACGATGGCGTCGATACGTCCCTCCGCGTTACTGACGGAGCAGCTCAACGTCTGTGCAAATTTTAGCGGGTCGGTCACATGCCACAGCACATAGCTGTCCACAATCATCGTCTTCTTGTCAGATGTGATAACATCCGATGCCGGAAGGTCATATAATAACAGCTCTTTCGGTATGGTATCAACCGATTCCACGAAAGGAATCTTAAAGGTAAGTCCCGGCTCCGTCACGACCCGCTGCACCCGTCCGAACTGTCTGATCAGCTTAAACTGGTTCTGTTTCGTAACCACCATGGAATTGCCCAACACGATTACTGCAGCTATCAATAAAAGCACTGCCATGAAACCAAAACCGGAGCCTTTTTTCTTATCGCCTTTTTTCTTTTTCTTGGAACCGTCCGAGTTAAAATATTCGACATTGTCCGCATTGTTATTCGTATAATTCATATTCTGATTAAAATCTGCCATGTTTTCCTCACTTCTGCACTGCTTTATCATATCAATCCATAGTAGGATTCCGGGTTTGTGTCAAGCCGCGCGCAAACACAATTCCTGCCTATACCGTGTCGCTGTATCATTCCTCTTGTGTGTCGTCTGCTCCGTCCTTGATGGAAGCATCCTGCCTAATACTTCCTGTCGTGTTATCAGAAGCTGTATTGTCTGCCGGAGACTCGTCGTTTGTCACGAAACTGTCAAGCGGCAGAATCGTGCTCGTACTGCCATCCTTGCTCTGGATAACTACTTTGACATCCGGCAGGATATCCTCCATCGCTTCATAGAACATTCTCTTCTTGGTCACTTCCGGATATTTCACATATTCCTGATACATGGAATTGAAACGTGCAACCTGTCCGTTTGCCTCGTTGATTCTCTCCTGTTTGGCTGCCTCCGCATCCTGTAAAATCTTATCCGCTTCCGCCTCGGCATTCGGAATCTGTTCGTTACGATACTTATTGGCATTGTTCAACGCCGTCTCTTTGCCCTGCTTTGCCGTCTCCACTTCTTTGAATGCATTCTCAACTTCCGTTGTTGGCGGCGTTGCATCCTGAATCGTTATATTAACAAGCTGGATACCGATATCATAATCTTCCAGCTTATCCAGAATCATCTGTTTGATATTAGACTGGATTTCATTCTTTCCCGTCGTCAGCACGCTGTCCACACTGTAAGAACCGATAGTGGTCCTAATACAGTTCTGTGCAATATTTTTGAGAATCAGCTGCGGATTCTGAGAGGCATACAATGCCTTGACCGGATCGGTCACTCTATACTCCGCATAAAAATCCACAAATATAAAATTATAGTCAGAGGTAATCATCAGTGCATCCGCCTCTTCGCCCGTAGCATGATATCCGATGGAAAATCCCTGAATCGTCGTATTGACTTTCGTCACCGTCTGGATAAAAGGAATCTTGAAATGCAGACCGGGCGTCGTAACCGCCTTCGGCGACCCAAAGGTGCATACCACAGCCTGTTCTTCTTCCTGTATGGAATAGTAAGACTGGCTTACAAGCACAAAAAGCACCACAACAGCAACAAACACTTTTGCAGTTGTTTTTCCCTTACCGAAATTTCCCCTCGGCATTTTGTTTATCGTTTCGTTTGTCTTTTTCTTTGCACCAAACATGCTTTTCCTCCGCAAAAAACTTTTCATATTGATTACTTCTATGCTATTATATACCAGAGCACATAAAAACACTAATTAAATTTTACTAAAGTACGCCGCTTACATGGCGGCGCGGATATTAACGTCGGCATAAAAGCAGGCGCAGATATTGTACCTGCACCCCAAATTCGCCGGTTGAGAAAGGACATGGTTATTATTATGAGAATCATATTTATCAGACACGGAGATCCGGACTACGCTAACGACTCTCTGACAGAAAAAGGCGTCAGAGAAGCAATGCTTTTGTCAGACAGAATCGTCAAGTGGGACACAGATGACATGCATTTCTACTGTTCACCGCTTGGCAGGGCGCAGCAAACCGCTTCCTATACGCTGCAAAGGCTTGGCAGGAAAGCGGTCACCTATGAATGGATGAAAGAGTTCACCTATAAGATTGACGACCCTGTTACCGGTCGTCACGGCGTTCCGTGGGATTTTATGCCAGAATACTGGACTAATATTCCCGAAATGTATGACAAAGATGCTTGGAAAAAGACGGATATCTACCGTTCCAATCCGGAGCTTCTTCCCGCTTATGAGGAGGTATGCACGGGTCTTGACCATTTGCTTGCAGAATATGGTTATAAGAGACAGGACAATTATTATCTGCATACAAATACCGATACAAAAAGTGATACCATCGTTATCTTCTGCCATTTAGGCATTACCTGCGTTATGCTGAGCCATCTGATCGGAATCTCTCCCGCGCTGCTGTTCCATGATTTCTATCTGGCGCCTACTTCCATGACGGTTCTTGCCGCAGAGGAACGCCAGAACCATGCCGCGTATTTCCGTATACAGGTCATGGGCGATACTGCTCATTTATTGCAGGGCGGCGAACCGGTTTCTACCGCCGGATATTTCACAGACGCTTTTCAAGGCTGATACATCCGTATCAGCCTTGAAAAATTACCTTACACGCTCCGGGAACCCTACTTTTTTCTGTACTTTACGGAGCGTTTTTAATGCATAATAATTTGCCTTCTCGGCGTTATTTTTGATGACTTTATCAATATAGTCTTTGTTCTTGGACAAATCATTGAAGCGATTCTGCAGCGGCTTTAATACGTCTACCACAGCTTCGCCTACCGCCATCTTGAAATCACCGTAGCCTTTTCCATCAAATTCTTTTACAACATCTTCCGGCGCTTTACCCGTACATACACTGTAAATATCAATCAGATTCTTAATTCCGGGCTGTTCGTCCGTATAGCGCACGCAGGCCTGTGAATCCGTTACCGCTCTCTTAAACTTGCGCATAATCGTATCCGCATCGTCCATCAGATAAATACTGGCATTGGGATTTTCATCCGATTTAGACATCTTCTTTGCCGGATCCTGTAAGCTCTTGATGCTTGCTCCGGTTTTTCCGATATAAGGTTCCGGAATTGTGAATACATCGCCGTAGATTGCATTAAAACGCTGTGCGATATCCCTCGTAATCTCAAGGTGCTGCAGCTGATCCTTCCCCACCGGAACCACATCCGACTGGTACAGAAGAATATCCGCCGCCATTAAAACCGGATAAGTAAAAAGCCCCGCATTAATATTGTCCGCATGTTTTGCCGCCTTATCCTTGAACTGTGTCATGCGGTTCAATTCGCCCATATATGTAAAGCAGTTAAGAATCCATGATAGTTCCGCGTGTCCCGACACATGGGACTGATAATACAGACAGTTCTTCTCCGGATCGATTCCAGCCGCAATATACAACGTCAACAGATTTCTCGCGCGTCTGCGAAGTTCCGCAGGATCTTGTCTGATTGTGATAGAATGCAAATCTACCACGGAATAAAAACACATATATTCATCGCAAAGCGTCACCCAGTTCTTCAACGCGCCCAGATAATTACCGAGTGTCAAATTGCCTGTGGACTGCATACCGCTGAACAAAACTTTAGTTTGGTCTATCATTTTTTCCTCATTTCTGCGCGGCTTTAGTTTATTTACTTAAAATACGGCTTTCCGCAGTCTGTGGCAAGCAGCGCGAAACCACAAACCTCCCGGCTATCTATGATAAGCCTGTACCAAGAAACAGTTTAGCATTGCCCCTTCTCTCCGTCAACCAAAAAGAAAGGGCAAAAAATTGTCGCTTATTATTTATCGTCACAGCCGCAGCCGGAATTGTTAAAAGGTCTTGCCTCAAATCGAGGCTCAAAGCGGGAATCATTGTTATTGCATGGACAGCCGTCACGCTCATCATTACGTTCTCTGCCGCAGTCACGCTCCCTGTCTCTGCCGCAGTCACAATCACGGTCTCTGTCACATGGACGGCAGGGCGGTTTCGGCGGCTCAACCGGCTTACAGCCACAGTCGGAATCTGCACTTCCTCCGCGTCCATTCTGATTCCAGCACAATAATAATAACGGAATAATCCAACAATTCATAGCTATCATCTCCTTTTTTTCATACCATATCCTATGCAAAAAGGAGTAAAAGGGTCACTCATCTTCTATGATTTTGCAAAATTCTCGTTCTGATATACCGAAAAGTCTTCTCCTCTCCGTAATCCGCCAGCATATGAAGCAGAAATTCCAGTTGTCTTTTCGTTCTTTTATGCAGTGGCGGAGGCGTCAGGGAGGACTGATAATACTTCAGCGGATCGCCATCCTGATAGGCTTCCCCGTTATATACCTTGCTCGCCGCAATCCGGTCCATGAACATTTCAATCACATATTTCGTGGGCATGGGCGCCGGCGCCATACCGCCTCTGATATCATTGGCGCTGTAATCAATCCAATATTCATAATGATGCTTGTTGCGCCCCTTATGGTGCAGCCATGAAGAAGAATAGCCGATGTCTTCCCGTTCTGCGTTATTGGGACTTCTGTTTCCCTGCCAGTATTTCGCCCCGACGATAAACTCCGTGGGACTAAACTTCGACAAATCATGCATGATTCCCTGTCGGAACAAGCCGACTTTAAAGCAGCCTTCCATGACAAGCCATTTATGATGCGTAATCGTCTTTAAGTGTTCCCATGCCTTATTCATACATTCAAACTTCCTTTTTCCTGTCTTTTCCAGAGATAACCGGACAATCTCTTGTGGTATAGATAGCTATCGTCCGCGGTCCTACAGATATCTCC
Organism: uncultured Lachnospiraceae bacterium; assembly: GCA_947564735.1. Lineage (GTDB taxonomy): Bacteria > Bacillota > Clostridia > Lachnospirales > Lachnospiraceae > UBA3282. Next base: position 13,419 of record CANOEC010000059.1, on the reverse strand, counting down.
TGCAAGCACTTCGACGCCTCTCCTGCCTTCTCCGTCTTCACCTGTTCCATATCTTGCGCCGTCGTCCCGCTTAGGTCCGTAGCAGCATACAATACCCACTCCTTGCCCTTTGGCAGCTGAGGAAGCCCGAAGGAGTGCTCCTTCCAATGAAAATTGATGCCAAGATAGAAGAACGCGTCATCACGGCTGTCTTCCGCTTCTCCATAATATCCGCAGTACATGATTCCCACACTTCTGCTTACCGGGCTAAGATCCGGTCTCCAAGCTTCCCTTCCGTGGTACGAAATATCCGGATAGCCGCATGACAGATAATCCATGCCTTTCAGCGGCTGTCTGCTGTGCAGAACAGGATGCTCCTTACGAAGCCGGATTAACATCTTCGTATACGCCAACAGTTCGCTGCCGCTTTCCATCTGATTCCATTTAATCCATGCCACAGAATTGTCCTGACAGTATGGGTTGTTATTTCCGTCCTGCGTATTGCCAAATTCGTCTCCGCTGTACAAAAGCGGCGTCCCCTGTGATAAAAAAACAAGTGACAGTGCATTTTTTATCTGTCGCTTACGAAGCTCCATGATTCCTTTCCTGCGGCTTTTACCTTCCACTCCACAGTTCCAGCTGCAATTATAATCCGTGCCGTCCTGATTATTCTCCCCGTTTAATTCATTATGTTTATGGTCATAAGAAACCACGTCCATAAGACGCATTCCTTCCCATTTGGCAATATAATTGATAATTCCTGTTTCCAGACGGTTGTTCCGCACATGAAAGAGCAGCTGGTTTATCATGTTGTCGTCTCCCTTTACCGCCCTGCGCATATCATACTGGAAACCTTCACTCATCCAGCCAATACTACGCGTCCGCAGCATATGGTCTGTAGACGCCGGCATATATTGCTGTATGGTAAGAAGCTTGGTTCTACTCAAAAGAGGTTCCTTTGCGATGACAGAAATTGGTAAATCAACACCAAGCAGATGGAACCCGTCTATATGATATTCCAATACCCAATATTTCAATATATCCAATATTTCCATCGGAGTAATCTCCTGCGGAAAATAAAACTGCATAAGCACTTCCATGTGGTTTTCATGCAATTTTCGGACCATATCTTTATATTCTGTTACGGTATCCGCACCATAGGCATAGCCACTCTTCGGAACATAATAGAGTCCGCTTTGATAGCCCCAGTAATTAATTCGGTAATCTTTTGATTTCTTGACGTTAACAGAACCCTCCGGCGACGGCTGTGCCTGTTCCTTATAAGATGCTGCCGCCTGCCTCATCGTCACCGGTCCCTGCGCCGGCTCCGGCAGCATAATCTCATTGAACTCATAGGCAGGCATCAAAAGCAGCGAAGTAATTCCTAAATCCTTCAAATAAGAAATCTTCTCCGTCACTCCGGCATATGTTCCCCTATATTTCACCCCGGAAGAGGGATGCTTCGTAAACCCCCTCACATGCAGCGCATAAAGAATCATATCTTCATACGCAATCCCGGGGGTCGGGTCCTCTTCCCAATCGTAAGCGCTGTCCAAAACCATACAGCGTGGCAGGTTTTTGCCAACTGTACCATAACGGCGTGAATTTTCTATCTGTCTGCAATAAGGATCCTGCCATATATGCTCTCCGCAGTAAAACAGATAACGGCACTCCTTATCGTGGTATCCCTTCAACAACATCGCATAAACGGACCCGACTCTTCCCTCTTCCAAAAACGGGATTCTGATGCCGCTCTTATGCTTTCTGTCATACAAAATGACCCCAAATTCGTCTGAAACTTGATGACTCTCTGGCTGTCTCACTGCTGCAATATGCAGTCCTTCCTCTTGGAAACAGACGCCTAAGGGGTAAGCCTGCGTTTTCGTCACTTCAAATTCTTTATGCATTCAATCCTCCGACAATTTGGATTTCGTTTTGTGCCCTTATGAGTATTTTAACATAGATAATTCATTTTCTAAACAAAAAAATATTTGCAGATTGAATATCTGTGTCTTTTTCTGTAAAATATAACTATTCCACTGCGTAAGGAGGCATATATTATGTGCAAAAATAAACATCAGAGTGAAAATAGCGGCTTCGATGCAGAAGAAATGACGGTTGAACTGGAACTTGAGGACGGCGCCAGTGTGACATGTGCCATCGTGACTATCCTCACCGTTTCCGAAAAAGACTATATTGTTCTTCTTCCGCTCAACGAACAGGGCGAAAATGAGGATGGCGAAGTATGGTTCTATCGTTATCATGAGAATCCTGACGACCCCAATGAAGAACCCGTCCTTGATTACATTGAAGATGATGAAGAATATGAAACCGTTGCGGATGCTTTCGACGAATATTTGGACTCCTCGGAATTTGATGAGTTAGTCGGGCAAGACGATTGAGACAAGCAGCTAAGAAACCGGGAAGGAATCTCTTTTCCGGTTTTTCCGTGATATGCGCTAAGACATAATTCATGCCTTGCCCGTGTCATCGCCACATAAAACATGCGCCTCTCTTCTTCTATTTCCTCTTCCGTCTGGGATTTCGCAGAAGGTATTTTCCCTTCCAGACATCCCGGCACATAGACCGTGTCAAATTCCAATCCCTTAGAGCCGTGCATCGTCATCAGACACAATCCGTCCGGCTTCTCTGTCGCGCTTACATGGTGTTCCCGTAATGTTTCCGTACATTGACTGATATAGTCATTCATATCCGACAGCGTATAAAATTTTTCGGCAAACTGCTGAAACCATTGCGCGATGTCAACCAGTTCCCGTCCCTTTTCTGCTCCGTATTTCTGCGCCAGATACCCGTCGTATCCGATGACCTTGCGGATATAGTGAATCTGTAAATACAGTTTTTTAGACTGCAGGTTTGCAAGATGGTAAAATAATCTGCGGATTTTCTCCTGTATCGCCGGTACTTCCGCATAATATGTAAGCAGCTCTTTTTCACTGACATTTTCCTCCGGTACGCTGTCCCGTTTAAGGTATCTGAGCGGACGATTCATGATTCGCAGAAAATATTTTCTGTACAGCTTTCCTTCCGCCAGTGCAAGATAGGCAATGATATCGCGCACAACGAAATGCTGGAATTTATTCTGCGGCGTCTCCCTCATCGTGAAAGGGATGCCTTTTCCATGTAAATTCTGCGCCCATAAGCCACATTCATAATTCGTCCTGCATATCAATACGCTCCTAAGCAGTTTTCCATCTTGATGTTTTTTCGTCAGTTCAGATAACAGGAACGCCGTCTCTTCCGATTCGCTCTCAAATAGCAGGAAACGGAATCCTCCTTCCCCATCGTGTGCAGCATGTATCTTCTTTTCAACACGGTGACGGTTCTGACTTATGACGCGCAGCGACGCGTCTGTAATCTGCCGGTTACAGCGGTAATTGATATCCAGAAAAATCCTCACCGCATCCGGATAATCACGCATAAATTCCTGCATACTTTCCGGACTCGCCCCACGGAACCCATAGATGGACTGATCGTCATCTCCCACAATAAAAATGTTATTACGAGGTGCGGCAAGCAGCCTGACAATCTGATACTGCTTCGGTGAAATATCTTGAAATTCATCAATCATAATATAGGCAAATTGTTGCTGCCAACGTGCCAGTATGTCGGGATATCGTGTCAAAAGCTGATAGCAGTATCGTATGATATCGTCGAAGTCCATCTGTTTCCATTCATGTAGATAGTTTTCGTATTCCTCCGCAAGAAACCGAAGGTCTTCCGACGTAATTCCCTGTACGGATATCGGCTTTAAGAGCGAAGTGTTTTTATATAAATTCAATATCCGTATCAGTTCATCCATATCTTCCTCCTGCAGCCGGATGAATCTTTTATGCATATGTACAATCTGCCTGATTAATTTTCTCTTCTCAGATTCTGTTATGATGGAGTACGCGCGATACTGCGCCGATTGTTTCAGAATATGATAGAATACGGCGTGAAAGGTGCCAAACTTTACCGGCGGTCGATCCGGTTCCATAAGGTGAAAGAAGCGTTCCTGCATTTCAAGCGCCGCCGCTTTCGTAAAGGTAATGACCAGAATATGTGACGGGTCTATGCCCTGTTCTGTGATGAGTTGTCTGATGCGCTGCACGGTGACATATGTTTTGCCGCTGCCGGGACCTGCAAAAATCTGCGCCGCCCCGGCAGTATGCATAATTGCTTTTTCCTGATTCGGGCTTAATATCATATCAGGCATTCTGCAACTTCTCGATTCCTTTGCGGATTCTGGCAAGAGATTCCTCCTTACCAAGTATTTCCATAATCTCCGTGGCGCCTGCCGGCGTCATCTGCCTGCCGGAGACAGCCGTTCTCACCGGCCACATCACATATCCGTTCTTACATCCCTTCTTCTCCACGTAAGATACCAGTGTCTGATATAATGCATCATTGCTGTAATCCGTCTGTGCTTCAAGAAGAGGGAGTAATTCCTGTAAGACTTCCAGAGAAGACTCACCGCTTGTCTTCATCTTCTTGTGCGTGTACATCGCCACATCATATTCCGGTAATTCCTCAAAGAAATCGACCATCTCTTTGATATCCGGAAAAATCTCTATCCTTGTCTTTACCATCGCGGCAATCTTGCGAAGGTCCAAGTCCTTCGTCAGCGTTTCTCTTAAATACGGCTCCGCCATCTCATAGAACCTGTCCTCGTCCATCGCCTTAAAGTATTCGCCGTTCATCCATTTTAACTTCGTATAATCAAACACGGCAGGCGATTTGGATAAATGCCGGTAATCGAATTTTTTAATCAGCTCGTCCAATGTAAAAATCTCTGTGTTATCTTCCGGACTCCAGCCGAGGAGCGCCACGAAATTGACAATCGCTTCCGTTAAAAAACCTTGCTCCACCAAATCCTCATAAGAAGAATGCCCGCATCTTTTTGACAATTTCTGATGATTTTCATCCGTAATTAACGGACAGTGCACATACTCCGGCACCTCCCAGCCAAACGCCTCATAAAGCCTGTTGTATTTCGGTGAAGAAGACAAATATTCATTGCCTCTGACTACGTGTGTGATTCCCATCAGATGGTCATCCACAACATTCGCAAAATTATAGGTCGGATAGCCGTCGGATTTTATCAGAATCATATCATCCAATTCCGCATTATCCACGGTAATGTCACCGTAAATATCGTCATGGAACGTTGTCGTTCCCTCCGTTGGATTGTTCTGTCTGATAACATAGGGCTTGCCAGCTGCAAGATTCGCCTCTATTTCCTCCTTTGATAAACCTAGGCAATGCTTGTCATATACATTAATCTCCTTGCCGGCAACCGTCTGTGTAAGAGATGCCAGTCTTTCTTTATCACAAAAACAATAATATGCCTGTCCCTTATCAATCAACTCTTTGGCATACTGTAGATAGATTCCCTGTTTCTGTCTTTCGCTCTGCACATACGGTCCGACGCCGCCGTCCTTGTCCGGTCCTTCATCATGAAAAAGCCCTGTTTTCTCAAGTGTGCGATAAATAATATCCACCGCGCCTTCCACATAGCGCTCCTGATCCGTGTCCTCTATCCTCAAAATAAAGTCACCGTCCTCATGCTTGGCAATCAGATACGCATACAATGCCGTTCTCAGATTTCCCACATGCATACGCCCCGTAGGACTGGGGGCAAATCTCGTTCTTATTTTCTGACTCATACTATTCCTCCATATCCGGTATCTGCTTCGCTGCCGATTGTTTAAAACTGCCTACCGCTTTGGCTGCAGCCGGTACTGCAATATTCGTTCCGGCACCGGCGACACAACCGCCCGGACATGCCATACCCTCAATCAGACAGCCGTTCTTCTTGCCTGCCTTGGCAAGCATCAGCATCTTCTTACATTCTGCAAGGCTCTCGGCATGTTCAATGTTGACCTCCACATCCGGATAATACTCTCTGACACATTCCTCAATGGCGCTCGCTACACCGCCGGCAACGCCGTAGCCGCGTCCCGCACCGGTCGCGCCTTTTAACTCGTCCATCGCCTGAATCTCATTTAAAAGAATGCCCTTTGCCTCAAAGATACCTGCTAGTTCTTCAAAGGTAATGACAAAGTCCACATCAGAACGAATCGTCCGTCTGGACGCTTCCAGCTTTTTGGAAGCACATGGCCCGATAAAGACTACTTTCGCGTCAGGATGGTCTTTTTTTATAATTCTCGCTGTTGCCACCATAGGGGTGAGCGCATTTGATATCTTATCAATCGTTTCAGGGAAAAACCGCTTCGCCAGCACAGACCATGACGGACAGCATGAAGTCAGACTAAACGGCACATTACCCGTCGCCACTTCCGAAACATAGTGCTCCGCCTCGGCTATCGCACCAAGATCCGCGCCGACCGCCGTCTCATATACATCATAAAAACCTAATTCCTTCAATGCAGTCTTGAGCATGTCCGGCGTCACATCGGGTCCGAACTGTCCCGCAAAAGCCGGCGCAACCTGCGCAATAATCTTATGCCCCGACTGCATGGCACGGATTAACTGGAATATCTGTGATTTATCCGCAATCGCACCGAACGGACAATTCACCATACACTGTCCGCAGGAAACGCACAAGTCATTATCAATTACCGCTCTGCCCTTCTCATCATTCTTAATTGCATTGACGCCGCAGGCGCCCGCACAGGGCCTTACCTGATGGGAAATGGCATCATAAGGGCATACTGCCTTACATTTACCGCATTTGATGCATTTTTCCTGATCGATTACAGACTTGCCGTTCTGCATGGAAATAGCGCCGCGCGGACATACTTCCCGGCATGGATGCGCAACACATCCCATACACCTGTCCGTCACCTGATAACAGTTCTCCGGGCAGGCATTACATGCAGAAGGAATCACCTGCATTAACGGCGGCTCATAGTATTTCTCCGAAATATTACTTTCCTCCAATCCCTGTGTTAAATGAACAAGGCGGTTCTCCGGTCTTAAGGAAAGTCCCATCGCCAGCCGGATCCGTTCGCGGACAATGGCGCGCTCTCTATAAATACTCTCATACTGTGACTCGTCATAGTCAACAATTTTGTATGGGAGCGCCTCAACATCATCTTTCAAATTGTCTGAATGATATGCCAGATTAGCTACCTCTTTGAATATACGGCGTCTGTTCTTGCGAACCTGCGTATCAATTCCTCTCATTTTAATCCTCATTTCTGCGCACGCTTTTGACTCAATTGATTGAGTCTGTGCATAAACGAGTTTGTGCCAAGTGCGCGCAGACACAAATCTCGCGTGTGAAAAATCTTACGCGTATGGATTTTTCACAGGATTCCTCTATAAACCGTATGTTAATATTTTCACAAACCACTCTCACACTACAGCACAAATCCCCGTAAGTAGTTATGTATATTTTTACACAAACTTACGGGGAAGTCAACAACCCCATTGCAATAGGGAACTCCTTGTAATAGAGAATCCTATTTTCTGCGGCGTCTTAACCAGATTACCAGTCCGGCTATCAGACATCCGACGGGAATAACGATAACCGAAATGACACCTACGACATAAACCGCCTTTGCGGTAAACGCCAAGTTACCGATTTCATAGTATTTAACCGGGATGGAAACGGAAGTTTCCCGCTCTGCAAGGCTGCTTACAATACTGCCGAATAATTTAACATTATATCCGGGAACAATATCATCCGCATTCGCTGTAAACATCTGTTCTGTCGCCAGAATAACCGCCTGCGATGTTGTGCCGTTTTGCACAGCTTTTTCCGCTTTCATGCCAATGACAAAGGGACCATCCACATCCGTATCACTCTTGCGGAAATCTTCCGAATCAGAGATACTGACCTTGCTGTATGCGCTGGCGCTAGTTGTAAGAAACGGCTGATAAAATACGTCTGAATCCTCGTCGTATGTCAGCCCTCTGGAAAACGGCGCAAATACCACACCGTTTCCTATCTGTCCGGTAATATCGGTATCCTCAATATACGGAAACAGATAATAAGGATTCTGATAATACCGGTTCGGGTCATCTTCCACAATCATCCCGTCCACCACAGACACTCCATAATAAGCCAGTATCTGCTCGAAATTCGTCATGTTCTCCGTCGTCCATGTCGGAATCACCAGCATGTTACCGCCCTTTTCCAAGTATGCAAGCACCTTCTCCACGTCGTCCGCAGAATAATCGCTGGTCGGCGCGTTAAGAATAATCCCGCAGGCATCTTCCGGAATCTCATCAACCGTATAAAGCCCAAGCGTTTCGTATGTGACGTTTTCTTTGTCGAGCGCCTTGGTAAACCGCTCATCAAATGCCAGTTCGTTATGACCATCTATCATGTAAAATTTCGGAATGTCTCCCGATGCTGCCCGCATCACCGCCGAAATAATCTGTCCCTCCCCGTCATAGCCTGTAATCTCATTCTGATAGGTTGCATAATTAAACTCAAAAGCATAAATGTCATTATAATCAACCACCACATTATCATAGGGACCTGCAACAATCAGACTGTTGTTCGACGGCTGTATCTCCGTATAGTTATAATAAAATCTCGGATTGGCAACCGGATTTATATATTCCACTTTAATATGTCCGGAATGTCCTTTAAACTGCTGCAGCGTCTTGTCAAGGTCGCTGTCCTTGGATGCCTCGTCAGCCAGCACATATATCGTCACATCCTCTTCCAAGCCGCCAAGCATCTGCACCGTATCGTCCGTGAGCGTAAACATTTTGTTTACCGTCACATCAATGGACGTATATCTGTCCGGCACATAATTCAGTCCCAGATTTACCGCTATCGTGATTGCCGCCGCGACCAGTATGTTCGCGATGCTGTAGGCACCCAGCCGGATACCGCGTCCCGATACCTCATATCTGCGCTTCTGTATTGACTGTACCGTACATAATAAGAGAAAGGCTGTGAACGTAATATAATACGCCACCGCTTCTAATTGCAGATATCCGCTGCACAGAGAATCAAATCTCCCGACCATATCAAAGCAATATAAGATTTTCGTAAGAATTTTTACAAAAGCGCCCGTACTCAGACCGGATAATACATTGCACAGCCCAGACATAATATAACCGGCAAATAAGGCTGCAAGTGTCAGTACGGCTGAAATCACGACGCTTTCCGTCAGTGAAGAGAGAAACAGCCCGACCGCCAGTCCGAGGCACCCGTACATAAAAAAGCCCAACAGGGATGTGTATGAAAGCCCTGTCTGAAATTCCCCGTAAATCGAAAGAAACGGCGGCGTCAATCCAATGATGACCGTCGGAATTGCAAATACCGTCACAAGTGCAAAGTATTTCGCCAGCACTATCCTGCCTACAGAAACCGGCGCCGTCAGAATCAACTGATCCGTCTTATATTTTCTCTCCTCCGCCAAGGTACGCATTGTCAGAACCGGAATCGTAATAATAAACAGAAACACAATGCTCTGCAGCGCATAAGATATCGTCGGATATCCCGCCAGCATGTTAAACACTGTAAAGTAGATTCCCATAATGAACAGCGTAACCGCTATAAAAAGCCAGCCTATGAATGAGTCAAAGAAAGCTTTTACTTCTCTTTTATAAATTGCCATCATCGTCCGATTCCTCCTGCTCATTCATCTCATTTTCTTCTATGTCATCACTCACATCCGTTTGCACAGATTCCTCTGTTTCTATGGAACCGGCATTTTCTTCAGTTTCACTCTCGTCTGTCAGTTTTAGGAAAATATCCTCCAGCGATTTTTCCATCCGGTTCATCGACATAATCGGTAGTCCCGCACCGGATAATGCCACAGAAATCTCTTTGCGGATATCTTTGTCTCCTGATACATCCAGCCGGATTTTCACGCAGTCTGCTTCCTCCGCATTGTTTATCTCGTAAGATTCTATTTCGTTTATCTGCTGCAGGATTTCATCTGCCTGTTCCCTTGTGCCAAGCACAACAAGCTCCAGCTCCGCCTTTGTCTGCATCATTTCCTGCAGTTCTTCAGGCGAACCGCTTGCCGCCAGTTTTCCACCGGATATGATGATAATATGGTCGCATACCGCACTTACCTCCGACAGAATGTGGGAACTTAAAATAATTGTATGCTCTTTTGCCAGACCCTTAATCAAATCCCGCATCTCGATAATCTGTTTCGGGTCCAGTCCGACCATGGGTTCGTCCAAAATCAGTATTTCCGGATAACCGATTAACGCCTGTGCCAATCCGACACGCTGTTTATATCCTTTGGAAATATTTTTGATTAACCGTTCTTCCACATCTGACAATTGAAGCTTCTGTACGATTTCTTCCACATGCTCTATTCTTTGTTTTCCGGGAACTTTTTTAAGCTCTGCAGCAAACAGTAAATATTCCCATACCGTCATATCCGGGTAAAGCGGAGGAATCTCCGGCAGATATCCGATACACTTCTTTGCATTCACCGGCTCCTTCAAAATATCGTTGCCGTTTATCACAACCGTACCACTGCTCGCCGCAATATAGCCGGTCATAATGTTCATTGTTGTGGACTTACCAGCCCCATTCGGTCCTAAGAATCCGTATATCTGACCCTTTTCCACCGTAAAAGACAAATCGTCCACTGCCGTATGTGCACCATATCTTTTTACTAAGTGTTCTACCTGTATCAAAATATGTCCCTCCTTTTCCATGCAAACGCTCTTTTAAATGTACTAAGAAATTGTGTCTCTATTTTAATCAAATTGTGAAAAAAATGTGTCCTTCAATTCCAAAGATGTTGGTGTCAAAATGAACTTTTACAAAATGCTACTAGCAGATTGCACAAATTGCTCACGCAGTTGTTTTGTGAAGGAGATTGTGATTTTCTTCATATTCCGCTCAGTATCCAGCATTTTGCGGACACGGATGTCCGCAAAAGCCCGAAACGAGCCCGGATGGCTCATTGAGGGCGGATGCGTCTGTCAGTCAATGTCTTGCCGGAATATGTTAGAAAATCCAATCGACGAAACCAACACAAGAGAGCAATTTGTGCAATCTGCCATCTCAATTTACCAAAAGTTCATTTTGCCCCAACATCTTCCAAATAAACAGTAAAAGAAAGCGAAATATGTCATCCGCAAACACACCGCAACGATTATAACATATTATATTATTAAAAACACCTGAAAATTTAAAAGGAAAGCATATGAAAGATTATATGTACAAAGAAAACATTGACAAATTTCCTATTGCAATGGCATATGTTCCGTGGCAGCATTTCAACGGAATTTGCGATAATCTTGAAGAAGCCTATGACGCCGGAACAATTTTCCCGGAACTTGACAAACCATTCACCGGAAGGAGATGTTGTAAATCATGAATATGCATTTTGCTAATGAGCAGGAAAAACTGCTCCATGACATCGGCATTCTTGACTTTGTAACAATCGATCTGTCCCTTTATCTGGACACACATTCCAACGACAGAAATGCCATAGAATATTTTAACCATTATAATCGTATGAGCAATCAGGCGAAAAAAGAATACTCTGAGAAATTTGGTCCCCTGACACTTGCGCTTGCCGACACCTCTGACTGCGGCAGCTGGGATTGGGCTACTCTGCCTATGCCTTGGGAAGGAGGTTGTGCTTAATGTGGAATTATGAACGAAGACTTGAATATCCCGTTAATATTACAGAACCAAATGCAATGCTGGCACAGGCAATTATCAGCCAGTACGGCGGACCTGACGGTGAAATGGGAGCTTCCATGCGGTATCTGTCACAAAGATATGCATGCCCGTACAGAGAGGTGGCGGCTGTATTGACTGATATCGGTGTATCCGTATCGTTATGGCACATTAAGTTCTTATTTCAATCATTTCCATCTTCATAATTCTTGTTGTATAATTATCATTTCTGCCGGATGAGCAGGCAGTCATTCTTACTGCAAAAGGAAGACACTGTAAATACACATCTACCACATTGCCTGAAATCACCATCTTTTCAAGCATCTCCCTATAGAGTTCCTGATTGCTTTCGTCAAAAGACATGATATCTGCAAGGGCTGCTATGTAAGATTCCGTTTCTTCTGCCTGTCTTTCCATGATTTTATCATTCTCTGCAGCTACCTTTAACGCATCTTCCAGTTCCTCTAGTTGTCTGTCATACCATTCCATTTGTTCTGCAAAGTCCTGCTTGGATAAAATTCCTTCCAGCATACCGTCTATCATCTTCCGCTTCTTTTCATGTAATGCTTCAATGTGTTCACGGATGTGGACAGATTCCGATGTTACACAACCCTGAAGGGCTTTGATGTCGTTTATGATTTCCGTCCGCAGTCTGTCATAATTTACTTTAATATGTGAAATAAGGAATTTCATGCAGGCAAGCAGCGTTTTCTCGTTAATGGATGAATTGTCGCATCCAACCAGTTGTCCCTGCCGTTCCTTCCTTGTTCCGTAATTCGCCGCCTCATAACACCGCCATGCTTTATAAGTCACACCATTTTGCAACTTCTTTGTTCTGCTCACATAATGACAGCCGCATATACCGCAGTAAAGCTTGCCGCTGCACCAGTAGCGGTTGCTGTGCTTCAGTTTCTGCTCATTTGACGGCGTCTTCTTTGCGAGTTCTTCCTGTGTACGGTTCCACAGTTCCCTGTCAATGATTGGCTGATGGTGCTCATAGAGATAAACCTTCTCTTCTTCACCTCGGTTATATTTCTTGTTATGGGTCAGATAATTCGGAGTGAAAGTCTTCTTCTGGCACAGGTCGCCCACATATTTTTCATTTCTTAATGCCCGCAGTATTACAGTATTTGACCAGCATTTAACCCGTTTTGGCTTCATGCCTTCCTCAAGCAGTTCTCTGGCAATCACATGGGTGCCTTTCCCTTCAATCGTGTATTTATGGAAAATGGCACGTACTATCACAGCTTCTTCTTCATTGACGATGAGGTTTCCGTCTTTTACATAGTAACCAAGCAAGTCCCGTCCGAAGACAACGCCCTGTTCCATTCGCCGCTTCTGTCCCCATTTCACACGTTCCGAAGTTTTACGGCTTTCTTCCTGTGCTATGCTTGCCATGATTGTCAGCCGCAGTTCACCATCACAGTCCCTTGTGTCAATATTGTCGATGGTAAATATAACTCCGACGCCTAAATCCTTCAGCTTCCGCGTGTAAGAAAGCGTGTCTACGGTATTTCTGGCAAAACGGCACACTTCTTTGGTAAGAATCAGATCAATCCGTCCATGCAGCGCCTCTTCGATCATGGCGTTGAATCCGGCTCTCTTTTTGGTCTGCGTTCCACTAATACCTTCATCATAATAAATATTTTCAAGTATCCAGTCTTCATGTGCGTTGATATAATCACTGAAATATTTACGCTGGCTTATCAGTGAATTAGCTTGGTCATCCTTATCTGTCGATACACGGCAGTAAGCAGCCACTCTCAATTTTTCCATTGTCAATCTCCTTTGCAGGAAATGACACATCACCGCTTTTATCATAACAGATTTAAGTGGTGATGTGCAACGTCAGGCTA
>CANOEC010000058.1 GCA_947564735.1 uncultured Lachnospiraceae bacterium | reverse complement strand
TTTCAGAATCTCCTCCGGCGTATTCATTGCCTGCAGCGCCAACTTGGAAAAAAGAAGCCCCAGTACCATAATCACGGCGCCTCCGGCAATCGACAGTGCCATAGCAGTATGTACCGTATCCTTCACTTCCTCCTGCTTCTTTGCCCCATAATACTGTGAGATGATTACGGTTGCCCCGGAAGAAAGCCCTGTAAAAAATCCAATCAAAAGATTGATTAACGTCGCCGCCGGTCCGCCCACCGCCGCCAACGCTTCTTTTCCCACAAACTTTCCTACAATCACCGCGTCTGTCGTGTTATAGAGCTGTTGAAAAAAAGTCCCGAACAAAATCGGAAAAAAGAAAAAGAGAAGCTGCTTCCAGATAACGCCCTCCGTAATCTGATTGGAAATCTGATGTTTCTCTGTTTTCATCCTGCTCCCTCCAAACTCTTTGTTAAAACTTTAACCTGTCACAGAAGCAGACCGTCATATTGTTCCGTTGCCACATCGTCTGCTTCTTCCATAAAATATTCCATACGACCGGACTCTCTCTTGGTTTCCGCCCGCTGCTCTATTGCGTGCGCCCCCATGATTCCGAAGTAAATCAGAAGAATGATCGAAAAACTTGTCACCATCATCCGCAATTGCATCTGTTCATCACGCAGATATTTCATCCGTCCTTCGTTTGTCCTGCCATAATTTAAATAGATTCTGATGTATTTGTCCAAATCGTCTTTTCTGCTTAAATCCACGCTCCTGCCTGTCAAATCCTGCACCTTCGTAAGCATATGCTCCTGAAACTGCCTGCCATCCTTTGTCCAGAAGCGGTTTATGAGAAACAGCGGAGAACCCGGCAGCGGAAACTGCTTGAAACGAAACAAAAAAAACGCCGTCTCCCTTTTTCCATCCGGCGGCATATTATCCGCTGCATGGAACTGCGCCAGAAAACGTTTAAAATATAAAAGGGTCTTCCTGTGCCATCCGGATTCATCGCATACCGTCCGCACAAAATTCATCCGGAACTTTGCAATTGTAAACAACTGCCTATACTCCTTCTGGTTCAGAAACAAGTCCCACGCCTCCACACGATTCTGCAGATAGGGATTTTTGATAAAAAGAAAGAACTGCTCAAAAAACCGTTCCCTGTATCCATAGACATCGACGTCGCTAAAGTCATAAGTCTGTTCTTCTTCCCCGCTCTCCTGCATGGAAGCATCCATGCTTTCCCCCGCTTCGGACACCTCTGCATGGACATCTTCCGATTGCATAGATGCCTGTGCGGACTTCGCCGAAGATTCTTCCGTCTGCCCATCCATCTGCGCGGACTTTGCCGCAGACGTCTCCTTCTCTTTTTGTTTCGCACTTTGCAGTGCAGTCTTATACGCCTTCTGCAGCGCCTTAAATTCTTCCGGCTGTTCCTCCGGATGATACAGCTTCGCCTGCTTTGCATAAGCCGACTTAATCTTCGCAATATCCTTAGTCGGCGGGATATTCAATATACTCCATATATCCATACATCTTTCTCCAGCATCCGCTTCATATCCGCCTTGGCTGTCATATATATACGCCATCCAAGCTTTCTACATCCGGATTGCTTTCTTCCTCATTATTTTCGGATTGTTTTCTTTAATTAAATGCCTCTTTCTTAATTGTCTTCTTGAATGTCTTCTTCCTAATTGTCTTCTTGACTGTCCTCTTCTTGATTGTCTTCTCGACGGTCTTCTTCACGGTCATCATCAAAAAAGGACTCGTCAAAATCGTGAAACGCAAACTTATTCTGCTCGACAGCCTCTAAAAATATTGTGAACCGCACACATGCTTCCCTGCGCATACGCGCATTGCGCTCATACTCCATGATTCTACGAAATACGGAGACCTGCTGCGCAATATGCTCCCTTACCGCCGGGCTGCATTCCTGATAGAGCCGTTTTGCCTTTTCCAACAGATAACGAACCTTATCGTCCTCCATCGGACTAAGCGTCATCTGCCTTAACTGCGCAAGACGCGCCTCCAGTTCTTCCTCGCTAAGCCCCATCCTTCTGTTCACAATCACTTTATGTAAGGACTGCTCTCCGCTGACGATTCTGATATCCAGTATCCCATTGATATCATACATAAAAGTAACGCCGGCACAGACGCCCCCTTTTACCGCCCGCGGCAGGTCTTTGATAGTCATTGTACCAAGCAGCAGATTCTCTTTGGCAATCATACTGTCCCCTTGGTAAATCGGGAAATTCATCCGTGTCTGGAAGTCCTTCACCGTCACATACTCCCTTGTCTGACTACAGGGAAGCGTATCATTTCTCTCAATAATCGGTGAAAAACTCCCGTCATATAATTCCGTTCCCAGAGAAAACGGACAGATATCCGCCAATATCATATCTTTCACATCACCGGAACGCTCCTTGATTGCCGCCGCAATCCCCACTCCTGCCGCAATGCTCTCATCCGGACTCGTATCCTGTACCACTGGAATCGCAAGGAGCTTTCTCAGATACTGCCCTACCACCGGCATTTTGGAGGAACCACCTACGAGAATCAGCTTCTCAATTTCCTCCATGCCCATACCGGTGTCATTGATGACCTGTCTGATCGGCGCCGCCATCCGCTTAAACAGTTCCGCCCCGATATGGATTAAGTGCTGGTTCGTCATGTGCATGGTATATTCACGCCCGTCCAGATAAACCGTCCGCTTAGCCTCATCCTTCTCGGTAAGCTCCCATTTTAACAGTTCCGCTTCCTTTAGGACAACCCCTAGTTCTTCTTTTGTACGCACCTCTTTGACAAGATAATTTTGTTTATAAAAATCATCCGCTATGAGTTCGTTAAAATCCTTGCCGCCCAGATAATTATCTCCCGACACTGCCTGAATCTCCACCATGTTGTCAAAGGCGTCTACCAGAGAGACATCCAGCGTGCCTCCTCCAAAGTCAAATATGATAAAAGTTTCCGCCCGCTCTACGCCCATGTGATGTTTAAGCGCCACCGCAGACGGCTCATTGATGAGTCGTTCCACCCTAAGTCCTGCAAGTTCTCCTGCATTCTTGGTCGCACACCTTTTGTCATCATTAAAATATGCAGGTACGCTGATGACCGCTTCCGTCACTTCTTCCCCAAGATAAACTTCGGCGTCCTCTTTCAGTCTGCGCAGCACAAAGGATGACAAATCCTCCGCCGTATAATGATTCCCCTTCCCGTCAGAATACTGATAGTCAGTTCCCATGTACCGCTTAAACTCCGCAAACGTAACAGACGGCGCGGTAATCAGCCGCTCCTTTGCCACCTTGCCGACATAGATTTCCCCCTCTTCCCCAAAACTGACGACCGAAGGCGTTAAGTATTCGCCAAACACATTGGGAATCAGTTCAATCTTTCCGTTTCGCCAGATACTGGCAAGGCTGTTTGTGGTTCCCAAATCAATTCCAATCACTGCCATTTGTTTCCGCACTCCCTTCTTCCGAAAAAACAAACCCTGCCCCTAGGGCAAGGTCTGTCAAAAAAACATCATCTATTGCGATTATACGTAAATTATCACCACAAGAGCTTGTCACTTTACCGCGCTGCTTTCTCACCGCTCATGTTCTTAATAACCGCCAGTGTCACCAACAAAAGTATGATGCCGACCGGCAGGGAAATCCATGCATTCTGTGCAAAACCGGCAACAATGTATGTGACGAAGGAAATCGCCGCAACGACGATAACATACGGAAGCTGCGTGGATACATGATTGACATGGTCGCACTGTGCACCCGCAGATGCCATAATCGTTGTATCGGATATGGGCGAACAATGGTCGCCGCACACCGCTCCTGCCATACAAGCCGAAATAGAGATTATCATAAGCTGCGGATTGGAATTCATAAATACATTCACCACAATCGGAATCAGAATGCCAAATGTTCCCCATGAAGTTCCCGTGGAAAACGCAAGGAAACATGCCACAAGGAAAATAATCGCCGGCAGGAAATTCATAAATCCGCCCGCACTCTTCTGCACTGCATCCGCAACGAATACCGCTGCACCCAAAGAATCCGTCATCGCTTTCAAGGTCCATGCAAATGTAAGAATCAGAATCGCAGGAACCATCGCCTTAAATCCTTCCGGAAGACAGTCCATACACTCCTTAAAACTTAACACTCTTCTGAGCAAATAAATGATAATCGTCAGAATCATCGCACAGATGCTGCCAAGCGCGAGTCCGACGGAAGCATCAGAATTAGAGAATGCCTCGACAAAGCCTGCCCCATCAAAAAATCCACCAGTATAAATCATGCCGATGACACAGCATATAATCAGCGTAATAATAGGAATCAGCAAATCAATTACTTTCCCCTTGGGATTGACAGTTCCCTCCGTCTTCTTCTCGCTACCTTTACCGGTAGAAAACAAATCACCCTTTAAAGCATTTGCCTCATGCGTTTTCATGGGACCAAAGTCCACTTTCATAAGTACCAGCGCAATCATCATAATGATTGTCAGGATTGCATAGAAATTATAAGGAATGGCACGGATAAAAATGGAGAATCCGTCTTCTCCTTCCACAAATCCGGACACTGCTGCCGCCCACGAAGAAATCGGTGCGATAATGCAGACCGGCGCCGCCGTGGCATCAATCAGATATGCTAACTTTGCACGGGAAACCTTGTGCTCATCCGTGACAGGTTTCATAACACTGCCCACCGTAAGGCAGTTGAAATAGTCGTCAATAAAAATCAGAACGCCAAGCGCCACAGTAGCTAACTGCGCACCGGCACGGGTCTTAATCTTCTCCTTGGCATAGTGACCGAAAGCTGCGGAACCTCCCGCACGGTTCATCAGACTGACCATCGCTCCCAGAATCACAAGGAAAATAAGAATACCGACATTATAGCTGTCGGAAAGCACGGCTACGAAACCGCCGTTAAAAATATGTGTCAACGTTCCTTCAAAGGAAAAACCGGAATAGAACAATCCGCCTACCAGAATCCCTACAAAAAGGGAACTGTAAACTTCCTTTGTAATGAGCGCCAGCACGATGGCAACAATAGGTGGAACAAGCGCCCAGAATGTCGCATACATACCCGGTACATACTCTGCATCACCCTCTGCTGCAAGCACGGTCATCGGCAGAAGCGCCAGACACAGAATCAGAACACCGATTCCTCGTAACATTTTTTTCTTTTTCATTTTTCTCCGTCCTTCTATCTTTTTTCTATCGTTCCTCTATTGCCTTACTCGGTAAAGCAATAAACTCCTCACGCAGACAGCAAGGCAGTGAATACTGAACTATGTACGGCGTCTGCACTGCTGCTGCCGAAGTTAGTATATCACTGCCTTATCCATTACACAAGAAAAATGTAGAAAAAGAGGCGCCCATTGCCACCGTGTAGCCGTGCCTGCTACTTCATCAACCGGTGCATCACTTCATTGCCGCCTGCCCCGAAATAATCATGTAATATCTTGTATTCTCTGTACAGTCTGTTGTACGCCTCCACGTTTTGGGGAACTGGCTCATACCTTCGTCCGCCGCTTCTGCCCATCCTCCCTGCCGCTTCCTTCACCGACAGATAACCGCCCTCCGCTGCGCCTGCTGCCACCGCTGCATATACCGCCGCACCAAAGGCAGAACCCTGCTCCGTGGAACTGGTATATATCGTCTGCCCCAGTATATCCGCGTATAACTGCATCATAAACGGATTTTTGCCAACAATGCCGCCGCAGGCATAGAGTTCCTTCGCTGTAACGCCGCCCCTATGAAACTCTTCAAAAATGGCTCTCATTCCGAAGGCGGTCGCCTCCAACAGCGCCCGGTATAGTTCTTCCGGCTTCGTCCGAAGCGTCATGCCCAGTATCATGCCGGATAGTTTTGCATCCGCAAGGCAGGAACGGTTCCCATTCCACCAGTCTAAAGCGACCAGACCGCTTTCGCCGGGCGCAAGCTGCGAAGCTTTTCCGGCAAGCAGCGTATGAATTGAAATCCCTTTTTCTGCAGCTTCCCTCTCATAGCTTCCCGGCACACAGTTTCGTACAAACCAGTCAAATAAATCGCCCACCGCGCTCTGCCCAGCCTCATAGGCGTACAGCCCCGGAAGCACGGCGTCTTTGACACAGCCGGAAATCCCTTGGATATATGACAGCTTCTCAGAACAAAGCAGCATACAGCAGGAAGTCCCAAGAATCATCAGCGCCTTATCCGCACCGTCGATTCCCACGGACGGTACTGCCACATGGGCGTCAATCAGGGACGCCGCCACCGCCGTACCCTCTCTAAGTCCCAGTTTTTGTGCCGCTTCTTTAGTCAGTCTTCCCGCACACTCTCCAACCCGCAGTTCTTTTCCCTTTAATTTACCGGACAAAGATGCAAGACACGGATGCAGCGCCTCTAAGAAATCTTCCGACGGATATCCGTCCTCCTCATTCCACAGAAGCTTGTACCCCGCATGGCACATACAGCGCGTCACCTCTCCTGTCAGAAGATAGACCAGATAATCGCTTACCTCCATAAAATTATCCGTCGCCTCATACACCTTGGGCGCTTTTTGGGCAATCTCCAGAAGCTTCGGCAGCATCCACTCCGCATTCACCTTGCCTCCGCAGCGCATCATGAATTTTTCCTGCCTTTTTGCCGCAAGCGCCGTAATCCGATCCGCTTCTTCCTGTGCGCCATGGTGCTTCCAGAGTTTTAACCATGCATGGGGATTTTGTTGGAACCCTTCCGTCTTACAGAGCGGCTCACCGCTTGCAGATAACGGTATAAATGTGGAAGAAGTCGCGTCAATCCCGATGCCGATCACGTCTTTGGCACGACAGCCGGACTGCTTGACCGCTGTGCGAATCGTATGATACAACGCTTCCACATAATCGTCGATTTCCTGTAACGCGAAATCCGACGGCAACTCTCCCGCACCATCAGCCGGCTCTCCCGGCAACGTGCGCAAAATCCCATGGGGATATGCATAAACGCTCTCCGCTACCGTCTCGCCACTTCCAACACAAACCACGACCGCCCTTGCCGACAACGTACCGTAATCTACCCCAATCACATACTTATCATTCCTTGCTTCGTAACTCTCCCCCACCGGAAACCTCCGCTTCATCAACCATTGCCTGCATTGCTTATCATCCTAGCAATACTTATCCACCAGCTTCTCCGCTTCCTCATCCAGCTTATCAATATCCCACATCAACTGTAAGATGGTATAGCGGTCACGCAGTTCTTTACCGTATCTGATACTGTCATAAACATACTGTCTCGGAATGCCCACATCCGCCGGTATCTTCGCCGCCTTCATCTCTTCCAGCACATGATAAATCTCAGACGCCTTCGGCGCCGTCTTTGCCAGTTCCTGAATCTCGTCCCACCGCGCTTCCATAACTTCAAGCCGTTTCAGAAGACCTTCCGTATCATTCTTCCCGGCTTTTTTCTCAAGCGCAATGATTCCTTCCGCGCCGTCGCGGTAACAGCGGCGCATCTCCTTCTCCCACTCTTTTTCAGACCGCCTCTTAGAAATATTTGCACGGATCGCCGCAAAATCCGGCTTCTCCATTTCTGCCAATGTGTTATAAAGTTCCAGCATCAAAACCGTGCCGATACCGACCTTTGTCCCGTGAAGCACCGCCGGAATGCCGTCAAAAAGGAACTGCATTTCCCAGTAATGGGACTGATGATGCTCCGCACCGGACGCGGGACGTGAGTTCTCCGAGAAATCCATGGCGATGCCGGAAAGCACAAGCGCTTCCGTGAGCACCGAGACTGCCTTCGCATCATGGGACGCAAGCCCCTTCGTGCTTTCCATCGTCCGGTCTACCGCCGTCCGCATGATACCTGCAATGGTATCGCAATAATATTCATCGTTTATGATATGAGAAAGCTTCCAGTCAAGCAGACAGTTATATTTTCCGAGAATATCCGCCGCACCCGCCGCAAGCATTTTAAGCGGCGCATCCGCCATGATTTCCGCGTCGCAGATGAGCGCCAGCGGTTCCTGCGCCGGAAACGTAATCTTCATATTATGGAAAATAAGGGGCGCCACACCGCTCACGAGTCCGTCCATGGAAGGCGCCGTCGCCACCAGCATAAAAGGTCTGCCGGTGATATAACTGAAGTAACGTCCCAAATCGTTAATTGTCCCCGTTCCAATCGAGATAATAATATCCGCATCCTTGTCGTTCGCCATCGCCACGCTGCCAAGCGCATGTTCGTCCGCCGCCAGATCGCCATTCTCCGGGCTCTTTAAAACATGCGAGGTATAACTGATATCCGCCTTGCAAAGCGTCTCCTCCACCTGCCTTCCTGCGATTTCATATGTATGCGTGTCAGAAATCAGATAGGGTCTTGTATAGCCTAACTGCTCCAAAAGCGCAGGCAGCTTTGCTATCGCGCCTGCCTCAAAAATATAATGGGCAAACAAAGATTTGTGCGTCCGCCCGCATTCACATGCAAAGCTGCAATTTAAGTATTGTTCAATCGACCGGTTCTGCATAATGACTCCCTTCTTTCCATTCTCAGTTATGGTATTTATTACTATTTCCTGCCGTTCATAAGCTTTTCATAGGGCATCAGCATCCCTTCCGTCATCTTCGGCTGTACTTTACTCTTAAGCATCGGCGACCGCATCATCGCCCCGACCGCCTGCATCATCAGGATTTTGCCCACCTTCTTCTGCGGGAAATCATAGAAATGATGCGCCTTATAAAATTGATGGTCCGCCTTCATCATTCCCTGCATCTCAAAAATCAAATCCCTGAAAATCTTCATTCCGCCAACGCCATAAAAATTCTTATTGACACGCAGACCATGTTCCAACGCATAGGCAAGTTTCGCCGCACAATCGCGAATTGCACACACCTCATCCTGCTCGTTAGCCGCCACGCCGGCAAGATAATTCCCGCCCACCTGACTTCTTGCTTCTATAATCATTTTCAGATTTTCTTCTCCGCTCAAGACGCCGTCTACCAGATAGGCTGTCGGTTTCCCCATTGTTACCGTGCGGTGCCCATTGCAGAACTGTCTGTCATCATACATTTTAAACAAAGACCCCATTGAATGGTCTTTTATGGAAAAGGCATAGACGATACTGTCCGATTTTTGGATTTTGCCTCGCAGCATACTGTCAAAACCATCCTTGTAAACACACGTGCCGTCCGCCGCACAGTGGAAACAGCCAAGACACCCGCCGCCAAACGCAAACTTCCGCAGATTCACCACATGACTGACATAAGGAAACGCCTCCCGAAAGGCAATAATCATACGGCGCAGCTTTTCATTCTCCACCCCGCAGTCGGTCACAATGACTACCTTGTACCGTTCATCCTTATCCCGGACAGACTGTTTCTGGTCCGCTTCCGTTCCGGACGTATTCTCCCGCTTCGTTATATCATGAATATACTGCCAGTACTGGCTGACTTCCTCCTGCCCCCGTTTGTCAAGAAGGTCTTCCATATCCGCCGAAAAACCGTTCAGCACACGCATTCCCATATCCTTACAGTTGTCCTCCACATAGCGGTGCGCCGTCACATCATAGAAATGTTTGGAGGTCGTAATCTGCAGGGCATATTTCCCCTTCACATCAATCTTCTCTTCCTTCATCAATTCTATAAACCGGTGCAGCTGTGCCGGAGCGATAAACGTATAGACCGGATAACAAAATAACAATGCATCCGCCCATTTGACCCCGTCCTTCACCTGCGCCATATCCTTCTCAAACAACTTAATCTGCGCTCCCACATGCAGTACTTTAAATTCGTCCTCGGGGAAGCGGCTCTGCAAAAACCGGACCGTCTGGTAAGTAATGCTGTTAACGCCTTTCGGACTGCCGTTAATCACCAATAATTTCATGTTGTGCCCCCTTTTTCACCCTATCCCTGTTCTCTTTGTATCATGATATTGTTTCTATTCCCACTGTGTTTTTGCTATACGCTTTCTATCATTGTATGGCATTGCCGTAGTCATGTCAATGAAAGGGTCTTCTAAAAAAAGCTGCCGGGAAATGGGCTGCCCTAAACAGAGGCAGATAGACTTGCACGAGTCATATCTGCCTCTTTCTTCTTACCAGTCTTTATTATAAAACGATGAATCACTTCAGATTCAACATCTCACGCTTCACGCACATCTCCTGAAACAGCCGCAGATTCTCCTCTTCCCGCACGCTCTGTTTTGCGGCGCTTTCTTTGATAATCTGAATGTATTTCACACGCCGTCTTAGCTTCTCTCTCTGCTCGGCTTCAAACTGCTCCTGTTCCTCCTTCGTCGGTCCGATAATCTTTCCGCCGCCACCGCTAACCGTGCAATTCTTTACGTTTCCATCCTCGTCCAGATTGAACACATAACTCTTTTCCGCCTGATGCTCCGCCACATTCATGCCGTAAGACGCCGCCACCGTATTATCCCAGCGGTCATAATCCTCCTTCCACTCCTGCAGCTTCGCCATAATCTGTCTTGCATAAGCCGAGTCTGCATCCATCTTCTCCTGCAGTTTCTCCGGTACGAGAACCGCAATCCGACCGGGACCAATACTGCTGTAATTTCTCTGTAAGTCGCCACGCGTCTGGGGCGGATTGGCGCCCGAAGGTCTCCAGTCATTTAAAGCGTCCGCACTTGTGTTTTTCTGAAAATATTTCCAGAAGGGAAAATCATTCCTCTGCCAGTTGGATGTAGAAATATCGGCATTTCCCACATGAGTTACGACATTGTACATTGGAAATGCGTCTGCAAAATTCGCAGCGCCGGCTTTTCCGGTATTGAATGTCTTGCTGATGGTTGATACATAATCCGTAGAACCTGCCATCTTTTTGGCATAAGCCGCCTGAAAGGCGCTCGCCGAATGAGGGTCTGTAATCTTACTCAAACGCTCTTCATATGTCTCTCCCATATACCTGTCTGTTCCGATTCCGTTTACGCTCATTACGTCATTCCTCCTTATCAGATATCCTTTACGGTTCCTCTGTCATTCAGAACCCTTCCCGCTCTCTTATGATAAGTCCGAGCAGTTATCTTCTAATATGGTATCGTCAGAAAACATTCGTAACTGTGGGGCATGTAATGAAATCTCAGAAAAAGGAAACAAAATCTATTGAAGCATCTGGAAATCCTTAGAAATTCTTTTAAAATATACTTGCAACCTGCCCATAAAAAATAGTAAAATATATATAGTTATATAATAAAAGAAAAGATACCTACGAAAAGATACGTTGTCTGAAATCATCCTTTAGTGGGGGAAGGAGATGATTCTATGGGAATTGGCAGCATCACATCAACAAATACCATGTCAGTCATGCAGACGACTGCGGCTGATTTAAAAGACCAGAAAAGCAAGAGTATCCAGAACGAAATCACAGACGTTCAACAGCAAATACAGAAACTCTCTTCCAAGGAGGAGCTTTCTGCTAACGAAAAGGCAGAAGAAAAAAAGAAGCTTCAGAAAGAAGTTTCCAGTCTCAATCGCGAACTGGAACAGCATCAGGAGGAGCTTCTCCGGGCACAGGAAAGAGAACGTATGCTGGCGCAGCTGCGGGAAGATAAGAAATCTGCAGACAATGAAGACTCAGAAGACAACCTGCAGGCAACAGGAGCCTCTTCTGATACGACAGACAGAAAAAATCTGCCCGCCGACGAGCAACAGCCTGCACGCGAAGGCAGTGTCGTAACTAAGAGCAGCGATGGCGTTGTCATTCTAAAAGAAGCGGCAAATCCGGACAGGAGCCATGCCGCAGATACAACAGCCAAGCAGGCGGCTGACGCCAAAGAAGAAGCTGCTGAGGAAATTAAGGAAGAGATGGAAGAGACAGCGCAGGAACCCGCAGCCGACAGAATTGCCGCTGATTTCAGACCATCCAGCGCCGAAGTACACGCCATGGTAACGGCAGACGCTTCTCTTAACCATGCCGGACGCGCAGGAACGATTGTGGCAAGAACCGGCGATGGCATCGCCATTTTAAAGGGGGAAATCCATCAGGATGAAATCCGCGGCGCTGACGCAAACACGGAAAGAAAACAAGCCGAACTCGAAAAGATGGAAAAACAGGAACAGCGGGCAATGGCATTCCAGTTCTCTATCTTAGGGGAAGCAAATCATGCAATGAAACCGGCAATGGAAACAAATGTATCCGCCAAGGACGGCTTACAGACCGATACCGAAGCTAATGCTTATATCAATGCCGTAAATATGCTGCAGGACGATTCCTCACAGCAGAAATTCTTTGTTTCTTTCGGATAATACTCATAAAAGGAGCTGCCGCACCAAATTCCATTCGTGCGCAGCTCCTTACCTATTCTAAATCAATCTTTTCTTTTTCGTACAGGACGCAGGACTTCATAGCCTATCACTTCCGGATAATGACGCTGGTAATCCTGACACACGTCCTCGTTCCACTCATATCCTTTCGTTTCGGGAGCAAAATTCCATGCCAGCTTTTCGACTCTTCCCATAACTTCTCCGCAGTCCTTCAGATAATCAAAGGGCGGGTGAAAGAAAACCAGATAATCACTTGCCGGAAACTGTCTGATTTCAAACCCCTCCGGAATGACGCCTCGATAATCCTCCGGCACTCCCAATCCATAGAAATAGCCTTTTCTTCCATTTTCATAGAACCATCCCGCCGTATGACAGGTAACAATCGGATGCGAAATGTGGCTCATGCTGTCGATGACTCCACAGATGCTGTCACAATCATGCCTGTTCCAAAAATCCGCATAGTCTGACGCCTCTATATCCCAGATACCAACGTACTGATGCGCCGGAATATGCTCTACACGAACATGTGCTTCTTTCAATAATGTCTTATTCATAGTGATGTCTCCTTTATTTTTATAATGTTCAGGGAAAAGAACGACCTTCAGAGTGGAAAGCATGATTGGTCTGGGTTTTTTCCGATATGCCGCCGGCGTACATCCGAAGGCGCTCATAAAAGCTCTCGTCAAAGCCTCCTGCGAGGAGTAGCCATATTTCATTGCAATATCGAGGATACGCGATTCTGTATCCCTGATTTCCAGAGCAGCCATGGCAAGCTGCCTGCCGGCAACATAGCTCTTAAATGTCATTCCCGTAATTTCATGAAACCGATTGGAACAGTAATATGGCGAATAGCCAATCTGCTTCGACATTTCCAAAAGAGAGGGATTTTCTGTCAAATGCGCCTCTATCCAATCTATCATTTTTTGTACGTTCTCATTCCACTCAAACAATGCTTTTCCTCCCTGTAAGAATTTAAGTCCCTGCATTTTTACTCGTTACTGATATCTCTCGGACTGCATTTCAAACATTTTAGCATATAGACGGTTGTTCTTCATCAGCTCATTATGCGGACCATCTTCAGCCACCTTTCCATCTTGAATCAAAATAATCCTGTCCGCCATTTTCGTGGTCGATAACCTATGGGAAATAATAAGAATCGTCCGCTCCGTCATCATATTGAACACAAGCTCATTAAATTCACTTTCCGCTTTAGGGTCTAACGCGCTTGACGGCTCATCCAGAACCACCATTCTTTTATCCCTTAATAACACTCTTGCCAACGCCAGCTTCTGCTTCTGTCCTCCCGAAAATACCACCCCGCCGTCACTAAACTCTCTTGAATAATCGCTGTCTCCCTTATCGGGCAGACGCGCCACCACATCAAACAGCCCGACCATCCAAAGCGCCATGTCTAAGTCAGCGCCTTCCGCTTTGTTGTCAACAATATCCATTTTAACATTCTCATACAGCGTTGACGCAAACATCTGAAAATTTTGAACCAAAACACTGCATAAATTCTTTCGATAGAACTCCACATCATAGTCCCGGATATCTATCCCGTTTACCAGAATGTTACCGTCGTCAGGGTCATACAGTCTCAGCAAAAGCTTAACAAGCGTACTCTTTCCGGCACCATTGCTGCCGACAATTGCCACTCTCTCCTTTGCTTTGATTTTCAAATTGAATCTGTCTAAAATTTTGTGTTCCCCGTCATATGAGAAAGACACATCCACAAACTCAATCGTAAGCGCCGTACCAGCATTGATTTTCAAGCCTTTATCCGATACGACACGGTTTTCCATTTCCATGAAATGAAGGAACTTTTCAATATAGATACTGTTATTATGTAATTCTTTTATCGAATGAACGAACTGATTCATATTTCCTTTGATGATACCATAGGCATTCCATAAAGCAGCCATCACATCAAAGGTATATGCGCATTTCACAAGCACCATATAGGCAAGATAAAATAACGTCACAAAATCTCCAAGGATTTTCTTCATCAGATTATCACCGGCGCACACAATCGTTTTTTTTGCTCCGTAAGCGGCATGGACATCGCTAAGTTGTCTGGAAGAAACAGTCAGTTTCTCAAATAAGACATTGCCAATATTCGTCGTCTTTAAATCTTTTGCATTTTGCTTTAGGAAAAACATGCGGTTTGCATAGTCTATTTCCTTATGATACGGCATCGTTTTGTTATAAATTTCGCCGTTCATTTTATTTAACTTAATCTGATACAAAACGGAAAGAACATTGATCACAACCGCCAGAACAAAAACAACAAAATCCAACGAACTGATAATATAAAATAACGTAAGCAGCACGCATAAATTCTCAATCAAATCGACAAAATTCTTATAAGTACCCCACGCCCTGTCATTTGATTCGTTGTTGGCAACAACCAGATCGTTATAAAACTGCTGGTCGTCATAGCAGCCATAATCAATCGAAACGGACTTCTCAAACATCATCTTTGCAAAGACATGCCTAATCTTGATCTCTGCCTTTTTCGTCGCACTATTATATATGATTCCTTCGATAACGGTATTAAACAGAAGCACCAGCCCATAATAGATGCACGTCACAGCCACCATCTGCATCAGGGTTTTCTGTATTTCTTCCGGATGGGTAAGCACAAATTCTACCGACTTAACAATATACTGTATGAACAAAACATTTCCAACGGTATTGAACAGCACGCTCCTTACCACCGTCATCACTGCATAGCTGACAGCATACAAGGGAACCGCCCTGAAAAATATGTTCAACATATACAGATTATTATGGATTACTTTTTTCATGATATACTCCCTATGCCTCATTTATGCAGCTGTCATTCCATGCCTGCTCCGCATCGTCCCTATAGTATTTCGCCTGCTGATTGAACATATCTGCATATTTTCCGTTTTGATGGATTAACTCCTCATGCGTCCCCTGCTCCACAATTTGTCCCTGCTCCATGAAATAAATTTTGTCCGCTATTTTGGACGCTGAAAATCTATGGGAGATATATAGCACCGTCTTATCCGCCAAATAACTGTTAATGGTCTCAAAAATTTCTTCTTCCGCAACCGGGTCCAGCGCACTGGTAGGCTCGTCTAAAATGTAAAGCTGCTTCTTTGGATTGATAAAGATTCTTGCGAGCGCCAGACACTGGCACTGACCGATGGAAAGCACTTTGCCCGCGTCAGATAATTCATGGGTCAATTGTGTATGAAACCCGTCTTCATAACTGTTTATCTTTTCTTTCAAGTGCAGCGAATGCATAACCTTCTGCATTTCTTCATCCGAATAAATCTCCGTATCCATCGCGATATTCTGACCGATGGTCGCCGCATACACATTGATGTCCTGAAAAACAATCCCATATTGGCTGCGATAATTCTTTACATTGTAATCCCAAATATTTTTATTATTATAAAGAATGCTGCCCCGAACCGGGTCATACAGGCGCAAAAGCAGATTGATGAGTGTCGATTTCCCGGCTCCATTATACCCGACCAGCGCAATCTTTTGTTTCGGTCTGATTTCCATACAGATATCCTTTAGGGCAAATTCATCCTTTTCCTTGTATTTGAAATACAGATGCTCAATCTTCAGCCCGCCAAATGCCGCATCCGCCACCTCCTCTTTGCGCGACACAACCTTCGGTTCATACCGGTAAAATTCATTGAATTTGTTTAAATAGATATTATCGTTCAACATCCCGGTAAAGCAGCTTATCACCGAAGATGCCCGCCATGTAAACTGCGCTATCGCTCCCATCAATGGCAGAAACATTGCAATGGTCACCGTCTTATCAACGACGATTCTATATACCGAAATGAGTGTTGTGACACAAGATACAATCCCGAACCCGAAAAAGACCTGAACGCTGTCAAGAATTGTTATCTTTCCGTAATACTTTTTAAGAAGCGCCCTACATCCCCCAAGCGCATCCTCAAGCATTTTGTAAAACACATTTTTCACATTCGTGGTTCTCAGCTCCCCGGCATATTCCGGCTGAATGGAAATTCTTTTTACATAATCATATTTCCTTTGATATTTTAAGCTTTCATCCGTATAACGGTATCTGTACCGATTGACAACCGGCTCAAAGAACAATCCGGTCAGCACACAGATAAGTGATATGACCGCAATGCCAAAATCAATCTGTGCAAAATATCCAATCAGCACAATCGTACAGCAGGAATGGGAAACAAACTGTGCTATATTGTTTAAAATACTGTTCACTCTTTGAACTAAATCATTTAACGCAAAAGTTACATTATCGTAATACTCCGGGTCATCAAAGCATTCTATGTCAACCTCCATGATTTTCTTATAGATCATGTTTTTAAAGAATAAGGAGATCTTGACGTCATTTCGGGGAAGATACGCCTGATGATAATAGGCGCTGCCTATTTCAAATACAATGTTGATTAAAATGAAAACAATCAATACCCTGCCGATTGCAGCGATGCTTCTCCCTTTTTCCACCGCATCCATGAAATATGCAAAAAAGAGCACATTGTAGAATATGGAAAACAAATCGTTTATCACCGTAAAGAAGATACTCAGCCCTGCCCGTGATGCGGAAGCCCTGCACATTGTCTTTAACATAAATTTGTAATTTTTTAAAATATTATTTTTCATAAACGTTCCTTTTATCCTGTACTGATGTGTCCATTCAAAACCAAACAACACAAGAGAACAATTTGTGCAGTCTGCCATTTCCATTTTCCAAAAGTTCATTTCGACTCCAACATCGTAACACAAAGCTGTCAAAAAAGTTTTGATATAAGTTGTACTTTAACGCTTTATTTCATTCCAGAATGGACAATGCCTCCACGGAACTCTGTATCTCCCTGTATATATCGTTCCGCTGTACTATATATGCTGTTCCGCATGGATACTGTTTAAGAATAAAGAACTGTTCAAGAAAAAGCAGCCGAAGACAGAAAAGAAAAATTGGAGCGTCTGTCACAGCAGGTCATCTTAACGCTGGCAAAACAATCGACGCAAAAGATAAATACACCAAAGGACATTGCGGACGGTGCAAGGTCACATCATGAAAAGTATGACGGCTCCGGCTGTCCCGACAAACCCGCCTGAGACAACATTCCCTTTAAAGCAAGGTGCATCGGCGTCGCAGACGCCTACGACGCCATGACTGACGTCAAAGAGAAGCTGCCGGGATGTTCTTCCGCAGGACGTCGTCCGCTCAGAGATTGTGAGAAAATGGGCACCCAGTTTGACCCGGAATGCGCGAAGGTCCTGCTGGAAATGATGGATGAAGATAAGGACTATCAGATGCGGGAGCATTGATTAGCGGTACGTACATACAATTTAGTTCCTTTTTCCGCTGTATTCGGAAAGAAAAAGCCCTGCAACCGCCAGAGCCGTCCCCACTGCTGTCACCCACGTCACCGGCTCCTTCAGTATCAGGACAGATGTCACAACCGTTATGACGGGAACCAGATAAATATAAACACTGGTCTTCACTGCACCAAGCGCCTTTACCGCAAAATTCCATGTGACGAAGCAGAGCGCCGATGCACCCAGCCCCAAATAAAGGATGTTGAGCAGATAGGTTGTATCTGCAAACCGTTCCAGCCCAATTTCAAAATCAAAAAAGAACAGCGCCGGAATCATGAAAAGGATGCCGTAAAAAAATGTCCTGCGCGTGGTGAGGATGACAGGGTAGCCAAAACTGCTGATTTTCCTCGTCAGTATGGAATAGCATGCCCATACAAAGGCTGCCAGAACTGCCAGCAGGTCACCCATCGGGTTTAACTTAAGCCGGGAACCGTTAAAGCTGAGCAGTGTAACACCCGCCATCGCCACCGCAAATCCGATAAAAAACCCTGCCCTCAGCTTCCCTTCCGACTTGATGAACAGATGGGACAATATTGCCGTAAAGAACGGCGCCACCGATATGATAACGCCCACATTGGACGCCATCGTATAGGTCAGGGCAATATTTTCCAGCAGGTAATATAGACATATCCCACACAGTCCCGCAAGGGCAAAAACCGCTTCCTGCCTGCGGCTTACCATTTTCAGCCGGTGCGGACAGACAAGAAATAGCGCCGCGAAACCCATCACGAAACGAAAGAACAGGATTTCCACGGGTGCAAAGTCTGTAAGCAGAATTTTGGTTGATATGAAGGTTGTCCCCCATATTATAATTGTAAACATTGCCGCGAAATGTCCGGCTGTCCTTCTACGCTCCATACTCCCGCTCCTTTCCGTCCTTCTCCACAAAGCCTATGACATAATGTTCATGAAAGTGGCTCTGGAAGGGCTGTACGATTCTCCAATCGTTGAAATTTGTTAAGGCTATTTTACCGCTTATTTTTTGCTGCGTCTTGTAAGATATCTTCATTTTGGGGATTAGACATGCCAGATTTTTACCCTCATACGGAAAATCCCCGGAAGCTGCATCGCTTCACGGGGAGTACAATTCCTATTACCAACTCTTCCTTCACTCTTCTTCCATAAACCAGAAATCATCCAGACTCAATTGCGGAAACGAACTTACATCTACACCGTAATGATTCGGAAAGGCAAGCAGCTGCTGACGAATCTGGTTGCATTCCGCTACAAAGTCCTCTGCATTATATGCACGAAGGCAATCCACGATACGCTGAAACTGCCTCTGATAATATTGCCTTAGCTGTGCCGCATTATGCAGCAGCCATATGATGAATGGATGGTCAGCCGTAATACCTCTCCGGTTGAAACGATTCGCACTACAGATATACCGACGGCTCTGACTGCTCGCAGCCATACAGAACATCATTGGTGGGAACAAATCGAAAGTCTCGTCCGTCTCATCACTGCCTTTTTCTTCAAAAGAAATAATCTGTCCCTCCTCATAGTTGATGGTCATCCGGTATTTGTCTTGAAAATGAGCCATCAAATACAAATCTAAAACCGGATAGTCTTCACCACCCGCTAGACAAAAATAATCATCATCCGTGCCCTTACAAGGTTTTTGTAATATCCGTTTTGTCTCTATCAGAAAATCCGCCTTGTTTTTCCTCAGCCATCTATCCAGCTTGGAATCCTTGATTTTCTTCCATTCTTTGAAAGAAATGTTTCTCCACCCGGCTAGTTCATCCCATCGTATATGTCTATATCCTAACATCTGATATTTACTCAGGACGGCGCTAATCGCCAACAACGTAGTTAGCGGCAAGCCGGATATTTTAGAACGTCCAACATCCACCATAGGTTTACATACACCTTCCGCTAAAAACATTGCTGATTCACCAAAGAACCACTGACTAGCTCCCTGCAGTTCACCCGCCACAATCCCTTGATACACATATGTAGAATCTCCGCATCCTGCACATATCTGCATGATATCCGGGAATGCCATTTCTGCCGCTGAAATCTCCATCTGATTTTCCTGTTGACTATTATGATAATTTCTCCACATTTCATGCAGTTCCTCTTGTTCAGAAAACGGCTCCCATACCTCTGCTATCTCCTTTGCTTTCGGACAGACAGCATGTTTTTCAAATTCCGCTCCCAAAAAAGCCACCTTATCCGAACCATATTTTTGTTCTATGTCTTCCCATTTTTCAATATACAAAATACTTCTACTACTCCATTTCTTATTTCTACTCTCAAACTCTATTTCTACATTCTTCCCTTTACCACAAAAGTTTCCATAAATCTCATAGAACTGATCCTTCACCTTCCACTGAAGTACTTGTTCAAACCGGAGTTCACACTTCACAAGCACCCCCGAAAGTTCCGGCAGAATCTGATTCTCTTCCGTATCCAGCGGAACCACGGAAACTGCAATCTTCGGATACTGCCCACGCACAGCCGGAAAAGTACAATCAAACTGCTCTTTCATTTGCGGGGTCATCTCATAAATCTTCTCCCCTTCCGCTTCATGTGCCGCCGTCATTATTTCCTCGTAAGTGCGTCCAATCCGCTCATTGTTATAATAGACCGGTACTCTGGCGCCACATAAGTATCTCTCTACCGCCTCGCGCAGATTCAAGTTCCCAAATTCGCCCGACGGTATCCGAATCACTATCGAAGTGCCGGGAGTGACGCGGTAACCGTCTCTCTCAATACTACCCCACACATTTGTTCCATACTCACCCGGTGCCGGCAGGTTTCCCTCCGTCTGATGATGCTTCGCCTGATTTTTCAAAGTATAATATCCACTCAGACCCGTCACCTGCAGACGCAGACCGTAATGTATCGTCTGATAGGAGTCAACCGCCGTCTCCTCTCTGCGGCTCTTATCATCGTCAAAATAGAGCGTAGATACCTCCGCATAATCCCCGCAGAGAAAACAGGATAAGAAACCGATGCCAAACCGGCTGATTCCATGATACTTCTTATCCTGACCATGCTCCCGCAAATCCCGTTCCAGTTCCCGTGAATTATAGTAGGAATTGCCCACTTTCAGAAAATAGCGCTGCAACATGCCTAACGTCATGCCCGTTCCCCGGTCATCTATGCGGAACCAGATATTCCCTTCCTCATCATTCCACTCCCACAAATCGATACGCGACTGCTCCGGAACAAAAGCAGACTCCATCTCTCCGCGAAGCAACGTGGCATCTATCGCGTTCTGGAGCAGTTCCCTGACAAAAACAGATGTATCTTGATACAAGTTCTCGCCTGTCAAAAGTTCCAAAATCTGTGTCTGGTCCATCGTCAGACAGAAATCACCACTCATGTATCCCTCTGCCTCGATTTCTTCCCTTCCTACCTCCCTTGGAAAAGGAAACTCTCTCTGCCAGCCCGTCCCACAGTACTTCTGCAATTTAACGCAATTACCCAGTTCCTCATCAACCCAGTCCAAAAAATCCCTGACTGCATGTTCCACTCCCGGATTCGTACACCTTGCCCGATAAGGAAGCGCATCTGCTGAAGGCGATTCCGGATAGCGGAATCCGGCTGACGAGCGATGCTTATCCCATTCCGCACGGCTCTCCTCATTGCAAACCACGTAATTGTATAATACTCCGGGTGCACGCGTGTCATCGAAATCCAGCAAATCTCCTAAACGCAGTAAAAGCGCACAGAATAAAGGGTCTGCATCATTCGCCGCCAAATGGTTTAAATCCCTGTTGTGCACAAGTTCCTCTGGCTCCTCGCCATGCGCCTGACAAACAGCAATCACACATCGTTTTGGTATGACATCCAAAGGACACCTGTCAAACAATTCTTTCCATGCTTTATTTTGTAATACCTCGGATATGCGGAATGAATGCAGTGTGCGAAGATACCATCTGCGGACATCCTCCGCCCATTCTGCCGCCGGACACCCCAACAACTCCGGGCAGTATTTTCTCAAAAACTTTCTGCATGCCGCTTCGTCCTGATAACAATGCTGTTTCTCCTCTTCCGTATAAACCATTCCTATATCATGCAGACTGGCAGCCAGAATCAATAATTCAGTCTCTCCAACAGTTAACCGCCCTATCTGGTCTCCGAGCAGTCCGCCCATTGCGTCCATCACATTCAAAATATGTGTTTCATCATGCAATGTATAATTTTGAAATGTCTGCCGGACATCCATCAAATAGTTTGCCGCCGCTTCATAAACGTCTTTTACCCATCCGCTTCTTTTTACATTTGTAGATATTTTGCTCAGATAAAACCGCCAAAGAGCCGTTTCTTCCAGTTTTTCAGAACGAACCATTTTAGTTTCCACCTTCCATTCTTTATCTTATAGTACAGGTGCACGGTACTTCGATTACTTTTTGCTTTACTGCTTCTTTATAGATATCTTCCGTAATATGTTATAAATCCTCTCATTTTATTACCCACTGACCATTCTTTTTAGAACCTTTTCTCTCTATCATTGCCTTCAACAGTTACTATTAT
Organism: uncultured Lachnospiraceae bacterium; assembly: GCA_947564735.1. GTDB lineage: Bacteria > Bacillota > Clostridia > Lachnospirales > Lachnospiraceae > UBA3282. Next base: position 2,698 of record CANOEC010000058.1, on the reverse strand, counting down.
GACATTTTTTATCATCACACAGTTCCATAATAATCGTCGGGATAATCTGTTGTTTCATCGCATTGACAATCCCGTGGAATATCTCACGTAATGTATGGTCTCCAATCTACTGACCTAAGATTTCACCATCGTTTCTCACGCCAAAATACAAAGGAACTCTTCCGTTCTTATTCAGCATATACTTTTTGGTTATCTTATTCAACACTTAATGGCATTTATTCATTAATTAAATCATCACTTTAATCATCGCGTTTGGAGATAAATAAAGTGATGATTAAAAAACCTCTGCCATAAGAAGGCAACTGCCTGCCAGCGTTACATTTCCGACAGTACATAGCAACACCCGGTTGCTTCCGTAACATTCCGTTTTCTGTTATAATAAGACAAGCGCTGTTAAGAGGGGAGAAACACTATGGAGATATCAGAGATTCTTAAAAATCTGCGCGAGAAAAATAAACTCACACAGGAGCAGCTGGCGGAACGCATGATGGTGACCAGACAGGCGGTCAGCCGCTGGGAAAACGGTGAGACACAGCCGAACACGGACACGCTGAAACTTTTGTCACGGGAATTTAATGTATCAATCAACACGCTTCTTGGTTCTCCCAGACAGTTAGTCTGCAAATGCTGCGGAATGATATTAACCGAAGATGACCTCATCAGCCGGGAGGCGGACGGAAGCTTTAATGAGAATTTTTGCAAATGGTGCCATGCAGATATCAGTGTAAAAGCTGCACTTTTAAAACCGAATGGGAGGAAAACCGATATGAAGATTTATGAAACATGTCCTGTACTAGAGAGTGAAAATTTTGTAATGAGATTAACGAAAAGTGAAGACTGCGATGATTTGTTTCAGGTTTACAGTGACAAAAACGCTGTGCCGTTTTTTAACAGTGACAACTGCGACGGGGATAATTTCTACTATCCGACAAAAGAAAGAATGGCGCAGGCAATCAGCTTTTGGAATGCATCCTATGAAAACGGCTGGTTTGCAAGACTCTCCATTATGGATAAGACATCGTCAAAAATCATTGGAACCATCGAATTATGCCTGCGGGTTTCTGATGATGCGTTCCATAACATGGGCATATTGAGAATCGATGTAAGAAGCGACTATGAAAAAGAAGCAGTCCTATTTGAGATTGTTACCCATGTAACCCCTCATATTCCCGAACTGCTGGGGTGTACCGGCATACTGACCAAGGCTCCCGTCTATGCCGTAGAAAGAATCGAAGCCCTAAAGAAAGCCGGTTTTTCCAAATCGGAGCATTTCCTAATTGGGAAAACCGGATACGCGTATGACGGATATTGGACGATTGATTGAGTCTTCCTCACTCCCTCCGCTTTGCCACCACCACAAGCCGCCCGTCCGGCACATGATAGGCGCAGGTAGATAATGTCAGAAAGGTGTCCCCGAACTGTGCTTCCACACCGGTATCGTAAAGAGATAATTCTTTGATATTGTTATAGAAATCATCAAACGCTTCCTGCGTGTCCGCTTCATAAAACTGATAATATTTAAACACTTCATCCTCTTCATTGTATACCTGTGAACGGAATACCGCTACAATGTCGTAGGTTCGTTCTTCATAGATCGTATCAAAGGAAATGACCGGATGCTCCTTATAGAAGCTCTCGTTCAGGTATAAATCCAAATCCCCGAACATGGAACCGTCCTTCATGTTATGACCGTAGATGATGAAATTCGTTCCTGCCTCCAAATCAGCCTGTCTGCGCACATACAGACAGCCGTACCTGCTGTCCTGCCCATAGAAATCATGGTGCAGATAATATTCGTCGTCCTCACTCTGCATGACCGCTTTTCCTTCGAGCTGTTTTCCATCTGCCTGTCTTTCCTCGGACTGTCTTTCCTCGGACTGTCTTTCCTTGGACTGCTTATCTTCTGTCTGCTTCCCGCCAGTCTCCGCATCCGGCGCACTCTGCTCTTTCAGAACCACTTTGACGGCTTCCTTTGGCGCACTGCTGCCTGCCGCCGGATATTCTTCCTGCACACTGCTGACCAGTTCTCTCAGATTTTCCTGCTGTACCCTGTTCTTCACGGACTGTCCGTATGCCTGACCGGTTAAGGTCCGGCATACCGCCATGCACGCCAGCGCAAGCGGTTTTCTTACCCTGCCGCCACGTTTCGCCCACGCCACAAGCCGGGAAACCAGTTCTTTCTTTGTTTCCTCCGTCATGCCCCTCCTGCGGTCTGAAAAATACAAAAGCAGATAGGTCAGCCCGGAAATCATGGTGAGTGTTGCGTACAGCTCTAAAGGCGTATTATCTCCGGTCTTAGGCTCCTTGTCCTTCGCCTGTGACGAACCGGCGCCATCGCCGTTACTTCCATGACCGGTTGTGCCGCCGTCGTTTGGCGTATCCTAATAAACGATGGCGTATGTAGAGAACCGGTCTGTCTCTATGGTAATCGTATCAGCGTTGTTATCCATATCGGGTAAAAGCACCGCCTTGCCGCCATGTACCCGGACTATCGCAAATGCTCATGTACGGTAAAGAAGCAAGCAACCGAAAACAAGAGATAGACCGCCAGCACCACACTATTCCGAACCAAAGAAACCAAAGACCAAAAGACAAGCACCGTGGAAATGTGTATAACTTGCTATTCCGTCATGGAAAAGTCCATTCACAGAACATGGAAAAGCTAAAGGGCAGCTTTCCCACATTCTGCAAACAGACT
>CANOEC010000057.1 GCA_947564735.1 uncultured Lachnospiraceae bacterium | reverse complement strand
ATATCTGCTGGCTGGGGCAACTTGCAAACGGCTTAATCAGCAGACACTATTTAAATGAAGTACGGCTAGTCCATGCCTATGCTGATCTGTTGAATACAGATGCCCCCATTTTCCAAATCATAGAAAAAAACGGTTTTACAAGCCAGAAATTATTTAATTCCTCCTTTAAAGCCTTGTATGGATGTACACCTTCCTCCGTCCGAAAAGAGTCCTAGGATAAATTACAAAAATCAAGTTTATGTCTTTCCGGCTTGCGTTTCTAAATGTCAACTGCTCTCCCTTTTCGCACGTTACTAAAGAAAACTATAATCATGTTGGATTGAGAATATTCTTGTGGTAGAATAAAGAAGCTATGAAATTTGAGCAATAGAGAAACCCAAATCTATATGTTTGTGCTGAATATATAGAAATCTAAGATGAAAAAACATGCGGAGAGGATTACAATGTTCCAACATATTGTCCAGTACTATGAAACAGATAAAATGGGAATTACACATCACTCTAATTATATCCGGTGGATGGAAGAAGCCAGAATTGATTTTCTGTCCCGAATCGGATGGGATTATGCAAAACTGGAAGAAGAAGGAATTATCTCCCCTGTGGTTTCCGTTGCATGTAAATATATACGAACAACAACATTTGGCGATACTGTCAGCATAGAGGTGACAGCCACGGAATTTAAGGGCGTGAAATTAAAGCTGGGATATATCATGAGAAATGACGAGGGAACGACTGTATGCGAAGCCAGCTCAGAGCATTGTTTTCTGGATAAGCAGGGACTTCCCATAAAATTGAAAAAGGAATATCCTCTTTTTTATCATGCGCTTATGGAATGCTGTTCCTTGTGACATTTCCGCCATCAAGTACGCTCGGTATCATTTAAAATGAACTTCCACTATGCCCTCCCTTGGGCTTTGATTCTAACAAATGATGTTTTTGCAACAATGCAGATATTTTTTTGCTGCATCCTCCGCCTTTTTTTCCAGTCAATAAATAATTCTCTTCCCTGATATGGATACTATCTTCAACATCATAATCATCCCTCCCTACGTGACGACGTTTGATTTCACGCGGCTTATGGTCAAGCAGCAAAATATCCTCAACTTTCATAAGCTCCCATGTATCAGTAATCTGTTTCTCAAAGGGCTTTTCCGTATGAAAAGCGTTACTGCCAATCTCCTTTACAATCCATAAAGATTCAAAGCACATACACTCCTTATATAATTCTCTCATTGTATGGACAGCCAATTCACCATTTTCCAGCAATACCCATTTCATTGTATTAATATTTGCATAATCAGTAAAAACGTTAGTTCTTTTTTGCCTATATTGGCAATTCTTCGTGATATACCCCTCCGTATATCGTATTCCCCCGTGATATTCCATTCGAGATGATTCAAGTATCCAATATCCAATATGTTGACGCACAAGTGCAGGACGCGTATCCGGTGCCGGACAAAAAAAATCATGTAATTTTCCCAGTACACCCTGACTTTCTTTCGGTGGTTCATGCCAATCCATGTCGGTATAACCGTCAAATGAAACAGATTTATCACATAGTTCGCACGCTGCTTTTTTTGCATATTGTTCCAACCGAGTCAAATCCAGCGAAGATTTTTTATAATCTTCTGCAACTTTATTCCAATCAATTTTTGTCATTTTATCTGTCCTTTCTGGACTCCGCCGGTGCATTAATTTATCAACACAATTCGTTTTTTGGTCAAAACTTTCTATAGCCTTATCCTAGCATAAATCCTTTAGGTATTCTACAAATGACATTTCCTTCAAATTAATTTTTACTTTTATAGTTGAATGACATATTGTTTTAAAAGCAGAAAATTTCACGCCCTCCGCTTTCTATCCTTCCCCTTACAATACACCACCGCAACCAGCGTACTCACAAACGTCGCCACAATCGCCGGAGCGATAATCCCAGCCGGATTCACACTCCCGTACTGCTGCCTGTAAGCTGGTGTCAAGTTAGGACTAAAAAATATTTCAACTTTTTTCAAGAACTTACAATTTTCGATTATATATCAAAATGCATATTTAATGCTTCGAGATACTCTTGATTCATGCTGACATATGGACAGGCAAGAAACACTGTTTTACCAAGAACTTTACTTTTTCCAATATGTATATCCATTTGAGACAAGACATCCATTCCTATCAAAATATTGCCCGTCCTGTCATAACTGACTTTCACATAATCTTTGTTAATACACACGCCTCCAAAGTCAATCTCAAAATTCCCATGCTGAAAAGTAATGGATTTTAACTCCATGTATTTTCCAGCCCTAAACTTTTCTTTATCTAAATCTCGTTTTTCTTTTGAATCATTAACGCCAAACGAAATTTCTTTCCTTACTCTAGCGTTAGCACAGTCCCGCTGTTTCATTTGCTGTGCCTTCGCACCTGATATGCCAAACCTCAGAATTGGTATGGAGGTGTAGGGGCATCCTGTATCTATCTTAACATTTATGCTCCCTATTTCTGTAAGTTCCATGCTCTTTATTGTCATGTTCACGTCAGCCCTTATTTCATTCCGCTGATTCATTTCAAGCAAGATATATTTATTCTTCATAATATATATCCCCCTCCAGTTCGATACTGTCATTGTATACCGGGCAGACTACATTCCCCTGTGTAAACAGCTTATCTGACTCTGCATTGGTCTCCTTGCCTATAAACCCCACCGTATATACATCGGATTTATTGTTTTTAACAAGCATAATCCATGTATCATATATACTGCTCAGCTGATCTTTGTCTTTTATTTCCATACCAATATATAAGTCTTCTAATGCTAATTTATTTTTTATTATTTCCATAACGCAAACTCCTTCCCTTTTCTTTCAGTATAACCATATGCTTCACAAATTACAAACGAAACCTATTCTAAATCATGAACTAAAAACTTCCACTTAACCTCCACCCGTCCTCCCCATACACATCTATCCTCTCAATCAGTTCATCCACCAATTCCTTAGTCAATCCTTCCACATCTAACATCGCTACCACCTCTGTTTTTCTTCCAATGCTTCTGTCGCAAAAGCAGTCTCCGCCAACTTCTGTTCCGGACTTTCCAACTCCCTTTTGCTCTCTTCCTCCTTCTCCGTCAGTTCCTCTTTCCTTGCCTCATATCCTTCCTTGGTAATCTGTCCTTTTTTCCATTGACTGTACACATCCAACCGGCTACGCTTGTAATGCTCCGCCTGTATCTCCAAAACCCGCTTTCTCTCCTTCATCTTAGAGACCGCCGACAATATCCGTACCTTTTTACTCTGCCGGGCTTCCTCTTCTTCATGGCATGCCTCCGCCAGATTTTGTAGTATTGTCCAGACTGTTTTTTCCAACAGCTCCAGCCCGATCTTAAGGTTAGAGCCACAGCCTCTCCCCCTTTCCGTGCCAGCACTTCTATGTTATGATTCATGTTGTAATGTTACAATATTAAAAATCTGCAAATATGCTGGGTGGAAAACCTGTTTATTCATAAAAAATAAGACTAAATAAAGCCCTTGTAGTTAAAGGTTCTTTATTTAGTCCTATTATAAATCCTTTATATGCAATCATATTCACCGGTATTAACTGCAACGATGAAATTCCCGCACGGTTCCCTTCCGCATCCCCCGCTAATAATTTTTTACATCTTTTTTGTTGAATAGTGCCAAATCCCCAAAATTGGTATAATAAATATTTCTCATAAAACAAATAATTAATCCAGCCTGTATACACATCAGATGTTACCAGATCGGCATCTACCATTGCAATTTCCGTTCCATCTACATATAGTTCTTCCAGCACATAAGCCGCCACAACAATTGTGTAAAACTGCATCCAGCCAATTTACCCTCTCCAGACATGCCTGTTTTTTGTACTGAATCCCGTATTACCCTCAATCCCTTTTCCAAGCTGTCATACTCTTCTTCCGTAAGTTCCACCAAAAATTTTACAATCCCCTGTTCCCCATATCATGAAAATGACATATTGCATTGTACAACATTTCTGCAGAAATTCTTTCCATATTCCTATAACTCCTCGTACTGCGTATAAAATAATAAAATACGCTCCAGCAATCAATATGTGATAAATACATCACTCATTGACGCATCTTGTCAAGCAATTGTATCACCTGTTGCTGCAATGTTGACATATCACTTACCACTTTTCCGCAAAACTATAACAAAAGCGAAGATCCCTCACGCTCTCCGCCTCCAATCCTTCACCTTACAATACACCACCGCCGCCAGCGTACTCACAAACGTCGCCACAATAGCCGGCGCGATAATCCCCGCCGGATTCACACTGCCGTACTGCTGCCGATACGCAATCATATTCACAGGAATCAACTGCAGGGAAGAAATATTCAAAATCAAAAACGTACACATCTCATTGCTGGCGACACGCTCCCCTGCGTCAGCTTTTTTCTTTTTCATTCCCGTCTTTGACGAATCGCCCACATTTGGCAGTTCCGTTCCGTATACCGCTCTCTCCCTCTCAGATTTCCCGTTTTCCCTAATCTGCCTCTCCGGCTTCCATTTCCCACACTCAGAAGCATACCCCGGATTCCCCCGCTCAACCTCCAATTTTGCCAATTCCTCCATCGCCTTCAAGCCTGCCGGCGTACACGCCCAGCCAAGCCCCAGCACATTAGCAATCAGATTCGTAGAAATATACTCCCTCGCCGGATGCCCTTTAGGAATCCTCGGAAAAAGAAAGCTGATAAAAGGCTGTATTCCTCTGGTCAGCTTCGCAATCAGCCCGGACTTCTGCGCAATCTCCATGAGTCCTACCCACAACGCCATCACTCCAATCATCGTAATGCACAGCGATACTGCATCCCCGGCAGAATCTAACGCCGCATTCGTAATATCTTCCATCCTGCCGGTGATTGCTCCGTATATAATCCCGACTAATATCATAAACGCCCAGATATAATTTAACATAAGCACACAAAAAGCCACCGTAAAATAACTGATGCATTTATTTTACCGATGGCTTGTAATCCTAAATCTTCTTACTTTTATGTTATGAAATAAAACGCTCTATTATGCCGCTTTTTTATCCATGATATGCCTTTCTATATCATACTTTTTCTATTGTTCCCTACCATTCAATCACCGCAGAAGCCCATGTCAGCCCGCCGCCAAAACCGGACAGCGCAATCTTCATTCCCGGTTTTAACAGTCCCTTGCGGTTCATTTCATCCAGAAGAATGGGAACGCTGGCAGCTGAAATATTTCCACAATGATCCAGACTAATCGGGAACTTATCCTCAGATACTTTCAGTCTTTTGGCAACTGACTGCAGGATTCTGATATTTGCCTGATGAAGCGCGAAATAATCAATATCCTCTACCGTAAGCCCTGCCGCTTCGATTGTCCTATGCAAAGATGCGGGTACTTCCGTCACCGCAAATTTATACACTTCCTGTCCGTCCATATGTACATATTCCAACTCTTTAGACGTCTCTACCAAGGGATTGTTATTGGAACGGTTTGCGCAGGCAAGCACACTCCCCTTCACTCCATCACTGCCTTGGTCAAAAGCAAGTAAGCCTGCCCTATCATCTGCACGAAGCACTGCCGCCCCCGCTCCGTCTCCAAACAAAACGCAGGTGCTCCGGTCGTCCCAATCCATAATTTTTGAGAGTGTCTCCGCCCCCAGAATCAACGCCGTTTTATATCTACCAGTCTGTAAATATACATGGGCAATGTTCATGGCAAACATGAATCCCGAACACGCGGCATTGATATCAAATGCAACCGCATTCACCGCCCCAATCGCCGCCTGCACTTCACATGCGCACGCCGGAGTTACATGGTCAGCCGACACTGTCCCTACGATAATCAAATCTATTTCTTCCGCAAGGACTCCCGCATCTTCCATTGCGCGTCTTGCCGCTTCTGCGGACATACTTGCCGTAGTCTCATCCTTTGCCAGATGCCGCTCTCTAATGCCTGTACGGCTGCTGATCCACTCATCGGAGGTATCCATAATTTTTGACAAATCATCGTTTGTCACCACCGTCTTAGGCAGACAGCTTCCCGTTCCTATGATTCTTGTTCCCATTTTTTGACCATGCCCCTTTCCCGGTCTGCAGGTTTATGACCGTAAAGCACAAACTATTCGTGGAAAAATACACACGTTATACATTCTTCAGTGTGAACACATCTTTCATGGACGAAATTCATCCATAATCTCTTTTACATGCTCCAGTTTCGTTGCACGGTAAGCATTCGCTCCACAGAAAAGCAATCCGTCGTCTATCTTACCGCTCACAGCATTCACCAGCGCCTCCGTAATACAATAGGGCGTCGTTGCCGGATTACATGTGCTGACGCATAAATGACACTTTTCATGCGGAATCTGTCCTTCTTTTGCTTTTTGCATAAAAGGATTCAGAATAGCTCTTCCGGGCATCCCCACCGGACTTTGCACAATAACAATATCTTCTTTCTTAGCGTCTATATACGCCTGCTTATATGCATCATCGGCATCGCACTCATATGTGGTTACAAAACGTGTCGCCATCTGTACGCCTGAAGCGCCCATTTCCAGATAATGCTCCATATCGCCCCGCGTATATACACCGCCAGCCATAATGACCGGAATATCCGCTCCATGCTCCGATGCCGTCTCATCCACCTTATTGATAATCGCCTTCACTTCATCGTCATAGTGCAGACCGGCAATGTCTTCAAGCTGCTCTTTGTGAAATCCAAGGTGACCCCCTGCAAGCGGTCCTTCAATAATCATTGCATCCGGCAGCCTGCTGTACTTTTTCCACCAATAACGCATAATGACCTGCGCGGATTTGACACTGGACACAATGGGCGCTAATTTTGTCTTCGCCGCACCGGCTAACTTTGGCAAATCCATCGGAAGACCAGCGCCTGATATAATCAGGTCAATCCCCGCCCCTACAGCCGCTTTCACGTATTCTTCGTACTTTCTCGTGGCAACCATGATATTTACGCCAAGGATACCGCCTTTTGCAATCCGGCGTACCTTTTCTATCTCTGACCCAATGGCGCGGAGATTTGCTCCGATTGGGTCGGTATCAAAATCCGGCTCTCTATAACCAATCTGCGCCGTCGAAATCACGCCGATTCCACCCTCCGCCGCCACTGCACCGGCAAGAGAAGAAAGGCTCACACCTACACCCATACCACCTTGAATGAGCGGTACCTTTGCCGTCAAATCACCTATTACAAGAGGTCCTATTTTTGCCATTTGTTTCTCCCTTTTCACGTCTGCCGATGTCATACCGCTTACTGTACGCTCATGTTTCTTTTTTTACTATGCCTCTCCTATTGCAAAAGTAAGCTCTGCCTGCGTCACCAGCTTGCCATCCACATACGCTTTTGCCGCCCCTACACCGATGGGTCCTTTGATTTTAATGATTTCCGTCTCCAGAGTCAGCACATCGCCGGGCACTACTTTTCCTTTGAACTTTGCCTTGTTGATTGCCGCAAAATACGCTGTTTTTCCTTTAAATTCCGGCTGACTTAAAATCGCCACCGCACCCGTCTGCGCCAATGCCTCCACAATCAGCACGCCGGGCATCACCGGTTCCGCAGGGAAGTGTCCTGCAAAGAACGGTTCGTTATAAGAAACACACTTTTTCGCCACCACTCTTTTGCCTTCTTCCAATTCCTCAATCGTATCAATCAGCATAAAGGGCTGCCTGTGAGGAATGATTTCCATAATTTCTTTTGCCGTCATCAGTGACATATCATTTTCTCCTTTTTCATCTATACTGCGCCGCTCGTCACATAGTCTGCTTCATTCACACTGCCTTCACACCTTATCTCTATTCATGATATTTCTTCACCAGAAGACTCGCGTTGTGTCCGCCAAAGCCGAGTGAATTGGACAAGGCATACTCAAACTCTTCTTCATACGCCTCTTTACAGTAATTTAAGTCACACTCTTCGTCCGGAACCTGATACCCTACCGTCCGGTGGATATATCCTTCCTCAAGTTCCTTAACGCAGGTAACAAACTCCACTGCACCGGCTGCTCCCAGAAGATGCCCCACCATAGATTTGGTCGAGTTTATCTTGATATCCTTCGCATGTTCTCCAAACAAAAGCTTGATTGCCCTCGTCTCAAACAAATCGTTGTGATGCGTCGCCGTTCCGTGGGCATTGATATATGTGACGTCTTCTTTCTTGATTCCGGCGTCCGCAATCGCATATTCCATTGCCTTTGCGGCGCCTGCTCCGTCTTCCGCCGGGGAAGTGATATGATATGCATCGGAACTGCACCCGTACCCGGCGACTTCCGCATAAATCTTAGCACCTCTCGCTTTCGCATGCTCCAATTCTTCTAATATGACAACCGCCGCGCCTTCGCCCATGACGAAGCCGCTTCTTTCCTTATCAAAAGGAATGGAGCATCTGGCGGGATCCTCGCTGGTAGACAACGCTGTCAAAGCCGAGAAACCGCCGATACCGATAGGGCAGATGCTTCCTTCCGTACCGCCTGCCACCATCACCTCGGCGTCTCCGTACTGAATGGCACGAAATGCCTCGCCGATGGAATTTGTACCTGTCGCACATGCCGTCACCACATTAATGCTCTTGCCTTTTAATCCAAACTGAATGGACACATTACCCGCCGCCATATTGGAAATTGTCAACGGAACGAACAGCGGCTCGATTCTGGACGGTCCTTTCTCCACTAATCTGCTGTGGGAGCGTTCCATCGCCTGCAAAGAACCTGTTCCTGAACCGACTGCCACACCTACGCGGTAGGGATCTTCCTTCTCCATATCCAGTCCGGCGTCCGCAATCGCTTCTTTTGCCGCCGCCACAGCATACTGGGAAAACAGCTCCATTCTTTTTGCCGCCTTAAAATCCATATAATTCTTGCCGTCAAAGCCTTTGACCTCCGCCGCAAGCTTACACTTGAAATCTGTCGTATCAAATCTGGTAATCCGGTCAAAACCAATCTTGCCTTCCTTAACTCCCTGCCAGAACTCGTCAACACTCAATCCGATGGGCGTAATCGCTCCCATCCCCGTCACTACAACTCTTCTGCTCATAACCATTCTCCTACTTTTCAAATTTCATCTCTTTACATCGCCATTCCGCCGTCCACGGAAATAACCTGTCCCGTAATATAGGACGCCTTATCGCTTGCCAGAAATGCCACCGTCTCCGCAATGTCTACCGGCGTACCTACACGCTTCAGCGGAATCTGCATGAGTGTCGCCTCTTTCGCACTGTCCGTCATTGCCTGCGTCATGTCCGTATCTATAAATCCGGGCGCAACGGCGTTAACCGTGATATTCCTGCTTGCCAGCTCCCTTGCCATGGATTTCGTCAATCCAATTACGCCCGCTTTGGACGCCGCATAATTTGCCTGTCCGGCATTGCCAAGTACCCCGCTGACGGAAGTCAGATTAATGATTCTTCCCGACTTCTGCTTGATGAAGGGGCGATACATATGTTTTATGGTATTAAAAGTGCCTTTCAGATTCGTATCAATGACCGCATCGAAGTCTTCTTCCGTCATCTTGATTACAAGGTTGTCTTTTGTAATACCTGCATTATTCACCAAAATATCAATGTGCCCGAACGCACCCAGCATATCCGTAATCATCCTGCCGCACGCCTCATAATCCGCCACACTGCACTGTACTGCTGCTGCCTTTCTACCCATCTGTTCAATCTTTGCAACAACTTCTGCCGCCTTCTCCTTAGAACCGTTGTAATTTACAATTACGTCCGCCCCATATTCGGCTAATGTCAATGCAATCTGCCGCCCGATTCCCCGTCCGGCGCCTGTCACTAACGCCACTTTTCCTGTTAACATAGTCTCCTCCTATACAATCCATATTACATAGTTCATTGCACAACCGCATTCCGTCCAGTATAAAACCAACACGCTCGATCCATCTATAAGTAATCTATGTCCGGCTACACCAGTTCGGCAAGCTTCTCCAAATCCTCCACCTTCTCCACATTATAGACCTTCATATCTCTGTTAATCTTGCGCATGAATCCGGATAATGTCTTGCCCGGTCCAATCTCCACGAACGTATCTACACCGTCGGCAATCATGCGCTCTATCGTCTGCTGCCATCTCACGGAGGAAGACACCTGCTTCTCCAAAAGCGACTTCACCTCCGATTTATCTTTCACATAATCGGCTGTGACATTTGCAATATAAGGAATCTGAATATCACGAATCTCAACATTTTCAAGTTCCTTTGCAAGTTTTTCCCCTGCGCCCGTAAGTAACGGCGAATGGAACGGTCCGCTCACTTTAAGCGGCACGCACCTCTTAGCGCCTGCTGCCGTCAGCTTCTCCACCGCTGCCTGTGCCGCATCCTCCTCACCGGTAATCACAATCTGTCCGGGGCAGTTATAATTGGCAATCGTCACCATACCCGGTGTCTCTTCACATATTTTCTCAATCACTGCCGTATCTAAGCCGAGCACCGCCACCATCGCGCCACCGTCCGGTACCGCCTCCTGCATATAGATACCGCGCTTACGCACAATTCTAAATACATCCTCAGCGCTCATCACACCGCTCGCCGCCAGCGCCCCGTACTCTCCCAGACTTAAGCCTGCTGTTACATCGGGCTTTAATCCTTTTTCCTCTATCGCTTTTAACATTGCTACTTCAGCCGTCAACATGGCGATCTGTGTATACTCTGTAATGTTAATCTGCTCATTTTCCTCAAAGCAAAGCGCTACCACATCAAGACCGCTTGCCTTACCTGCCAGATCAAACATCTGTCTGCATACCGGAATCTGCTCATAAAAATCCTTACCCATACCTACATACTGTGCTCCCTGTCCCGGAAACATAAATGCTGTCTTACCCATTTTCCACTCCATTTCTGCCTGCTTTCATCTTAAATATACCAGACAATTCATTAACAAGTTTGTGTCAGGCAACGCACAGACACAAATCTCCTGCTTCTCTTTCCGCTACAATAGTTTGAATATCAAAGTATTTATGTGAAAAAAAGCGCAAGCCCTTGAGCTTGCGCTCTAATCATCTTATTTCTTATTCAACAAAGCCTCTGCCAGCGTCATGATTTCCTGAATCATCTCAAGGCATGTCTGCTCTTCTTTAATCATACCTGCAATCTGCCCTGCCATCAAAGTACCGTGAACGGTATCTCCTTCCACTACTGCCTTACGCAGCGCACCGAGGGTCAAATGCTCCAGCTCCTCGAAGGGCGCTCCTGCTTTTTCAAGCTTCAGGTATTCTCTTGTCATCTGATTGCGAATCTGACGAACCGGATGCCCATGGGTCATTCCCGTCACTTCCGAATCAATATCCTTCGCCGCCAGAATTTTTTTCTTATAATTTTCATGCACAATGGACTCTTTCGCAACAACGAATCTTGTTCCCATCTGTACGGCTTCTGCGCCAAGCATCATCGCCGCCGCAAATCCTCTGCCATCGCCGATGCCTCCTGCCGCGATTACGGGAATGCTCACCGCATCAACCACCTGCGGTACAAGTGTCATCGTCGTCGCTGACCCGATGTGTCCGCCGGATTCCGTTCCCTCAGCAATCACCGCATCTACTCCGGCTCGTTCCATCATCTTCGCAAGCGCCACGCTTGCCACGACAGGAATCACCTTAATGCCCGCTTCTTTCCACGCCGCCAGATATTTGCCCGGATTACCTGCGCCGGTAGTCACTACCTGCACGCCTTCCTCGACAATCACTTTGGCAATTTCATCAGCCTCCGGATTCATCAGCATCACATTGACACCGAAGGGTTTCTTCGTCATCTCTTTTGTTTTCTGAATCTGTTCTCTGACAAAGGATGCTGGCGCTCCGCCTGCCCCGATAATTCCTAAGCCACCTGCCTCAGAGACAGCCGCCGCAAGATGATACTCGGCAACCCATGCCATACCACCTTGGATAATCGGGTACTCAATTCCCAGAAGCTCTGTAATTTTTGTTTTCATTCTATACCTCTACCCTAAAAACGCATGCATCCTTTCAACGCTTCAGATAAGCGCTTCCCTTATGCCTCTACGCCTTTGCTCTTCATATACTCAACAACAGCGCCTACTGTTGTAATCTGCTCTAAATCTTCGGAAGGAATCTCAACACCGTACTCTTCCTCAAACGCCATAACCAACTCAAATAAATCTAAAGAGTCTGCACCCAAATCATCCTTGAAGGAGGAATCTTCCGTAATTTCTACTCCTTCTAAGTTTAACTGCTCCTGAATAATCTCGATAACTCTCTCTAACATTTTTCTGCTCTCCTTTTTTCACCATAAGATAAAATAGTTTGACATTCAAAGTATATTATCTGTCTTTGTATTTGTCAATCTTAATTTTACGAGTTTTCTACATTTTGTCAATTCACTTTGACAATAAATATTGATAAATCTCTCTTTTCGGTACTCCACGGTCTTTGGCAACCTGTTTCATTGCGCTTTTTGAATCCATTCCTTCCTTCTCATAATATGCCATATGCTCTTCTATGCTCATATTTTCCCATGAAGCCTGTCGCTCCTGTCTCTTTCGCTCCAAGCTTTTCCCTTCCAAGACAAGTACATACTCCCCACGCGGCTCCTCGCTTTCATACATGTCAAGCGCCTCCTCAATCGTGGTAGGCAGAACGGTCTCAAATTTTTTCGTCAGCTCCCTGCAGAGCGTCAACCGTCTGTTCCCCAAGGTTTCCCTTAATTCACCAAGCGTCCGCACCAGATGATGCGGCGCTTCATAGAGAATCATCGTCCGTGACTCCTCCCGCAGTTCTTCCAGTATCTCTGCCCTCTCTTTCTTGTCCGCCGGCAGAAAAGCCTCAAAGCAGAATCTTCTTGTACCAAGTCCGGATAAAGTCAATGCCGTAATACACGCCGCCGCTCCCGGAAGAGATGTCACTGCAATCCCCGCCTCATGACATTTTGCAACCAAGACCTCTCCCGGATCGGAAATCGCAGGCGTACCCGCATCCGTGATAAGCGCCACATTCTTTCCCTGCTGCATCACCCCTACAAGATAGTCCGCTTTTTCTACTTTATTATATTCATGGTAGCTGGTCATAGAAGTCTTTATCTCAAAATGATTCAGTAATTTAATGCTGTTGCGCGTATCCTCCGCCGCAATCAAATCAACGCTGCGCAGCGTCTCTATCACACGCGGCGTCATATCTCCCAGATTGCCAATCGGAGTCGCGCATAAATATAACATTCCGGACATTTTTTCTTCTCCTCTTCACACCTTTATCCGTTTCCGCTGACGGTTTCCACCGGCTCCTGCTCCTTCACCGACGGGTTGTTCTCCTCCGCAGTCTGTCCGTTATCTTCCGCAGTCTGCTTGTTCTCCGCCTGCACTGCTGCCTGCTGCTTCTCTATCTCCCACTGCTGCCGTTCCGTTTCCGCCTCCTCGTCCGTCAGAAACCAGTCCGGCTGATATTTAACTGCGGCGTTCCACACAATCCACTCGTCGTATCCTGCGTTATAAGCGCCCTTCATCTGCGCACGTAACTGTTCCCGTCCGTAACTGATATGCCCGGCTACCCAGCTTGCCGTAAATCCCTGCAGCCATGGTCTGACCTGCGCGCGCTTTTCTTCCGGCAATGCCTGCAATTCTTGTACGGAGGAGGATAGCGCCGCATAAATTATGCTGTACGGAGCCGCATCGGGTATTGAGATGCCGTATGAGCCGCTGTAATAATGGGAAGGATATACCATCGGACAAATATAATCCAAATACTCTGCCATCTGTACATAGTCCTGTCCCACAATCTCCTGATCGATCTCATTGTCTATGACTGTGCCGAATACATCCGCCGCCACATATACCCCCTGTGGCGTAAGCTTCTCATACATATATTCCGTAAATTCCCTGATAATTTCTACTTTACTGATTTGCTCCGACTCCTGCCCGTAATCAACCTCGTCTTCCTTGATATCTGTCGAAAAGCGGATATAGTCAAACTGTATTTCATCAAACCCCACGTCCGCCGCCTGTGACGCTATCTCCGCCATATAATCCCACATTTCCCGTTTGTAGGGATTCACCCATGCCAGCCCGCTCTTGTCACGAAAAATATTGCCGTCCTTCGTATGCACAGCCCACTCCGGTTTCTGTTCTGCAAGATAAGGGTCCCTGAATGCGACGATTCTCGCGATCAGATATATGTTTTTCTCCTTACACTTGGAAACCAGTTCTTCAATATCCTTTATATAGCCGACCCCTGCATCGATTTCCAGCACCTGCTCAGACTGCATCTCATACGTTACTCTGCCCTCGTCATTCTTTATGTCAATGACCATGGCATTTAACTCCGTCTGCTCTACCAGTTCAATCAGCGTCTCCAGTCTGTCGGTACCGGCTGCCGGACCGCTGACATAAATGCCCTTCACTTTTACCGGTTCCCTGCGGGCAATTGCCCCATCTTCTATTTCTTCGATATTTCCCTCCGTCAAAACACCCGGCTCTGCATTTTGGGAAACTGTCTGCACAGAGTGCGCCTCATTTTCCTGCGCATTGTCCCCACCACTATTTTGTCCGTCTTCTGCCGCCAGCGTAGAAGACGACATCACTTCTTCCACACTGCCACAGCCGCAGCACAAACCACTTATCAATAATGCCGCCAGCCATAAACATATGAATTTTTTGTACTTAGGCGTTTTTATTCTCATATGTACCTCTTTCATGTACCATTTTCATTTCTATCGTCAAGCCTTATCAGTCCGCTGCCTCTTCCACGCCATCCGGCGCACACTTTTTTAGCATATCTGTTAGTATCCGTATATCTCATAAATTTCCGGCATATAGACACCCGGCTTGCTGTATACAATCAAAGGTTTTTCTACCGTCATCCGTGGTCTGCCGCCCCTGTTCGCCTCAAGCAGAACCATATTCGGCTCCTTGTCTATATAGGGGTATACGAGCTGCATTCGTTTCGGTTCCAGTCTGTAATTGTGCAAAAGAACCATAATCTCCGCCAGTCTGAAGGGTCTGTGTACCATATAAAAATTTCCGCCCGGCTTAAGAAGCTTCGCTGTCTGTGCAATCACATCCTCCAAAGTACATAAAATTTCATGACGTGCAATCGCTTTGGCGTCATTCGGATTTGTCAATCCATGTTTATCAGTCATATAGGGCGGATTACATGTAATAACATCAAAAGAAGCAGCGTCGAACAACTTCCCTGCCTCTTTTATGTCTCCCGTTACAATATCAATTTTATCTTCCAGCCCGTTCAGGCATACACTGCGTCTTGCCATATCCGCGCTGTCTTCCTGAATCTCCAAGCCCGTCAGATGCCGCGCATCCGTCTTTGCTTCCAGAAGAAGCGGCAGAATCCCCGTCCCGGTTCCCATATCCAGCACGCGCGCGCCCGCTTTCACTCTTGCGAAACCGGACAGAAGCACCGCGTCCATTCCAAAACAAAACCGCTCCGTATCCTGTATGATACGATATCCGTTGCGCTCCAAGTCGTCAATCCGTTCATTCTCTTTCAAAGGTACCTTATTTTCTGATGCCATAGTTCATCCCTTTTGCTGCCCGGATTTTCTGCTTCGGGCTTGTCAGCCTCTAGTTGTCGTCCAGCTTGGATTTGGACGAATCCTGCTTCTCTAATTTCTCTAACTCCTTTAACTCCGCCTCATTCACGTCAATCTTACGATTCTTATTATGCTTTCTCTTAAAGCGAAGCTGATCCACCTTATACTCTTGAATCTCCTTCTCATCATCCACGTCCACAATAACCTTGACAAGCTGGCGCAGCACATTCACGCTGTGCACCTCGCCCTTCAATCCGTCCTCTGTGGTTACAAAATCCCCGACGTTTGGCAATCTCCTGTTTAATTCTTCATATGTCTCTTCTTCATTCTTAAGACAGCACATCAATCTGCCGCATACACCCGAAATCTTCGTCGGGTTCAAAGACAGATTCTGTTCCTTCGCCATCTTGATGGACACTGGAGCGAACTCGGATAAATGGGTATGACAGCACAAAGGTCTGCCGCAAATACCGATTCCGCCCAGAATCTTCGTCTCATCCCTGACTCCAATCTGTCGAAGTTCAATCCTCGTTTTAAAAACAGACGCCAGATCCTTTACCAGCTCACGGAAGTCAATACGCCCGTCCGCCGTAAAATAAAACAGCACCTTGTTGTTGTCAAATGTATACTCTGCGTCAATCAGCTTCATCTGCAGATTATGCTTTCTGATTTTTTCCAGACAAATCTTAAACGCTTCTTTCTCCCGCTGCTTATTTGACGCCTCCTGCTCGTCATCCTTTGACGTTGCCACCCGAAGCACAGCCTTGAGCGGCTGGACTACCTTATCATCATCCTCTTCCTTGGGATCGCCCACGACCGTACCGTACTCAATTCCCCTCGCAGTCTCCACAATCACATGGTCATTCTTCTTAATATCCAGCTTGCCCGGATCAAAATAATATACCTTACCGGCGGTACGAAACCGCACGCCTATCACTCGTATCATAATCTATCAACCTCCACATTCCTGACTGTCTTTTTAATCTTATCATTCTCGCCTGCCGCTAGTTCTCCTTGATTGTCAGAAGCAGCAATTCCATTGTCAAATCAAAATTCACATTCGCATCCAGCCGCCTTTTCGCCTGCTGCAATGCATTCACAATCGTCTCGATCCCCTCGTAGGTGCTCCTGTCCGACATCTTCATAATCTGCTGTATCTCTTCCTTGAAAATCAAGCTGTTCACATCCTTCGTCGCTTTAAAAAGCAGCACGTCCCGATACCAGACCGAGAGAATGTCCAGATAATCGTTGACATCAAATTTATATTCCGAAATCTTTTTGATTGCCTTGACAATCTCGTTGATTTCCATATCGTTAATACATTTGACCAGCGTAATTGCCTCGTCCTTGACCTTCTCAAACTCCTCACTGCTGGCAAGCAGCTTTGCCTTACCGATATTGCCTCTGGCAAAAGCAACGCATATATTCGCCTTGTAATCCGGCACGCCAAGCACTTCCATTAAGTATTTCTTGACCTGCACGTCCGTGACCGGTTTCATATTCAGCACGACGCATCTGCTCAGAATCGTAGGAAGCAGCTCGTCCACATTCGTGGTGAGAATCAGTATCACCGCATACGCCGGCGGCTCCTCCAATGTTTTCAAAAGCGCGTTCTGCGCCTGCACCGTCATTTTCTCGCCCTCGTTCAGAATATATATCTTGCGCGGACTGCTGTACGGTTTGATATCAATATCGCCGTTAATCTGTTTTCTGATATCTTCCACACCTATCGTATTGGGTTTTTCATGGCTGACATATATGATATCCGGCTGGTTATTGCTGAGCGCCTGTCTGCAGGAATGACACTCATTGCAAGGCTCCACACCACCCGCCTCGCACTGCAGCGCCATCGCAAATATGCGGGCAATAAATTCCTTGCCGGAACTCCTCTCACCGTTGATAATATATGCATGTGATACTTTATTTGTGGAAATCGCATTCTGCAAATGCTCCTTCAACTGTTCTTGTCCTATAATATCCGTAAATTTAGCCATCTATAACCCCACCCATTCTTATGTCTGTACTTTTTTGTTACTGTTTCCTGTCGTAACCCTTTTCAGTCCTCTTGACCTGTCTGCTTTCCTTCTTCTGTTCCCTCTTGTTTTGTATACTCTGCTTCATCTTAAAGAACATCTCTATCACCATCTGGTTTGCAACTTGCCCCATGACCGTCTCCTCTCTGCGCCCACGTTCCGGACGAAACACCATGCTTACGTGAAAATATCTAGCAGCAGCCCCCTTATCTCTCCAATTTTACTGAGAATTGCCAGATTATCCTTCTCATCTTTCACTAACTCCTGCGCAAGCTGATCCAGATTCTCATCAATCAGGCGGATAATCCCATATACCCGGTGTCTTCCCTTCCGATCCAGAAAATTCTCTCTGGAAAAAGCATGGGAACGGTTCACTACTTCATTTAAGAAATCTTTAATCAGCGCACGGTATCTTTTCATATCTTTGATATCACGGTGCTTGGCAAGTTTATCGCCTTGTCTGGTAATTTCCTCCATCATGCTTGTCAAAGCATTTTGTAAATCCTGCTCCTCGATTCTGCTGACAAGAGTGAACTTGAATGTACCATCCGTCTCCTGCGCCTGCTGCGTCTGTTCCACCGGCATCGCCTGCTGCACTTGATTCACTTTGATGTCCATCTCTCGTCACCTCCCTTATGATATATCGTCTTAATTTAGGTTTTCGCGCAGATACAATATAATCTCTGCCAGACAATGTTCCAAATCGTCATTATAGAATCTCTTTTCAATTCCCGCCTGTTTCAGTTTCTCTTCCGAAAAATCCTCGGCGTCCGCCAAAAACCGCCTGCACATTTCCCCATACTCCGGATGATCCTGTGCTTTCTCCCGGTCCAGCGCTCTTTGCAGCCTCACACCGTCATCCAGCTCAATCATCACCGGCAGCACTTGCTCCGCACCGTAAAACCTGCACATCTGCGCATAAGCTTCCAATGTACCAATCAGCATATAGGAGACTTGCGCCAAATCCATTCTCTCGTCCGCAACGGTGAAATACCGCCACATTCCCAGACATGTGTGATAGACTCTGGACTCAATCACGCTTCCTTCTAAGAGAAGCTTCTGGAATCCCGCCTCGTCAGTAAAATGATACTCCACGCCTTCCCGCTCCCCTGCCCGGATCGGTCTGGTTGTATAAGGTACAATAGGCTGCAGCGCCACTTTGTCCTGTTCCAGCAGTTTTTTATAAATTGTATCTTTTCCCGAGGAACTTCTTCCCATCAGGCACACGATTTTTCCCATACTGATAAATACCTTTTACCGATAACTATTCTATATTAATAATGCCATACTTTAGATGGAATTTCAACACACCACTGCTATCTCCCCTTGCGGTGTCACACCCTGCACCTGCAGACCGATGCGCATACTCTCCCAAATCCTTGCGAGGATCTTCTCATCCATGACTTCCCCCGGCACGAGAATCGGAATCCCCGGCGGATACAGATTCACAAAATCCGCCACAGCCCTGCCGACTGCCTCAGACAGTGGCATGCTCTCTGACCTGCTGTCAAAAGCCTGTGCCGGCGTCATAACAGCTTTCGGCTTTTCCATGCCGCATTGTTCCGTCCGCAGATTCCCTTTTTCAACTGTCTGCCGCATCGTCCCTTTTTCTATCCTATCATCAATCTGCCGCAATGCATCAGCCAATCTCTGCCAGCCTTCTTCTGTGTCCATGATTGTCATAATGGCAACAACATAATTGTCAGCCGCCATCTCCATCTGCAAATGATATTCCTCCCGCAGAATATCATATAACTGTTGTCCGTTCAAGGATTTGCCCTGCGTAAATATTACCAATTTACCAATATCCCATCCTGCAAAATCATTCTGCACACATTGCTCCGTATCGGACACTGCATTTTCGGAACATTGTGACATATCTGTCATTTCCCCTATCCTGACAAATTTACAATTTTCTATTTTTTTACAAAAAGAGTGATATTGGCGCTGCATCTGCGCAAATCCCTCTGCACCATATTCTTCCACATACCGTATGCAGGAATCCATGCTCGCCATCATCACATAGGAGGGGCTGCTCGTTTGCAGCATCGCAAGATATCTGCGCAGCCTTTTACGGTCAATCCGCCCTCCCTGCACATGCAAAAGCCCGGTCTGCGTCATTGCCGGCAATGTCTTATGCAGACTGTGGATCACAATATCCGCGCCGCCTGCAACAGCTCCCTGCGGCAGCTCTGCGCTTAAACCAAGATGCGCTCCATGCGCTTCATCGACAATCAATATCTTATCTTTTTCATGTACCGTATCCGCAATTTCTTTGATATCCGACAGGATTCCCTCGTATGTGGGTGACGTGATTACCACTGCTTTACAATATGGATACTCCTCCAGCATCCGCCCTATGCCGGCAGCCGAAACACCGCCGCATATTCCGCACGGTTCCAGCAACGGCGGATAATAATAGTGCGGATTTAATTCCTGCATAATCGCCGCGTGATAGACAGATTTATGGCAGTTTCGCGCAATTAACAGTTCCTCTCCCTTGCCGGCAGCCGTCATCACAGACGCCAGAACGCCACATGTACTTCCGCCTACAAGATAAAATGTCTCTTCCGCCCCGTACAGTCTGTTCGCCCGCTGTTGTGCATCCAATAAAATTCCCTGTGCATGATGCAGATTGTCGAATCCGTCTATCTCCGTGATATCAATGCCGTAATATTTTGCCATTTCGCCCGCCTGCCTGCTGCGTTTATGTCCCGGCATATGATAGGGATAATAATCACTGTCCCGATATTCGGATAGCGCGGCATACAGCCCCTTTTCTTTGCTGTGTTGCTTCTCCATCTCCACCTGTCCTGTCGTCTAAGATGCCTTGGCGCCATGTCCCTTGTGCAGTCCCACAGTCTCCAGCAAAGAACAATACTTATCCGCCGCGGTGACTACCCACGCCTCCCTGCAGGTAGGCGGTATCACAGATAAAGGCCACATATGCTTTTTAATAATCTCCCTCTGGGTATCATTCAGTCTGTACTCTTTCTCCGCATTCTCAAGCGCAATGCTCGGATGCCAGAAACCGTGCAGCCGCCTGCGCTGCGGCAAATACCCCTTGTCATGCCAATCATAGAGAAAATAATCATGCAAAAGTGCGCCTCTGATTAAATCATGCTTATTACACTTAAGCCCCAGCTTTTTGTTTAGCAGCAAACTGTATCTTGCGACATCCATACAATGACTGTACACCGTCATTGTTCCATGCTGTATGTGTCTGCGCGTCCCCCTGAAGTTCTCCGAAGTCAGAATATCTGCTGCATGTTTTTTTAACATAGCCTGCATACGCTTATGCCGCTCATATAACCTCTTTACCCGTTCAGCACGTCTCTGCCTGCGTTTTGCCAAAAAGTCCATCTCTTTCCACCGCAATCCCTTCTATCATTCTATTCTTCTATCAGTTCGTGCAACTGTTTCGCCCTATGCGCCCATGTATGTCCCGCCTTTGCCATCCGATACCCCTCATCTGCAATACTCTGCATCCTGCTGACATCAGCAAGCAGCGAATGGGCAATCTCCGCCGCCCGTTCTTTATGCTTTAAAGAATATATGCTGCAATCTATGCCGTCGTGCAGTATGGAATCCAGATAAATGCTGGAGTCTGTCAGACAAACCGAACCGTTCAACATCGTATTGAATATCCTGTCATGCGCCCCATCCTTAAACCATGGCATAATATTAAGGGATATTTTGGATTGACAAAGCTTCTTTAGACAGCCCACCGAATCCAGATTACTCATTCGGATTAAGTTTTCTTCATGCTTACACGGAAGATGCTGCCATCCATCCCCGAAAACATGCACCTTGATTCCGGCATCAACAAGCTCCTGTACGATTTGTCCTCTCATCGTATAGCGCACATAAAGATCGATGAAAGTAACAGCCGCCAGCGCTTTTTTAAGCTCCTCCTGTGGCACTTCTCCTAGCTCTGCCATCAGATGTTCCTCTGTGACCTCTTCCACCGTCCTGTCCGGATGCGCCAGAAGGTCGTCAATCATTCCATAATAAAACGCCGTGTACTCATCATCAATCCGCGTTATGAACTTCTCAAATGTCTTCGGCGGACAATAATTTCCCACCATCGTCACGTCATACTTCCGGCATTCAATGGGTACATTCGATTTATTCGGATATAACTGTGTCCCCGCAAGCGGCAAGAAAGGCGCTCTTTCTATTTCCGGAAAAAAACGCTTCATATATTTTTCATGATTTCTGTCTATGCTGATATGATGGTAATTGTGCGGAACCTTTTCTAAAAAATGATGGTAATACATCGGATGGTCCACCACAATATTATAACTCGGAATATCTAAGGCGTCCCACATCGTTTGGTCATTTTCGTCCAAAAAATACTCTTCACCGCTCATACCATGAAAATTAAAGTTAATCAGCACGGTATTCCCTTTTTCAAAAAAACGGAAAAACTTCTCCGTACTGCTCCACGCCCTGCTAAGGTCATAAATAAAAACCTCGTGCCCCAATTCCTGCATTGCCTGTGCAATCTGACGCGAGAAATATCCCTGTGTCTCTATATCCCCCTCAAAAAACATGACTTTTTTCATCTGTGCCGCCAATCCCTTCCCGTTCATAAAGCCCGTCTATGCCATCCGACTACGCTCACGCCCTATGCGCTTACACCGTATTTACGCCATATGCTCTGTCGCCGGCTGAGCATCGCGATAAAGAAGCGCTGTAATAAAAAAGCTTGCCATAAAAGATACCGCCGCCACTATCAATGCTTTCACCAAATTACTCGCTTCGCCTGCACTGTAGAACATCAGTATAGACGGTATACTCGGAAATGTAAAAATATAACAATGCACTGTTAAAATTCCCTGCACCATACCCGCAATCAGACAGCCCAGCACATTACCGATTAGCGGTGTTTTCTCCTTAAAGCACACTCCAAAAATAGAAGGCTCCGAAATCCCCGGCAACAACACTGCCGCCATCGCTCCTATCGCCATCGCTTTCTTATCGGACGCTTTTGTCCTCACAAACAAACCTAAATCACATCCCGCAAGAGAGGTATTTGAAATCAGAAAGGCGCCCATAATTCCGTAGTCCACACCTGTCAAACCAATCTGCGTAATCGCCAGTGTAATAAATATCCAATGCATACCCGTGGAAACCAAAAAAGACGTTATCGCCGCCAGAATCCCCCATGCTAAAATCGGCATTTCCGTCTGCATCGTATTTAAACTGTCTGCCAGCATGTTACTAATCAGACTGACAATCGGCTCTATCACCAAAATTCCCAAAAGCGATGTGGGTAAGATGACACATGCCGCAAGCAGATACGGCTGTAAACTCTCTTTGATCAGTCTCCTAAAAAATCTTTCAATATGCGACATACAATATATCAGTAAAATAATCGGTATCACACTGTAAGCATAAGTTGCCGGCACCACCGGAATGCCGATGAACGTAACCTTCTCACCGCTTTCCATCAACGCTGCAAACTCCGGAAGCAGCATCACGCATACGCTTATAATCGCAATTAATGGATCTGCTTTGAAGTGTTTCGCCGCAGAATACGCCACCATAACCGGCAGAAAATAGAATGGTGTTGTGGCAATCGCCGACAAAATTAACTCCGTACTCCCCGACACGATGTGAAATGTCGTCAAAAGCAGCACAATCATCTTAAAAATACCGCCTGCCAATACAATCGGTATGATTGGCGCCATACACTCACTGATATGGTCGAATACTGCCGAAAAACCTTTTTTTATTTTGCTCACATCCATGTCCTCATCTATCTTTCTACCTTCTATTGATTTACTGTCTACAAATGTTGTAAGCCTGTAATTCTTGCAACACAAGCCGCCGGTTCTGCAGACTCAAAATGAAAATCTTGAGTCTATTGTACCATAAATTATATCGGACAGACTATGGGAATAAATCACTTTTATCGGAGAATACGCAGTCTATGCTTCTTCCAGAAATTTAACAACTTCCTCAAAAATAGCACTCTGTTCTTCTCCCCCAATACCGTGGTCTATCTTTTCATATAACAGCAATCTGCTGTCCGGCAGACTCTCATGATACTTAACTGAAGCGTGATAATCCACTACCACATCTGCTTTGCCATGTATCACCAAAGCCTTGCCCGTATACTTGGAAGTCAACTCATAGATTGGCAGATTCTTCGCAATCCGAAAAAAATGTCCTCCCACGGGATGCTGCCCGTCTACGAGCACAACATCAGGAGTATTCCACGTATCATATCTCGTTCCCATACATATCCCCTGCTGGGCATCTGTCTTTAATGTAGCCGCCGGAGCAAGAAGAATCAGTTTCTTTACTCTGTCCGGATATAAACCAGCCAACATACCGGCAACCACCCCGCCCATCGAATGACCAAGAAGATAAATATCCGTCACATATGACAACCCGCATACATACTTCAAAACTGCTACTGCATCCAGCATTTCCCGGAAAAGATCCATATCCTCAAATCTTCCCTCACTCCTGCCGCATCCACTAAAGTCAAAACGCACGACATTTACCCCACAATCCACTGCCTTTCCTGCAATCATGGTAAATAAATCATCTTCCCCATAACCCGAATCTCCCCCAAAGCCGTGAAACATAATCATTGCTGCACTTTCTTCATGTTCTGACTTGATTATCCTTCCGTATAGATTTAGTCCATCTCTTTGAATTTGTACATCCATCTCATTCCTCATATCTGTTTACCCCCTGTATATTCTAATCAATACCTCGTTTTCTCCACCGCTCTCCACAACGCCTGTCAATTTCTCTCTCTCCATCCATTGTAATTCTTCTCTGTCCGTATAAATTACAGGACAAGTCGTTAAGGGTAAGCCCTCCTTACAAACCCC
The DNA here is from genome assembly GCA_947564735.1 of uncultured Lachnospiraceae bacterium. Taxonomy (GTDB): domain Bacteria; phylum Bacillota; class Clostridia; order Lachnospirales; family Lachnospiraceae; genus UBA3282. Next base: position 750 of record CANOEC010000057.1, on the reverse strand, counting down.
GTTGTTTTCCACAAATATCCGAAAAAGGCCTCCATCCTTACACGTCCCTTCTAAAATATATCTGGCAGATAGCCTCCTCTTTTCTCCCTGCTTCTGAATCTGTGTATCAACACCACCGGGCAATACCCTGCCCGTTCCCGCCTCACAAGAAAAAGTACCATGAAAAAATATCATCGTAGCTTCTCCGATCGCTCCCTTTACGGTTTCAATTTGATCCAAAATCACGTCAATTAACAAAGCTTCCTGCATCAAATACCTCCATTGCCAAATAATCCACCAGAATTGCCAAATAACATATCTAAGATAAAATTCAGTCATTCACGTCACAATCAAAAGACTTTGCTATTTCTCTTATCCTATTAAAATATACACGGAAAACATGATTCAGAAAAGTATCATTTAGAAAAATTTATTAAAAAAGAATATTCAATCCCCATTTCTACTCTGAGGATTCTCTAATGAACCACTGGGGATATCGCCTGGGGTTCGAATCCCCCTTCTACTCTGAGGATTCTTTAATGAACCACTGGGGATTCGAACCCCAGACAACTTGATTAAAAGTCAAGTGCTCTACCACCTGAGCTAGTGGTCCATAAACAAAATTTATCATTTCTATCTCGATAAAAAAATGCCCAGAACCGGAATCGAACCAGTGACACGAGGATTTTCAGTCCTCTGCTCTACCAACTGAGCTATCTGGGCATTTGAGTAGCGGGGATAGGATTTGAACCTATGACCTTCGGGTTATGA
>CANOEC010000056.1 GCA_947564735.1 uncultured Lachnospiraceae bacterium | reverse complement strand
TTTTAATAAAAAGAAGAAAACTCCCGCAAAAAACGGGAGTTTTTCAGTGCCCTCATAAAATGGGCGTTTCCGGGATTGCTTTATGCCTGTTGGATCTAAAATGGATCTAAATATTTGATGAATACTGGATTTGGGGCGGGTATCATGATACCTGCTTGAAATCTGAAAAACTAATTGTCATTCATATTTCTTCGTGTTACAATACATCTACGGAAAGTACCCATGACAGGGCGTTAAGCGTCCGGGGGACGTTTGTTTAGCGCCGACCGGAGCGAAGCGTAGAGGTAGCCTCCCGAGTTTATGAAAACCGGCGTGCCGGTAATACAAAACGTACATAGTACGTTGGAAGGGAGGTGGCGCCGATGACAGCTTTTGAAATCATTTCGATTTTCATTGGAATATTAGCATTGCTGATGTCCTTTGGTAGCTTAATTGTTGCGTTGCTTGCCTTTCTCGATAAGAGAAACAACAAGCGAAAATAAAAATGCCTATCCTGTCTGATCCACAGGATAGGCGGTGTCCGTAAGGACAATCATTAACCTAAACTCGGAGCATCCACTTTGGAGTGGGTGCTTTCCCTTTGTATTGTTATAATACCATTGTATGTGGAATGTTTCAAGAGGTTTAAGCACAAAATTTGTGGCTCATCTAAAGTGGCACTAATTGTTTGATGGAGTGTTATTCTCGGAGTAATAACGAAATGCTCCTACAATGTAATCAGAAGCTCCATTTCCATATTTGGTATCGGTTAGGCTTTTTACATAAGCACTTGAATATGCATCAATAAGCACATTTATGTAGGGCTTGCTAAGAGATACACTAGTGGAGTTTTTCTGTACAAATTGTAATAATTCGTGAACAATCGCTTGTATTCTGGGGGAAGAAACATCTTCTGATAAATCCGCAGTCAATTTGGCATATAGCATATCAGATTGTTCCCCGATTTTTTGAACATCTTCTGATAATTTTGTATCCATGATTTCAGAGAAATGTTCTAAATTATGCTTCATGGCATCGGTATACTTTTCAACACTTCCAAATTGTTGAATGGCAAGTTTGGCTACCTCGGCTTCATCATCTTTGATTTTTTGGATAAACATATCAAAATTTTCGACACTTCCCCAGTGCTTGATAACATCATCAGTGCTGTTGTTTTTGAAATTCTCTAATGCATTGATGTAATCGGATAAGTCAAATTCTTTAAAACTCATACATTGTTCTCCTTTCTCTAAACGGCTAAGGAGTTGTATCAGTCTGTCTGTCCGATTGCGCTTTAGCAGAAGCAGTTCTTTTTGCTTTTTGAAAGCCTTAATTCTATCAAAGTCTGGTTTTTGCAAAATTTCCTTGATTTCTTTCAGTTTAAAGCCCAGTTCCTTAAAAAATAATATTTGTTGCAGTTTTTGTAGTGCTTCATCATCATATAAGCGATAGCCGGACTTGGTTAGTTCGCTTGGCTTTAGCAGTCCGATTTCATCATAATATTGCAGCGTGCGTGGGCTTATCCCTGTTAATTCCGCAACTTGGCTAATCGTTCTCATTGTTTTTGTCTCCTTACCGTAATCAGAAAACAGAATAGGATTCGCCGGCTAATGCTGTACTGTTTTCATAAAGAAAGCATACTGTATCACGTTGCGTGAGAGTCAATACTTTTTCATAAAAAACTTTGATTATTCATTTTCGGGATATATTTTTACATATATACCGCTAACGCCCTTCTTCACAATCTTGCTGTCATCAAGAATACTTTGTTTAACAGCGTCTAAGTCTTTTGAGAGTGCTTCAACCGCACGTTGGTGCTCTTCCTCTGACAAAAAGTGTTCCGTATCATTAATAAGATTTTCCTGCAATTCCCTTGCTTTCATATATACGCCCAACTTATGATTGAGCAGAGAGTTTTTAAAGGATATTTTGATTGTAGAGGGAATAATACTTCCGTCCTCGTCTTTTTCTGCTTCAAAATCCATGAAAACATTGATACTGATACCCAAAGCATTTGCAATTTTCATCAGTTGGCCGGGTTTGGGATTGCGGATGCCATACTCATACTTTTTTATTGTAGCGGAATTGATGCCGGAAAGCTGACCGAGTGTTTCCTGTGATATGCCACGCAAATTTCTAAAATGTTTCATTTTTTCTCCGGTCGTCATGTAGATATCTCCGATTATATGATTTTCGTTAGTGCTTAGTTCAATTCTATCACATCAGGACACATTTGTGCATATTGATTTAAAACAATACTTGACGCTCACAAAAGTGTACCAAAAATAAAAAGAGAAAGGACAGGACTATATGGAGAATGGAAAGAAAATGTATGTAACGGCAGAGGAAGCGGCTGAAATGCTTGGTGTATCAACGGGTTATGCCTATAAGATTATCCGGGGGCTGAATGAGGAACTGAAAGCAAAGGGCTATCGGACAATCTGCGGCAAAGTCCCGACAAAATACTTTGAAGAAAAATTTTACGGTCTGACCGTAGCCATGTAGGAAAGGGAGTAAGGGCGCAGCTGGAGCGTATGAAAGAACTCTGCAAAGAACAAAATAGTCTGTATGAGAAGCAGAACGATTTAAAAGGACAGAAATACAAAATAAAAAATTGTTATAACGATAATAAATATGGGGCGTGGTGGCTACTATGTCCTTTATTTATGGTGGAAAACAGAGGGTATGAGTGCTATAATCAAAAGGTGAAAGTTGTAGGAAAATTAAGGCATATATGGTTGTTATACTGCATGCCGATAGAACTTGCAGTATAATAAATCAGCATTGGAGGGCTTGATAATGAGTAAAGAACCGATTATTAAAACAGATAGATTGATTTTGCGTCCTATAACACTTGATGATGCAGAAGCCTGTTTTAGTTGGAACAGTGATGAAAGAGTTACAAAGTATATGGCATATTCCACATATTCTGATATTAGCCAAACTATAGACTGGATAAATTCCACGCTTGTTGATGAAAAAGAGTGGAATTGGGCATTTGTTTTAAGAGAAGAAAATAAAGTAATCGGAACTGGTGGTATAGGTCCAAATGTACAAATGAAAGATTATTGGGGTATAGGATATAATCTTCATTATGATTATTGGCACAAAGGATATTGTACTGAAGCAATGAAAGCTATTATTGAATTTGCATATAGAAAACTTGGCATAAAAAAGATATGTTCAGACCATGCAGTAGATAATCCACGTTCAGGAAAAGTTATGGAAAAGTGCGGATTGAAATTTGACCATTATGGGGAATATACAAAACTTGATGGCAGTCAGACGTTCAAGGCAAAATTTTATATAATGGATTTGGAGTAAAATCAGTTTTTTGTATCTGCAATTTCCAGTATGAAAGGGTGGAAAAGTGAAAAAAATTAAATTTTATGAGCCAGTATTTTTATTCTGTTTGGGCTATTTCATTTACATAGAATATGGGGCTGATTGACAGAAAAGCGTATGCCGATTTTTGGATTGGAATTTTGAACAGCAAAGGTGTGCCGTATTATTTTATTATGGGAATTTTGGTTTTTCTGTGTATTTTAGGAATTATTACATTTTTCAAAAACCTGCATAATAATTATTGGTGGCGATATATATACTTGTCAGAATGATAAATACAAAACTGGAGGTGCCAATTATGCTAATAAATGTTGCGGAAACATTTGAATTGCTGTTTGATAAAAATAATAATACGGCATACAAAGCATTACAGATGTTACAAAAAGTATGTGGGGAATCGGACAAGGTATATTGTTATATGGATAAGTTAGCGGATATGATTGGCAGCGATAATTCCTATATTCGGACAAGAGGGCTTACGCTGATTGCTTATAATGCCAAATGGGACAAAGATAATAAAATTGATGAAATCATAGATGAGTATTTGAAGCATATAGAAGATGTTAAGCCGATAACAGCAAGACAGTGTATAAAATTACTGCCTATAATAGCAAAAAATAAGCCGGAATTAAAAGAAGATATTGTTTCCGCACTACAAAAAGCTGATGTATCTATTTATCCAGACAGTATGCAATCATTGGTCTATAAGGATATTCAAAATTCTTTGGCAGAGATAGAGAAAGTATGAGTTTATGGAGATTTTAAGGAGTGAGGAGTAATGGATGACTGGTTTACAATAGATAAAATTGATGCAAATACATATATTATCAGTGAGTACCGCCATTGGGAGGAAACACATTGTTATCTGTTGAATGGAAATACCCGAAGTCTGCTTATTGATACAGGGCTTGGCATTTCCAATATTTATGAGGAAGTGCTGAAGCTTACCGATAAGCCAATTACAGCAGTAGCAACGCATATTCACTGGGATCATATTGGAGGGCATAAGTATTTCACGGATTTTTATGCCCATGCTGATGAATTGGATTGGCTGAATGGTAAATTTCCTTTATCAATCGAAACGATAAGAGGGATGGTGGTAGACTGCTGCGATTTACCCGAAGGCTTTTGTGTGAATGATTATGAACTTTTTCAAGGTATGCCAACAAAAGTGCTGACAGACCATGACATCATTGACATTGGCGGCAGAGAAATTGAAGCGCTGCATACTCCCGGACATTCTCCGGGGCATTTGTGTTTTTGGGAAAAAGGCAGGGGATATTTATTTACTGGCGATTTGGTTTATAAGGATATTCTGTTTGCGTATTATCCGTCTACTGACCCGGAGGCATACCTTGATTCTTTGGAAAAAGTTGCGGCATTGCCAGTGAAAAAAGTGTTTCCGGCACATCACTCACTGGATATCAAGCCGGAAATCTTAATTCGTATGCGGGAAGCGTTTAGAAATCTTAAGGCAGACGGAAAACTTCATCATGGAAATGGGACATTTGATTATGGAGATTGGGGAGTATGGTTATAGGAAATAGTCTGTGGTAAAGATAATGTTCCTTTTGACGATGATTGACACATGGTGCTAGCACCATGTAAGTTAGAGCAGATAAGGGGAATGAGAATATGGCAATTTGCAGTTATAGGCGGATTGCCATATTTTTATGGAAAAATGCACGTTTATATGGTAATATATAGGAGCAAAGATAAAAACACAACGCAAGGAAATCTTGCAGAACTGGTAGGTAGTCCAGTCGCACCGATTTGGTGTAAGTAGCCCTCCCTCCTTAGGGTCGTCCGTTCTTTGTTCATTACAATTATTTGCGCGAGTAATGAGGAAAATAGGACATGTGGACTCGCAATTGCATTTATGCAAATTGCGGGGACACTTGGAATATTTGACGAATACCGCGTCAGCCGTTAGGCATTAAGGAGGAATTGTCATGGACAAAATCAACGAGTTGATTTCAGTATCGGGAAAGTTGACAGTATTTTTTGAAGAACCCTTTTGGGTGGGAGTGTTTGAATGTGTATCGGATGGAAAGCTATCTGTGTGTAAGGTTACGTTTGGGGCAGAACCCAAAGACTATGAGGTTTTTGAGTTCGTTCTGAAAAATTACTATCGGTTACGATTTAGTCCGGCTGTGGAAACTGATGTAAAAGAAACAAGTCGAAATCCTAAACGAGTGCAGCGAGAAGTGAGGAGACAGATACAGAATACAGGAATAGGAACAAAATCGCAACAGGCTTTGAAATTACAGCAGGAGCAGTTGAAAATTGAACGCAAGACTGTGAACAGGGAAGAACGGGAAGCAGAGAAACAGCGCCAGTTTGAGCTGAAACAGCAGAAAAGGAAAGAAAAGCATAGGGGCAGGTAATATTGCTTCAATCGGATTTGATTTGTAAATGAAAGTGAGGAAAATAGAAATGCCATATATTACGGTCGAAAGTGGAGCATTATCAGACGAGCAAAAGGAGTTGCTGATTAAGCGCCTAACAGAAGTGTCTTCTGAGATTATGAGAGTTCCACAGGAGTTTTTTGTTACCACGATTAAAGAGGTATCTGATAAAAATTTTGGAATTGGTGGGAAAACGATTGATATAGTCAAGGAAGAATATATAAAGAAACATCAATAGTTTATGATATGTGAAATGAGAGGAATAAATATTATGTGTGGTCAATCACAGGAGATATAGTCTTAAAAAATATTTAGAGAATGATTTAAAAACAAAATTTGTAAGTTTAGCATAAGTTATGTGGTATATAAATGGTCGGGTTGAAAGTTTACCGCTGACCAATATGCGGTATATAAGTGGTTGGGTCGAAAGTATAGTCCCTCACCGCAAGGTGGGGGACTTTTTACATAGTGAGGACGGAGCGAATGAAGAAAACGGGATTTTATATTATTAAGGACAAATTTTTTGAGGATATGTCTGCTCCGTACCTCAAGGGAAATAAAACAGAGAACAGATTGCATTATTATTGCTTTGAAGATACAAGTACAGGAATATATTGGATGATACCTTTGTCTAGCCGGATAGATAAATATAAAAGGATTATGAAGAAGAAAGAAAAAGCAAGAAAACCCTGTGATATTCTTCATGTTGTAAAATTGGATGACAGCCGGGAAAGTGCATTTTTGATACAAGATATGTTCCATATAACTGAGGAGTATATAGAACGGGAATATACCATAGCCGGAAATCATCTGATGCTGACAAGTAAACATACGGCTAAAGAGGTTGAGCAGAAGGCAAAGAAAGTCATGGGTATGCTGAAACGTGGTGTGAAGTTTACGCCAACACAGCCGGATGTTATGGCTATACTAGAAAAATTACGACAGAGAAAATTTGTGATACCCGTATGATACCTGTTTGCTCTGAAGCTGTAAATAAGGCGTAAAACATGGATAATATGGTTATAAAAACCCTTAAAAAACAATAAAATATTTAACAATTATGTTATGGTTGTAGGGAGCTCGAGTGATTGAATTTTTGCATAGATTATTTTAAATGATAGATAGTTTATGTGATAAGCTGTGTTTTCCATATTGTTTGTATTTTTAGAAAATATATGATAATTATGTACCCAATAATAAAGTCGCATGGCAAAGAATTCATTGCGGGAATTAAAATAATAAAGAAATGTTGATGATGTACAATAGATAAGCAAATTTACTACATATATAGCGAATTGAAGGAAATGTGATATGTTTAATATTTAGGTGGAGGATATGGGGAATGGTTGAACCATCAAAACAGGATTGGAAATTATATAGAGAGAAAATAGGCATATGGCAGGAACATTATATGGAAAACTTGGTAAGGGAATATGCTGATTATTTACAAAGCGACCTTCCAGCGTCTGTTAAGTTTTGGGAAATGGAAAAGAGAATCAATAGAGATAGAAAAAAGCTGGGTGTATGTATTGAGTTAAGAAAATCGGATGTGTTTCGTGATATTACAAGACTGATTCAGGAGAAAGTTATCACTATTGATGATCTGAAGGAATTTAGCGATGATTTAAAAGAAATGGTAACATTGATTTTGAAAGAGCAAAAATAATTTGTTTATAAATACTCAGCTTTGTAAGATAAATAGCAAATGGGGAAAGTTTGTATGGGTTTGGTAGAAATAGCAAGTAGTAATTCTGTTTGGCGTGGAATGGATTATTTTAATAACAAAAAGGTTGTTTCATGGGATTCTTCCGAAGCGGGCGTTTATGATGGAAAGGTTTCCGGCAGTGGGAACAATACATATACGGTACATATAGATACGGTACATCCAAGAAAATCCGTCTGCAACTGCCCTTTTGCAGATGGAAGGCGGGTTGTGTGTAAACATATGATAGCACTGTATTTTACAGCGGAGCCTAAGGCAGCAGAGGATTTTCTGAAAGAAGTAGAAAAGTGGGAAGCGGAGGAAAAAGAACGAGAGCAGCAACATTATGAAGATATGGAAGAATATGTGAAAAGTCTCTCGAAAACGGAATTACAAGAGCGTTTATTGGAGGCATTGCTTGAACTCGAAGAAAGAAGAAATCATTGGTAATAATTTGCTGGTAGGTGTAGCAGTGAAAAGATATATAGAGAGCAGGTGACAAGTATTATGCCGGAACATCAAACAATAGAATACAAAGAATCATGGCATGATGAGTTCTTAGAGTGGATTTGCGGGTATGCCAATGCCTATGGTGGGATACTCTATATCGGAAAAAGTGATAACGGAGATGTTGTCGGACCCGGCGATAAAGACAGAAAGAAACTGCTGGAATCCATTCCGAATAAAATTACGGATACAATGGGTATTGTAGCGGATGTCAATCTACTGTACGAAAATGATCTGCAATACATTGAAATTATTGTGGACAAGTACCCTTCACTCATCAGCTATCACGGTAAATATTTTTACCGTTCCGGCAGTACCATGAGAACGATAACCGGAAAAGAGCTGGATAAAGCAATTCTGAAATCACAGGGCAGGACATGGGACGGTATGCCGATACCCAAATTACAGGTAATGGATTTGAGAAGAGAGGCGATTGATCTATTTAAGGAAAAGGCTTTGAGAAGGCACAGGTTGACAGATGAAGAAACAAGAGTTGAGGATATCATACTGATGGAGAACCTTCATTTAATAGACGAAGAAGGCTATCTGATAAGAGCTGCAATGTTGGCATTCTATAAAGATCCGGAGAAGTGGGTTACAGGCTCTTATATTAAAGTTGGCTATTTCGGGAAATCGGATGCTGACTTGAAGTATTAGGACGAGGTGCATGGCTCTCTGATTGAGCAGATTGATAAGACGGTTGATTTGGTTTATACAAAATATTTGAAAGCCTTGATTTATTATGAAGGGATTCAGAGGATTGAACAGTTTATGTTTCCACAGGAAGCGTTCCGTGAGATATTGCTGAATGCGGTGGTTCACAAGGATTATAGTGCCTGCAACCCAATTCAGATTAGCGTATATGAGGATAAAATATATATCTGGAATGATGGTGAGATGCCGTCTGAGTTGAACTCAACGGAGAAACTGTTTGCAAAGCACTCATCTAAGCCCTATAATCCCAAATTGGCGAATGTTTTCTTTAAGAGTGGTATGATAGAGGCATGGGGCAGAGGGTTTGATAAAATCAGGGAGGCATGCGAAAAGTATGATGGATGCCTGCCAGAATACAATATCAGCGCATCCGGTATTATGGTGCTTTGTAAGGCATGTGATAAGTATTTGGAATTGTTGAACAATGATAAAAATTTGCACCTTGGTCAAAGTGTAAGAGATCATGACCAAGATGGTCATGATGATTTTGGATTTTTGTAAAGAGGCAAGATCTCTGCCGGAAATTATGGAACAATTTGGATTTAACAGTCGAACAAGTTTTAGAAGAAATTATTTAAATATGTTATTAAAAGATGGCAGATTAAAAATGACATTGCCGGATAAACCAAAAAGTAAAAATCAGAAATATTATTCGTAACTAAGCTCATGACCATATCATGACCAAAATGGCTATGATGTGGTCATGATATAATTGTATGTTAAAAAGATAGAAATTATTATTTTGAAGGAGAAGATGTTAAAATGTTCAATCAAAATCAAATATACAACATTTTTAATCAGCAACAAATACAGGCACAGTTACAGCAGATGCAGCAGCAGTACCATAATCAGCAGCTTGCTTTTTCTGAGTGCTGTGCAGTATTGGGAAAACATATGCAAAGACAAATGTGAATTGGCTACACACTGTGGTAGCACCCCTGTCAGTTTGTTGGCAACTTCAAGATTGGTGTTAGGATGCAGATGACCGTAGGTTCCCAGAGTCGTCTGTATTTTTTCGTGTTCCAACCGCTCTTTGGTCAGCAGGGGATTTTCATAAATACATTCCCCTCCAAAGATGAAGCGCATGGAGTTTTCAACATGAAAAAGTAATACGAGGGCAAATAACTATGAGTGATGCGTGAAAAAAGCAGTTGATTTTGTAGGACAGTTAAGTGGAGAGGATATAAGTCGAAATGATTACGTAACTATCCCCTGAGTATGAAGAAGCCGAAAAAAGGCTTCGGGAGGAGGATGCGAAATGGGAATTTTTTTTACAGAACCTTCGGGAATCAGATAGGGGAATGGTAGAAAAGTATATAGATTGTGTGGAGGATATGGCTTTCCGAAGGGAACAGCGAGCATATACTGATGAGAAACCATAAGATGTAATATCCTATGGTTTCTTTATGTGTAAACGAAAATAATTAAAAATTTCCCTTTAGATGCGCAAGAAATTTATCGGCAGCTTTAGAAAATATCTGGTACTTTTTCCAAATAACGCTCATTTCTGCCTCCATTGTTGGATTTAGAGGACGGAAAACAAGGGGGCTTCCGCAGGTATTGATAATTTTATCAAAACCAAGCGCATACCCCAGACCTTCCTCCACCATGAGGGATGCATTGAAGATCAGGTTATAAGTGGAGATGATATTCAGGTCAGAAAACTCTTTCCGCAGCCATGCGGTAAGAGGACTGTTTCTCTTTTCCTGCCGGGAAACAATCAAAGGCTTATCCCATAAATCTTCCGGTGCAATGGTATTTTTTTCTGCAAGGGGCGAATCGCGCCGCATCAATACGCCCCATATATCTTTAAAGGGAAGTTTCAGGGAATCATATTTAAAACCATCCACTGGTCCGAACACAATGCCAAAATCAATCAGCCCCTTATCCAGTTGCTCTGTCACAAAGTCTGCATTGCCGCTGGCAATGTGGTAATGGATGCCGGGATATTGTTCCTGTAGTTTTTTTGCAGTCTGGGCAATGAACCGGACAGCATCTGTTTCACCTGTTCCAATGTACACATCGCCAACAATCACGCTGTCAGACAGCATGATCTCATTTTCTGCTTTTTTGACAAGGTTTACGATTTCCTCCGCCCGCTGTCTTAGGATCATGCCTTCTTCCGTAAGGGTTACCTTTCTGGATCCCTTGGTTCCCCGGATTAAAAGCTGTTTGCCCAGCTCCTCTTCCATATTTTTTAACTGTGTGGAGAGTGTAGGCTGTGACAGGTGGAGGGATTCTGCGGCGCGCACAATGCTCTGTTCCCTTGCTACCGCTAAAAAATATTGAAGGACCCGAATTTCCATGTAGAAGCCTCCTCGTAAATATGGTTTATTTTCACACGGTAAAAATTATAGCAGACATCAATATAGTTTTCAACTATTGAAGTGTATTGGATATAAGTATTTGCTATTCTTTTAATATGGCACTATACTGCCTGTAAAGGAAAATGGCTCTTATTCTGGCGGCATGTGGAAACCTAAACACCGCGCTGGAGGATGCAGGATTACCTGTCCGCCTTCTGCTTTGGCGATATTTATATCCGGCATGGTCTGGACCTGAAGACAAGGGAGCTTCTGACTTTTGTATGTATCCTTGCTTTGGGCAGATGCGAGAGCCGGCTTCATGCCCATACAGGAGGCAGCCTTGCCGTAGGCAACAGAAAAAAGTCAAAATTGATTTTAAATGAAGAAAGGATGGCAGCAGTTATGAAAACAATGAGCAAAGAAGAATTTGACAAAGAAAACGTATTTGGCATGGGATTTCCAAATGAGATGTTTGCAAAGTATTTTATTGGAAATTCCTATCTGAATCCGCTGACGAATCCAAAGGAATGCCCGGTATTCCTTGCCAATGTGACTTTTGAGCCGGGATGCCGTAATAACTGGCATATCCACCATGCCGATAAGGGCGGCGGTCAGATTCTGATCTGCACTGCGGGGAGCGGCTGGTATCAGGAGGAAGGGAAGGAAGCAGTCAGCCTTGAACCGGGCATGGTCATCACAATTCCCGCTAATGTAAAGCACTGGCATGGGGCAAAGGCGGATTCATGGTTTTCTCATATTTCCGTGGAGGTTCCCGGAGAAAACTGCTCCAATGAGTGGCTTGAAGCCGTGACGGATGAAAACTATGGCAGATAACAGGGTTATGAAGAAGTAAGGAAAAAAGACGGCAATGGCAACCCATTATAAACAAGTTACAGGAGAGCTAAAGTGAAGAAAAGAATAACAACCATAGCAATCATGCTCTGCCTCATATGGTGCCTGTGTGCGTGTGGGGATTCAGGGTCGAATCATGCAGGAAACCAGCCGGATATGGCTGAGTCTTTGGCAGGGAATGAAACATCTGAGGAAGAAAACAGCACTATGGCAGGGGAAAGCGATGATGGCAGGCAGCCGGAAAGCGGGGCGGGAACAGCCCATGATCAGGAGAGTGGCATTCAGGAAGATGTGCAAAGCGAAGGCAATGCAGAAACCGTACACACCGGCGGTGATGCGGAAGGTTCCGAAAGTAATGACAGTGAAAAGGAGGTACAGGATACTATGAGAATTCAGGTTGGCGATGTGACATTCACTGCAGAGCTGGCAGATAATTCTTCAGTGGATGCATTAAAAGAAAAATTGGCGGAAGGTCCCCTTACGATTGACATGCAGGATTACGCCAATATGGAAAAGGTAGGTTCTCTTGGCTTCAATCTGCCAACGAATGATGAACAGATTTCAACCGGTCCCGGTGATCTCATTTTGTATCTGGGCAATTCCTTTGTAATTTATTATGACACAAATTCATGGAATTTTACGAGGCTTGGAAAGATAAAGGATGTTACCGCCGATGAATTGAAAGAGGCTCTGGGAAGCGGAGATGTGACAGTAACCCTGTCCATGGAATAATAGATTGAAAAATCAGCTTGATAGCTTATTTTTCAATCGGCAATTTGAGTCAGAGCCTCAAATTTGCCCTGCTCGCAGCAGAGAATAAAAGTATTCCTTCGGAAAACTTTGAGATTCTCGGCGCGTGTCATCGCAGTAAACTGCTCTGACATGGAGGATTGGTGTGAGAAGTACTTCTAGACTTGCGTAGCAAGTCATGCTCACGCCAGAGGGCATTTCGCTAAGAAGTACTACGATTTTGAGATTCCGCAGAGCGGAATCATGGCGGTTGCCACGAATTTCTATCTGACGGAAGGAGAAAAATACGGAATCGGTACAGAGAAATCGCATACACGCTTTGAAATAAGGTATATGGGAAATCAGATATTGCCATAGGGAAAACTTTGAGAATGCCTTTGTATTTCAACTGTAGAAAAGGTGTAAGGTTTTACGGCATTAGAATATAGCACAAGGGAAAATTGACTGGAATATGTGTTAATACATGCAAGGAGTGTAAGCATGAAAGAACTTTTATTATCCAGAGAAAAAGTAAAAAGAAATTTTGGAGAAAACAGTGTTTTGCAGGGAATTGACCTTTCCATCTATGCAGGGGATTTTACCGTGGTGATGGGTTCTTCCGGCTCCGGGAAGTCTACGCTGCTTTACGCTTTAAGCGGCATGGATACCGTGAGCAGCGGAAAAGTCGTCTATCAGGGGCGGGATATAACGGCTCTTTCGGAGAAGGAGCTGGCGCATTTAAGGGCGGGAGAGTTTGGGTTTGTCTTTCAAAGAATGCACCTCGTCAGTTCCTTAAGCCTGTATGAGAACATTGTGATAGCAGGATATATCAGCAATAAGGGAACTGAGGAAGAAATAAGGGAAAAAGCGGATAAACTGGTGGAACGCATGAATCTTTCGGGGGCGGAGAAACGCCTGCCCTCAGAAGCGTCCGGCGGGGAAGCACAGAGGGCTGCCATTGCGAGGGCTGTTATTTCTTCCCCACAGATTTTGTTCGCGGATGAGCCGACGGGGGCATTGAACAAGGCGAATACGCTGGAGGTTCTGGACCTGTTTTCGGCACTGAACAGGGAGGGACAGTCTGTGGTGCTGGTGACACATGACAAGGAGGCGGCGCTCCGTGGAAACCGAATCCTTTATCTGGAGGACGGAATGGTTGTCGGTGAATTGGAGCTGACACCGTATGATGGAAAAGACAGGAAACGGGAAGAACAGTTGAACAGGTGGCTGGAGGACAGAGGATGGTAGCAAGACGAAAAGAATTTCTAAGATGCGAAAATACCGCATCAAAGAAATTCTAAATTTCGTCTGGAAGAACGCAACGAGTGCGTTCTTCACACAAAATGGAGGATATAACAAGTATGAATCAATACCGGATACTCATTCATGCCGCCGTAAAGAAACAGGCAGGAAGCATTGCCGGGCTTTTCCTGATGGTATTTGTCAGCGTATTATGTATTTTTACGGCAGTGACAGTGTACGGAAGCGGAAAGCGTTTTGTGGCGGGAGAAATGGAAAGGCTGGGCTTCGGGGATTTTACCGTATGGGTTGCGGACTGCCCTAACAGAATCGCATCAGAGATAAAAAATGTCCGAGGAGTGGGGCATATATCCGTGCAGCCGCTTATATTTGCCGGATATGAGATAAATGGCAGATATTCCGATAATGACGGTCAGTTGATTGTCTACAGGAACAATCATGCAGATGATAGCAATAATGGCAGCCGTATTGAGGGGGAAGTGGCATACCGTTTTTTGGATGGGGAAGGAAATTATGTTCCAGAGCCAGTCATAGAAAAAGGAACCGTATATATCTCTCCTGCCCTGCAGTCCGGTTTTGATGTGGAAGTCGGCGATTCCATACAGTTTGAGCTGGCGCGTTCCAACGGAATCAGAAGTCTCATTGTGGCAGGGTATTTTGAGGACGCTTTTATGGGAAGCTCCATGATCGATATGAAAAGTTTTCTGATCTGTGAGGCGGACAGGGAGGAACTGCTGCAGGTGGCGGAGGCAAGTCCTGAAGGGGATGCGCAAAGCGTGAAGGGCGACACGCTTGCAAGGGATGGCGCAATGTTCCACATTTTCAAGGACGGCGCCAGTACATTAAGTGATGTGGAATTTCAGAAAGCGGTTTTATCAGACACCGAACTGCCTCTTTATACAGAATTTACTTATGGCAGGGATTCCATTTTAAGCTATATGCTCCTTTTGCAGAATATCCTCTGCGGGTTTCTGCTTGCTTTCTCTGCTGTCCTTCTGGTCATCTGTTTTATCGTGGCGGGGAAAAGCCTTTCGGATGTGATAGAACAGGATAAAAAGGACATGGCTGTCTTAAAGACCATGGGGCTTACAGGAAGCAGCATCCGGGGAATCTATTTCGGGATATACGGCGGTGTTTCTGCCGCAGGGACTATTTTGGGAACGCTTTTGTCTATGCCGGTGTCGAAGGCTTTGGCAAAAGGAATGGTGACCTCCACCGGGATGTTGATCCGCATAGCGTTTCCGTTTTATGCAGCGCTTATCATCCTGACAGGGTTAATTGTCCTGTTCGGCGCGTTTTTGGTTATAAGGACAGGCGGTATCATAAGGATTGCACCCATTCAGGCAATCCGCGAAGGTTCCGGTGAAAAGCCTGCACATACAAAGATAGGGAAACGGTTTCTTATTTTGTGGATAGCAGTCAGGGAACTGATGGCGCATAAAGGAAAATATGTCAGTGTGTGCTTGATAGCCGCATTGCTGGTTTTCTTCCTGTCTGTGATTGGCAGGATGGGAGCATGGCTTGGGATGAATGGGGAAGGGCTGATGAATGCGTTCTCTGTGGCAGACCATGATCTGGGGGTGCAGCCTTTTCATGATGATGTGCCGATGGAGGAGATCGAGCGGATCATTAACTGGTATTCCCCCATAGAGGAAACCTATGAGCTTGCGATGGAAAGCGTGACGGTAAACGGGTTCGAGACGACGGCAAATGTGCTCAGTGACACGGATTATTTTCATGTGCTGGAGGGGGAAGTCTGTGACGGCAAGGAGGTGCTTATCACCCATACCATTGCAAATGAGCTGGGGCTGGAAATTGGGGATACCGTGGGGATAGCAGGAAATGGCAGGGTGGAAAATTACACGGTATCCGGCATTTATCAGTGTGCCAACGGAATGGGCAATAACATAGGCATGAGCATGGCGGGGTATTCCAAGATTGGGAATATTAACGGATTTATCTGGTGTTACCATTATATCCTAAAGGACGGGACGGTAAGGGATTACGCCATGAAATATTTACAGGACTCTTATAAAGGAATAGATGTGCATACCAACAGCTGGTCCGGACTTGATGGGATCGTGTCCCTGATGCATGGGGTGATCGGTGTCATTTATCTGGTGGCGGCGGTGTTTATCTTTATCGCGGTTTCCATGAGTGCGGATAAACTGTTCAAAGCGGAAACAGGGAACATGGCGGTTTATAAGAGTATGGGACTGTCAGACAAAGACTTAAGGCTGTCTTTTTCCATCCGTTTTCTGCTTGTTGTGGCGGCAGGGGCGTTTATTGGCAGCATGGCTGCGATTTTGTCAGCGGATTCCATGATAGGGAGGATTTTCAGGATGTTTGGGATTGGACAGTTTACCTCCCGGATCAGCCTGACCGGAACGGTTCTGCCCTTTGCGGCGGTCACGCTTTTGTTTTTTGGTTTTGTATGGCTTTTCTCTGCAAGGTTAAAGCAGGTCAGCATAATAAAATTACTCTCAGAAAATGATGATTAAGCAGGAGGATTGAAATGAAAAGGAAGATAAGGTTGTTGGCAATGGTTTTAAGTGTTTGTATGGCAGTGGCTGCCGGATGCGGCAGACAGGCACAGGACCCCGGAACGCCGCTGGAGGAGGTTATCCACCCCTCACAGGATGCAGAAAGCGCTTATGACGGTAAGGTGCTCAGCGCCGCAGTTACGATAAAAATCGGCAGGGAGGGCACAGACGATTATGATGTGGATATGTATAACAATGCGGCAGTGGATACCATGCTGGGCTATCTGTCAGACTCTGCGCTGCTGTTCCCTACTTATACCTATGATGGGGAAACCGGCTATGTAGGGCAGCATATTCGTGGGACATATACAAGGGATGACGAGGTGGAGGTTGCGGATATCCATACGGGGGAGCTTTATCTGTTTGGTGACGGGCAGCTCCGATTGTATTTCAAGGATGTGGAAGGCGCGAACATTCTGGCAACGCCGGTAGGTTATGTGGCAGATACGGAAACCTTGACAGAGGCAGTGGAGAGTGCATACGAATCCAATCTGGATGACACATGGGGCGTTGACGTTTATTTCTGGCTCACAAAAAATTGAAGTTTTAAGATGGGATATCATTCCGCACAATGTAAGGTTGGGGATAGGATATGAAAAAAAGGTTACTTGTTTTAGTGGTTTGCATTGTGTCTGCCTTAGCCGGCTGTGGGCAGATACAGGAAGGGGATATGCAGCGTGATACGGAAGAAATGTCCCCTGCACAGTCCGGTATCATGCCGGAAAGCGGCGGGCAGGGTGAAACCGATCGAATGGCAGACGAAGCCTGTACGGATGGGGCAACAGTCGTACCGGAGGAAAAAGAGGTTGCCCTGACAGGGGAGGTACAGGAACTGGAAAAGGGGCTGTCTTCCGTACAATATGAAGGGGATTATGGTTTTGATGATTTTCTTTCAGGCGGCGGGGCAGCTTCCGATCAGGAGGTGCTTGACTTTCTGACAGAAACTTTGCTGTCGGAAGCGGATGCGGATGGTCTGGTCTTTGGGAGCGGAATGTTTGGCTGCAGTACCATTTCTGTAAAAAGTAGCGGAGAAGGGTATCTGTTTGGCAGGAATTTTGACTGGATGGCATGTGATGCCATGATTGTGGCGGCGTATCCTGAAAATGGCTACAGTTCCATATCTACGGTCAATATGGATTTTGTCAGATCCGGTGCAGGCGCTATGTCGGCGTTTCTGCCAGATGATGTGCTGACGCTGGCAGCGCTATATGCGCCTCTGGACGGAATGAATGAGGCGGGTCTATGCATCGCTGTGAACATGATACAGGATGACTTGACCATAGAGCAGAATACAGAGAAACCGGACATCACCACAACAACGGCGGTCAGGCTGGTGCTGGACCGGGCTTCCACTGTGGAAGAAGCGTTGGAACTTTTGTCACAGTATGATCTCCATGCGTCCATGGGATATATGGTTCATTTTGCCATTGCCGATGCACAGGGCAATCGTGTGGCGGTAGAGTATATTGATCATGAAATGAGTGTGGTGGAAACGCCCGTGCTGACAAATTTTTACATTTCTGAGGGGGAGAAACAGGGGATTGGGACGGCGCAGTCACATACCCGCTTTGAAACGCTGGAAGATATTCTGGAGCAGACATCTGAAATGGATGTGCTGCAGGTGCGGGCAGCACTTGACAGTGTGAGCAAGGACAATTACGGTTCCCATGAGTCCACGGAGTGGAGCATTATTTTTGACCAGCGTGCGCTGGTGGCGCATTATTACCATAGGGAAAATTATAAGAACGGATATGTGGTTGCTTTAAAATAAGTATTGTGACAGCCGTATTTTATATCAGCTTAAAAGCATTCACTTTGGGAGAAAACACTTCAAAAGTTGCTTAAATATGCCTATGAGCATTCCGTCTACTATAAGAGGGTGTTTGAGGAAAAAGGCATCCATGGAGGAAAATAAGTATGAGACAGTTAGTTGAGAATAAGCAGTATGACGAGGAAAGGGCTTTGTATTTTTCACAGGGGTATGATATTAAAAACTGTACCTTTGCAGGTCCGGCAGACGGGGAATCAGTCTTAAAGGAATCGCGGGATATTACCCTGCAGGACTGCAGCTTTTCCCTGCGGTATCCCTTGTGGCATGTGAAGGGTTTTTCCATGGAACATGTGGAAATGGATGAAAAGACAAGGGCGGCTATTTGGTACGCTGATAACGGTGTGATCAAAAACAGCACCCTCGGCGGCATCAAGGCAGTCAGGGAGTGCAGCCATATCGTGGTGGAGAACAGCCGGGTGGTATCCATGGAGTTTGGATGGAAAAGCAACAACATCATGTTGAAAGGCACGGAAATTGAATCGGAGTATATTTTCATGGACAGCAGGGATGTGAAATTGGACCATGTTACCATGAGAGGAAAATATTCTTTCCAGTATATGGAGAATCTGGAGATTGTGGATTCTGTGCTGGATACAAAGGACGCTTTCTGGCACAGTAAAAACGTAACGGTAAAAAACAGTGTGGTCAAGGGAGAGTATCTGGCATGGTTTTCAGACGGACTGACACTGATAGACTGCAAAATTATCGGAACGCAGCCCCTCTGTTACTGCAGGAATCTGAAATTGATTAATTGTACGATGGAGGATACGGATCTGGCGTTTGAGTATTCTGATGTGGAGGCGGATGTAAAGGGGCATATTGTTTCCGTGAAAAACCCGAAAAGCGGGACGATTACCGCAGACAGCGTGGGCGAGATTATCCGTGAGAATCCTGTCATGGAGTGCAACGGGAAAGTGGTTCTGAGGGAGAAAGCAAACGAGAGTAAGGAGTGGGAAAATGTTAAAAAATGTGTCTGAACAGGATGTGATACAAAATTTGGCGGATGCCGGGAGTGATGCTGATTTTATAGAGAATTTTATGTCATATTACCGGCAGGGCAACGAGAAAATGGAGCTTGGTCTGCTTGAGAAGCACAGGAGCTGTATCCTTGACAAGCTCCATGAAGCCCAAAAGGAAATAGACTGCCTTGATTACCTTGTGTACCAGATCAGAAAGCAGGGAAAGAGCTGATGGGTGTTTTCTTCTTAAAAGGTCTGCTGATTGGTCTGATATTCGGAGTACCGGCAGGGGCAATCGGGGCATTGACAATCAGAAGGACGCTCCAGCAGGGTTTTGCGGTGGGGCTGGTGACAGGAATGGGTTCCTCGGTGGCCGACCTGCTGTATGCCTGTGTAGACGCTTTTGGGATTACTGTCATATCTGACTTCATAGAGAGCAGGCAGAGAGTGATTGGTCTTGCAGGCGGTATTTTGATTATCCTGATGGGTTTGTCTGTCTGGAAACAGTCCTGTCCTTTCTGGCAGCGTTTGCAGTGTTTGAAATCGGCGGCGGAATAGGGGTTAAAGATGGCGGAGGACTGATTATTGGAATCTTGCTAGGGACATTGTGCTGGGTGGGGCATCAGTTATAAAGGTCAATAATATCAATATTACGCAGTAACAGCTTTAATGCCATTTCCCGTATTTTCTGGTTTCTATATTCAATCTTTTCTTTTTCATAAAGCTGCCCTGATTGTGTCATGTTGATTTTCCTCCTTATCTGCTCTGCCAGATCCACAACCTTTTCCAGCATTTCCTGTTTCCCTTTGGGACCGGGGACTGTCAGGGGCAGGATGACCAGCTTCATCAGGTCATCATCCTCAAGTACCGTGCCGGAATGGATTTTCTGCAGGATTGTGTTAAATGCCGTTTCGCCGTCTATGTGGGACAGAAAAGCCTGTTTTGTGCGGAGAGTAAGGCATTTGGTTTCAAAATCGGATTCAGCGCTTTTTACATCGCCGGTGTAAATAACGATTAGGCGCAAATCAAAGTTTCCGTCTTCCAGCAGGAACAGGTTGTCAATGTCTTTTTCGTTTGCTGAGATTTTCGGCAGGTTTGTCGGAAGCAGTTCCCGGATGGGCGGGAGATCGATTCCGTATGCCGCAAAGCTTTTTTCTTTGTAGGTCTGACCAAGGATCTTAAACAGAATATCCTTGTTCTGGTATGCAATTCCTTCTGACATCATATCCTCCGTATTCGTTCGTTTTCAGGGTTCGCGGTGTCTGTCTGCACGGTTTTACATAAAAGCCATCCTTTTTCTCTTATTGTAGCATGGTGCCGTCGTTTTGTCAGTTGCGGTTTAAAAATTGTTTTACAGTTACCCGCAAAGTTTGCGGGCAACTCGTTTAATAAAGTTTGATTTCGCCCCCATAATTATCGGCTCTTTCCAACAGAGGACCTGTTGCGCCCATCGTAAAAGCAATATTACTGCTTCGGATAGATAACAGTTCCATTCCAATTTTCAAATTTAGGAAGTTTAGTACTTGCTGATTAAGCTGAATCACACCATTTTCCGAAATATTTACCCAACAATATGCCCGACCCTTGTATTTGACAAATTTGCCCTCTGCGGTCTGGTAGTTCTGTAAAGCCGGATTATCAGTAAGAATGAGTCCTAGCTTCGACGGTTCTAATAATCCTTTCCTTGTCACGCAAAAGCCGCCAGTGACTTTGCTTCCAGTAAAAAGATAGACTTTTCCCTCTGCTGTGGCGTTATATTCTGCAAGTGCCTGTGCTGGGAGATGGATTGTTAAATCCTCTCGTATCAGTGACTTTCCGAAAATAAATTTACCGCCTTTGTTTATCTGTGGCATATGTTATCAACTCCTTTTCTTAAAAGTGGAAATCCAATATATCACAAGAAAATGGAAATGTCACTAAGGCTCTCTAAAGTGTGGTGGATGCGCTTTTACATAAATAAGTGCGAAAGGCTTCTACAATATAATCGCAACTGCCCGTACCGTACTTAGTGTCGATTACGGCTCTCAGATGATCATTGGAATAAAGTTCAATAATCATGTTGCAATATTGCCTGTCATCTCCAATCAATTCGGACGGAGCATTACCACGAGCGTATGCAATTATTTCTTTCACTAAGTTTTGTATGCTGTCCGAAGCGACATCTTCTCCCCTATGGGAAGCTAACTTAAGAAACTTATCATCTGCTTTCATTTCTTCCGGGATTTGTGACTGCCAGTCATCCATAAGTTTGGAAAAATGTTCTAAATTATGCTTCATGGCTTCGGTGTATTTTTCAATACTGCCGAATTGTTTAATGGCAAGTCTTGCTACCTCGGCTTCATCATCATATAAGCGATAGCCGGACTGTGTTAGTTCGCTTGGTTTTAGCAGTCCGATTTCGTCATAGTATTGTAGTGTGCGTGGGCTTATCCCTGTTAAATTTGCAACTTGGCTAATCGTTCTCATTGTTTGTGCCTCCTTACCGTAATCAGAAAACAGAACAGGATTTGCCGGCTAATGCTGTACTGTTTTCATAAAGACAGCATACTGTATCACGCTGCGTTGGAGTCAATACTTTTTCCAAAAAACTTTAATTATTCAAAAAGATTCTCCTGCAATTGGCGGAATGACTTGAGAGGACAAAAGTGGAAAATAGAGAATAAAAGTGATATCATTTATGTAATGAATTTGAGGAGAAAAAGGCATGGAATATATATTTGAAACAGAGCGCCTGAGGATTAGAAAATTTGAGATAGAAGATGCCAAATGCTTATATGAAAATCATTTAGAGGAAGAAATAAAAAGGTGGATTCCAAATGAAAGCTATGTGGATATGGAAGAAGCGAAAGGAGCAGTCAAATTTTATGTGGACTGTGTGAATGGCAGGCATTTACCATATGTATTAGCTGTTGAACTGAAAGAAACAGGTGAATTGATAGGCGATACAGGTGTGAATGAGGTGGAAGGAAATCCTGATGAGGTAGAAATAGGTTACGTGATATGTAAAAAGCATAGTGGGAATGGGTATGCTTCTGAATTATTAAAAGCTATGACAGAGTTTATAAAAAGAACTTTTGGAATAACTATTTTATATGGACGTGTTATGCGTGGAAATAATGCTTCTATGAGAGTTCTTGAAAAGAACGGTTATGAATTTGTCAAGGAAGAATTTGGGGCGGAAGATGACCCTTATGGTAACGGAATGTTAATTTATAAGAAAGAATGTTAAATCGGGATTTGCAGTGTTATCTCTTAACCTTTCCTTGATTTCAGGGGCTTGGCAGAACGCCAAGTCTCGCCTTATATATCCCTTTCCCTTATTTTTGCCCTTATAGGTATTTTACATAAAAATAATTGTTATGGGATAAAATGATGTTATGCATATTATGATAGAAATAAAGGGATAATTATGGTATAATTTACCCACATCGGAGAGGAGGTATGTAAAATGCCACAAATTATTCCTATTAAAGATTTAAAAAACACTTCAGAGATTTCTGATATGTGCCATAAGTCAGAGGAACCTATTTATATCACAAAAAATGGTTATGGAGATATGGTTATTATGAGTATGGAGATTTATGAAAGTACCATGCGCCGGGCTTCAGCACACAGAGATATTGAATTGTCAGAACAACAGATAGAATGTGGGCAGGTCAAGGATGCCAGAACAGCTTTGGCAGAAATGAGGACAAAATATGGCATATAAGCTGAGTGTTACAGAACATGCCGATGAATTACTTGATAATATTTTGCATCACTTGATTTATCAGTTAAAAAATAAACAGGCTGCTGTACATTTGCTGGATGAAATACAGAATATTTATGACCGTTTGGAAGAAAATCCCCTGCAATTTCCATTCAGCAGGGATACATATTTGGCAAATAAAGAATACCATGAGGCTGTTGTAGAACAGATGAATTATACCATCGTATTCAGTGTAAGAGCGAATGTTGTAAATATAGTCGTAATATTTCATCATTTGGAAAATTACCAAAAGAAATTGAGAATGGAAGATACAATATAATTTTGAAAGTTGTCGTTTTTGATTAAGGTCAAACATTAATGCAATATGTAGGAATGCCTTATTCGTGGGTAGATTTTTATTATGAAGGATTCTGTTGCAGGATATAGGAAGCCTAATTGCAGAGGTCTACAAATGATTTCTGAAAAATTCGACACTCCAATTACAGAATTGATTTTGATTGGAGATGAAGAAAAAGACCGAAAAACAGCGTTGAATGCTGATTGCAAATTTATTTGGATACAACGTACAAATAAAACCGAGGATAGCATTGGTAATTTATATGAGTTATTAGAAATATTGGAGTAAGCCTTTGATTCTTAGAAAGCATTTCCATATATTTTGTGTTATAGGTAGTTATGTGATTTTGTTCACAGAACACCAATGACTGTTGTACCCATGGGAGCAATGGCAGAGATTGACTGCAATCGTGTAACATTCAAGATTATGGAGTCCGGAGTGGTTGAATAGACCAAGGAATGACATGGCTATTTATAATAAATATATATCGAAATAAATTGGAGAGGGGTAACTTATGGCTTTAGTGAAAAATGAGATACCGATATTAGAATATGATACAGAACAAACAGCAGTCATTATGCCGGGACATCATTCTGATTTTGTGTTTCCGTCAAGAGCGGTCATGCTTTTTATGGAGCCGGAAATAGATGATTTTGTTGCAGAGAATGAATGTGAAGTCATTGGAAAGTTTGTAAGTGTCACCAAGGATTTTTATGTTTATAAAACACAAATGAACCATGTGGAGATTGCTTTTGTGCAGGCGCCGCTTGGCGGAGCAGGCGCGGTACAGATTATGGAGCAGTTGATTGCAGGGGGTGTGACAAAAATCATTGCTGCCGGATGTTGCGGGGCATTGGCAGAGGATACAGAAGGTTCTTTTTTTATCCCTACTGCCGCACTGCGACAAGAGGGAACTTCCTATCAATACCTGCCGCCATCAAGGGAAATTGAGCTGGATGACAGACCTATTGAAGCATTATGTAAGACATTGGACAGTGCGGGACTTCATTATAAAAAATGCAGAACATGGACAACAGACGGTTTTTACCGTGAAACAAAGGAAATGGTGCAGTACAGAAAATCAGAGGGATATTCGGTTGTGGAGATGGAATGTGCATCTATGGCAGCTTGTGCAAAGCTGCGGGGAGTATTGTTTGGTCAATTACTATTTACGGCAGATTCACTCGCAGATGTAGAAGCTCACGATATAAGGAATTGGGGAAATGATTATTTTGCGGCAGCAATGCGGCTTGCAATGAATGCGGTAACGGAGGTGTAATCTATGAGAACGGAAAGTGAAATGTATGAACTTATTTTAAATATTGCAGAACATGATGAGAAGATTAAGGCTGTTTATATGAATGGTTCAAGAACCAACAAAAATGTTCCGAGAGATATGTTCCAAGATTATGATATTGTTTATGTGGTAACGGAAACCCAAAGCTATATAGAAAATAAAGAGTGGATTTATGCTTTTGGAGAAGTATCTTACATGCAGTATCCGGATGAAAACCCTTATTATCCAAGTGATAAAGAAAATTCATACGGTTTTCTGATGCAGTTTACAGACGGGGTACGAATGGATTTGACCGTACAGAGTATAGGCTATGCAAAGCAGCACATCAAAGATGATAAGCTTTGTAAAATCCTGCTGGATAAAGAAAACATCTTGCCCCAGATTGCGCCGGCAACAGATAGTGACTACTGGGTAAAAAAACCTACAAAAGAACAGTTTTTAGCTACCTGCAATGAATTCTGGTGGTGCACAAATAATATTGCAAAAGGATTATGGCGAAAAGAAATTCCCTATGTGCAGGATATGACAAATTATTGTGTCAGACCGCAGCTTGTCAAACTGTTGGATTGGAAAGTAGGGATTCTTACAGATTGGTCGGTCAGTACAGGAAAATCTTCAAAATATTTATACAAGTGGCTATCGGAAGAAGAATGGCAGGCGTTTTTGGGTACCTATTTTGATGGGAATATTGATAATGCATGGGCATCTGTATGCAGGATGTGTGATTTGTTCGAGGATGTGGCACAGCATGTTGGGGAACAGTTAGGCTATCCATACAATAAAGAAGAAGGCGCGGCTGCCAGACATTATTTGGAACAAGTGAAAGCGGCTTTTGGGAATGGAAATAATTTGATTTAACCTTCCATTGTTACGTAACAATTCAGCCTTCCATGTCAATGCACTATTGACAAAAACAAGCGAGTGAGTGTATACTTAATAATTAGTTAGCGACAACTAACCTAAAGGGTCGCGTTTATCAAGGTTATCGGTTAGCAACAACTAACCAACATTGGAAAAAGTCTGCAAATAAAAGTCAAGCAGAAATTGAAGAACTTTGAAAATTTTATG